>NZ_JAHQUN010000078.1:0-14664 GCF_019052485.1 Bacteroides sp. MSK.20.82
TGGACAGGACCCGGAAAATCAACTTTGTACAGATGATTTTGCAGGCCATTGGGCTCATAATGCCAATCTTTCAATAAAAGCGATTATGGGTGTAGCCGGATATAGTGAAATAGCCCATATACTCGGATTAAACAGTGTAGCAGAAAGATACGCTGACATAGCTAAAAAAATGGCGATGAAATGGGAAGAAATGGCAAATGAAGGTGACCATTATCGCCTCGCTTTCGACCGCAATAATACCTGGAGTCAAAAGTATAATATTATCTGGGATAAGATGTGGAATTTGAATATATTCCCTAATAATGTAATCAGTAAAGAAATCAACTACTATCTGACAAAGCAGAATCTATATGGATTGCCATTAGATTCCCGCAGAGATTACACAAAATCCGACTGGATTATGTGGACAGCAGCCATGTCTCCAAACCGTGAAATTTTTGAGAAGTTTGTAGATCCTCTTTATAAATACATCAATGAAACTACTTCACGTGTGCCTATCAGTGACTGGCATGATACCAAAACTGGCAGAATGACCGGATTTAAGGCACGTTCCGTAATTGGAGGATATTGGATACAAGTGTTAATGGATAAGATGAATCATTAAAAATATGGACAATAAGTTGAAAGAATACTTTTTCGCATGGATGAATCATTTCAGCATAATACAACAAGAGATAAGTAATGAACCAACAATATAATATTTTATTAATCATTAATTTTTTACGTATGAAAAAAAACAAAATCATGAAAGACTACTGGCGGGTATGCTGGATGGCATTACTGCTAGTTGCTCTATTCTTCGGAAGTTGTAGTGATGACAATGACAGCAACGGAGATTCAGACAATGCAGCATTTGATCCGAATATTCCGGTTCAAGTAAGTGGTATCAATCCGACTACGGGGGGATTCGGGCAGCGATTAGTTATATCAGGAGAAAATTTTGGTAATGATCCGTCTATTGTGAATGTCTTTGTTGGTGGAAAAAAAGCTATCGTAATCAATGTGAAAAATCATTCTATCTACTGTTTGGTACCTTCACAGGCTTATTCCGGAGAAATCGAAGTACAAATATCCAATGGCGACAATCCGGTAGTATCTACTATCGCAGAGGCCAAGTTCGAATATGTGCGAAAACAGTTAGTGAGTACATTATGTGGTTCGCGTAGAGATGACGGCGGATACGATACAAAAGATGGTCCATTTAATGATTGTGGTGCATTTGGTTCCCCCAACTGGTTAGAATTTGACCCTAAATATCCCCACTTAGTGTACGTTGCAGCCGATAGAGGTGCAGGTGATGAAAATGAAGGAAACGGTAATATGCGTATTCTCGACCTCAAAAACCAATATGTAGGAACGGCTCTTACAGAAGGTGACATGGGAGGTACTAACCGCGGACGTGCACTTGCCTTTTTTGATGAAAATCACATGGCTGTGGCAGTTGACCAAGGAGACGAATTGAGAGCAGCTGTATATGGTTTTACACGTAATAGAGAAGCCCCTGAGGGCGATGAGCGCAATTATAAAATGTGGGGAAACAGATTAGCGTTGGTTAATTTCAAAGCTTGTAATACAGTAACTTTTCATCCGGTAGATGGTGATATGTACTTTAATAGTTGGGATAAGGGGCAATTCTTCAAAGTAGAGAAGCAACAAATTCAAGAAATTTTCGACGGTACACGTACAACTCCTGCTGATAAAGAAGTACTTTTTCAAATGGATAATGGATGGGAATATAATATCCGTATACATCCGACAGGGAATTATGCTTATATTGTGTCTATTAACAAACACTATATTCAGCGCACAAATTATGATTGGGCAAGTAAACGATTTGTCACTCCCTTCATTGTAGCGGGAACAGCAGAAAGAGCTGCTTATGTAGACGGAATTGGAACAAGCGCACGTTTTAATACTCCTTATCAAGGAGTTTTCGTAAAGAACCCAGAGTATGCAGGGCAAGAAGATGAATACGATTTTATTCTTTGTGATAAGATGGGGCAATGTATCCGTAAAATTACCCCGCAAGGAAAGGTCTCAACATTTGCCGGTCGCGGAAGCGCCAGTCTGAATGGTAACCCATGGGGATATGTAGATGGAGATTTACGTCAAGAGGCCCGTTTCGACCGTCCGAAAGGTATAGCTTACGATGAAGCAACCGATACGTATTACATCGGTGATGGTTCCAATCGGCGTATCCGTAAGATTGCTTACGAAGGAGAAGAATAACTAATGATTAAAACGCACATGAATAATATGAAAAAATATTTATCATTATGTATCATGCTGTTGTGCCTTTGTTCAACGGTTATGGCGCAGCAAGAAAAAGTTGTTGTGAAAGGTGTTGTTACAGACGAAGCCAAAGAGCCGTTGATCGGTGTGAATGTCACCGTGAAGGACATGCCCGGTTTAGGTTCAATCACAGACATGAACGGTCATTACTCCATAACCATGGAACCTTACCGCCAGTTAGTGTTCACTTATATTGGTTATGAATCGAAAGAAGTAATGGTTAAAGAACAACGTACAATAAACGTTGTTATGAAAGAAAGCGTGACAAGAGCAGTAGATGAAGTCGTTATTACTGGTACGGGAGTTCAGAGAAAACTAACACAGACAGGTGCTATTACAACGGTAGATGTTGGTGAGCTGAAACGTAATCCATCTTCCAGCATTGTCAATGCACTGGCAGGTAATGTACCGGGTATTATGGCGCGTCAGACTTCTGGACAGCCAGGTAAAAATATATCTGAGTTCTGGATTCGCGGTATATCTACGTTTGGTGCCAACTCATCTGCTTATGTATTAGTTGATGGTTTCGAACGCAGTATGGATGAAATCAATATCGAAGACATCGAAACGTTTACTGTATTAAAAGATGCTTCGGCTACTGCTATTTATGGTTCGAAAGGTGCTAATGGTGTAGTATTGATTACTACTAAACGCGGAAAAGCCGGTAAAATCAAAATTGATGCTAAAGTAGAAACAACCTATAATACGAGGACTGTAACTCCAAAGTTCGAAGACGGATTTACTTATGCCAGCTTGATGAACGAATCGCGAATTACCCGTAACAACGAGGCTGTATATAAACCAGAAGAGTTGGACATCTTACGTTTAGGCTTGGATACGGATCTTTATCCGAATGTGGATTGGATGGACATGTTACTCAAAGACGGTGCGTGGAGTAACCGTATTAACTTAAATATGAGTGGAGGTGGAACAACAGCCCGTTATTTTGTTTCTGCTAGCTATGTGAAAGAAGATGGTATGTATAATACAGATGAATCTTTGAAAGATGATTATAATACCAATGCAGCTTACCATCGTTGGAACTACCGCTTGAATACCGATATTGACATTACAAAAACAACCTTATTGAAAGTCGGGGTAGCAGGATTCTTATCCAAACGTAATAGTCCGGGATTAGGTGATGGTGATGTTTGGGGGGAACTTTTCGGATATAATCCAATTAAGACCCCTGTTATGTATTCCAACGGATATATACCAGCTATTGGATCCGGCAATAAAACAAACCCATGGGTAGCTGCAACCCAAACTGGATTCAATGAAAATTGGACAAATAATATTGAAACAAATATTTCTTTGGAACAAAATTTTGATTTCATAACTAAAGGATTAAAGTTCGTTGGGCGTTTTGGCTATGACAGCAACAACCAAAATACGATCCGTCGTCTGAAGTGGCCAGAACAATGGTTGGCAGAACGTGCCAGAGATCCGGAAACTGGTGAATTAAGATGGAAGAAGATCAGTGGTTCTCAGAACATGAAACAGGAAAGCAGTTCTAGCGGTAATCGTCGGGAATTCCTAGACATGATGCTAAACTGGGATCGTTCTTTTGGAGCTCATCACCCTAGCGCTACTATAAAGTATACACAAGACTCTTACATTCAGACACAGAATTTAGGAGAAGATTTGAAGACTGGTATTAACAAACGTAATCAGGATTTGGCCGGACGTGTAGCTTACAATTGGAATTATCGTTATTTTATTGATTTTAATTTTGGCTATAATGGAAGTGAAAACTTTGCCAAAGGCGACCGTTTTGGTTTTTTCCCTGCTTTTTCTCTTGCATGGAATATTGCGGAAGAACCGTTTATCAAAAAACATTTGAAATGGATGAATATGTTTAAAGTTCGCTTCTCTTATGGTAAAGTAGGTAATGATAATGTCGGAACGCGATTCCCCTATCTTTATACTATTGCAGACCGTTATAAAAACGGGGATAATGAGATTATTTATGGAGGATACGATTGGGCACAATATCCTTCAAGTTATTCGTTTGGTGGTTTAGGATTTGCAGATGTAGCCTCCAATGGTATCACTTGGGAGGTTGCTGAAAAGAATGACTTAGGTATAGACCTTGCATTGTTTAATGATAAATTTACTGCAACGATCGACTATTTCGATGAAAAACGTACCGGAATTTATATGGTTCGTAACTACTTACCTCAGATTGTCGGTTTGAACGGGCATAATCCGGCAGCAAATGTAGGTGCTGTAAGTTCTAAAGGTTTCGATGGACACTTCTCATACAAACAGAGAATCAATGACGTGAACTTAACTGTACGTGGCAATATCACTTATAGTAAAAATGAAGTACTGGAAAGAGATGAGGAGAATAATGTATATGCCTATCAGATGCAAAGAGGCTATCGTGTGGACCAATGCAAGGGATTAATCGCAGAAGGATTATTCAAAGATTACGATGATATCCGCAATAGCCCGACACAAAGTTGGGGAAAGGTACAACCGGGAGATATCAAGTATAGAGATGTTAACGGTGATGGTGTGATCAATGATGGAGACCAGGTAGCTATCGGTGCAACTAGCCGCCCAAATCTGATTTATGGTTTAGGTGCATCTGCCTCTTGGAAAGGTTTAGATGTGAATGTCCACTTTCAAGGAGCAGGTAAATCAACATTTTTCACTTATGGCAAGTGTGTATGGGCCTTTACAGAAGGCGAATGGGGAAATATTTTTAAAGGTATGCTGGACAACCGATGGGTAGATGCTGATACAGCTGAAACATTAGGTATTCCTGCCAATGAAAATCCTAATGCTTCGTATCCACGTTTGAGCTACCAAGGTGACAATGCCAGCAATAATAACTACCGAAACTCTACTTTCTGGTTGAAAAATGGTCGTTACCTTCGACTAAAAACAATTGATGTTGGTTATACACTCCCCAAATCAATTGTTAACAAGATGCACTTTAATAATATCCGTATTTTTTTGGTAGGAACAAATCTCTTGACATGGTCTAGTTTCAAGACTTGGGATCCTGAAATGGGCGATCCCAGAGGTGAATCATATCCGTTAACAAAATCGATAACTATGGGTATAAGTGTTAATTTATAAAATAATAAACAACATGAAGAAAAAACTATATATTCTATTGATATCAGTTTTAGGGTTAAGCATACAATCCTGTTCTGACTATTTAGACTCTGACTATATTTTTAGAGATCGGGAAACCATCGAAAAAGTTTTTACGGACAGAGATAAAACAGAAGCCTGGTTAGCAAATGCGTTCAGTTATCTAAGCGATGCTTGTGCTGATGTTTGTAACAAAAGAGTCACTCCACATTGTTTTGCGGATGATATGTATTACGGTGATGATGACGGTTCCATACAAGAATCCAAAGAGGGTGAATTGTCATATAATGAATTTAAAGAAGGATTGTATGATGAGAATACTAAACAAGGTATGTGGGAAAGATGTTATCAGGGAATCCGACAAGCTACTATTTTTATTCAGTATGTCGACATGAACGATAAATTTGAAAGTGAAGCCGAACGGCTTGACTATAAAGCACAAGCCCGCTTTGTCAGAGCTTACTACTATTGGTTATTGCTTCGTAGATATGGTCCGGTACCTTTATTGCCAGATAACGGACTTGATTATGACGCATCCTACGATGAACTGGCTACTCCACGTGCACCTTATGAGGAGATTGCTGATTATATCAGTCAGGAAATGGCTTTGGCAGCTAAGGATCTGGCTCTAACAAGAGGTCAGAATTCTGCTGCCCGCCCAACTCGTGGAGCAGCTTTATCTGCTCGTGCACTAGCGTTGATTTATGCTGCCAGCCCACTAGCTAATGGTAACAATGATGAATTCGCCCAACTATTGGTAGATGACAAAGGCAATCGCTTGCTTTCTCCTGAATATAGCGAAGAAAAATGGGCAAAAGCTGCTGCTGCCGCTAAAGATGTCATGGATTTAGGGGTATATGAGTTATATACGGCTGATAGACGTACAACAGATTCGCCAGCGGAACCGGCAACAATCAATCCCCCATATCATGAAGTATATAGCAATGCCAATTATCCAGAAGGTTGGAAAGACATTGACCCGTTCGAATCTTACCGTTCTGTATTCAATGGTCAAATAGATATATTAAGTAATCCTGAATTAATTTTTAGCCGGGGTAGAAATATTGGAGGGCAAAGTATCAGGGATATGGTGGTTCACCAGTTACCACTTACCGCTACCGGATGGAATACAAGTGGGCTGACTCAAAAGATTGTGGATGCTTACTATATGAACGACGGAAGCAATTGTCCGGGTATGAACTCTGAATATGCGAATGTACCAGAATATAATAACAATCATCGTTTAGACACTCGTCCGCGTGCTACAGGTTTCACGACTACTGCAGAAGAACATAAACCACTTGCTGCCGGAGTTTCCTTGCAATATGCCGACCGAGAACCACGCTTCTATGCTTCAGTTGCATATAACGGAGCTTATTGGTATTTAGGTAATGAAAAAGAAATTGCAGATAGAAATAAACAAATATTCTATTATCGCGGAAAAAGGGATGGATATAATGCAGGTATGTTTTGGTTGCGCACGGGTATAGGAGTGATGAAGTATGTGCATCCCGATGACACCTATCAAAATAACAGTATCGACAACCTTCGATATAAGCCGGAGCCGGCAATTCGCTATGCGGACATTTTGTTGATGTATGCTGAAGCTATCAATGAAGTGAGTGAAGGTACATATGATATTCCATCTTGGGATGGAACTAAGACTCATTCCATTCATCGTTCAGTTGCCGAAATGAGAAAAGGAATTAAGCCTGTACGTATGCGTGCTGGTGTACCCGATTTCGATAACAATATATATGCAGACAAGGATGTTTTTCGTATTTATCTGAAACGCGAACGACAAATAGAGTTGATGGGGGAAGGAAAGCGTTACTATGATATCCGCCGTTGGAAAGATGCACGGGTAGAAGAGGCAATGCCCGTTTACGGTTGCAATACACTTATGACAGAATCGGATCGCGAAATGTTCCATACACCGATTGCTGTTTGGAATTTGTCTGCTACGTTCTCTGATAAAATGTGGTTTTGGCCGATTTCACATGGCGAATTGAAACGTAATAAGCGCCTGACTCAGAATCCAGGCTGGACGTACAATGATTAATCTTAAACATGGTAATAAATATGAAAGGAATATATACTTTACTATTTTCACTAATTGTATTAGTGATGTTCAGTGCCTGTAATGACGAATGGAAAGAGGAGCAGTTTGAGCACTATATTTCATTCAAAGCACCGATTAACAGCAATGGGGTAACTAGAATTAACCTGTCTTATAGCGAAACGGGAAAAACAACCTATAGATTGCCTATCCTTGTCAGCGGATCGACTAAAAACGATCGCGATATAACCGTAAAAATTGGGATTGACGCGGATACCTTGCGAACACTAAACATAGCTCGCTTTTCCAGTCGCGAAGACCTTTGGTATAGGGAAATGCCCTCTAAACATTACTCTTTCCCTGAAACCGTGCAGATTAAAGCTGGAGAAAATGTAGGCTATCTTGATATAGAGTTTGATCTGACTGGACTGGATTTAGTTGATAAGTGGGTATTACCGCTGACTATTGAAGACGCCCCAAATGGTGAATACAAACCGAATTATCGTAAGCATTATCGTAAAGCATTACTCCGCGTCATGCCTTTTAATGATTATTCGGGTACATACGGTGGTACTAACTTACAAGGCAAGTTGGTAGATGCAGGTGCAGGAGAAAATGAGCCATTGGTGAAAAGTGAAATAGTAACTTATGCTATTGATGATGAAACTATATTCTTCTATGCAGGTACAATTGACGAAAGCCGACAGGACCGTAGAAACTACAAAATCATAGCCCATTTTGTTCCGAATACTAACATTGTGGAGTTGACAAGTGATAACTCCGAAAACAATGGTTTTAAAATAAATACCCGAGCTAGTAGTTATATCGAAGAAGAGATGGATGCTGTCCGCCCTTATTTATTGAGACGTACCGTTATGATTCGTGATGTTGACTATGAATTTGAAGATTATACTTTAGCGCCGGGAGCCAGAATAAAGTTTCGGTTTGAAGGTACTATCTCCATGCAGCGCAACATTAATACTCAGATACCTGATAAAGATCAGGCTATTGAATGGGACTAATACGATGCTAATTTAAAAAAAGAAGGGAAGGAAACTTTAACCTTGAAGTTACCTTCCCTTTTTATTCTAATACTATCTTTAACATGACCGAGATTCTGCAGACACTCAAGGAATATATTCCTATATCTTTGGAGGAAATGAGTGGCATAAAGCTGATGAACCGTACTGATACCAAATATGTCACCTCTTACCAAATATTAAAAGAGATACTTCTTGCTGCCGGACATGACTACCGCGTTCAAGAAGTGAACGGTGAATACAATATTGCTTATCATACAATTTACTTAGATACAGCAGATCGTGACATGTATCTAACTCATCAGAATGGACGGGTCGTACGGGAGAAAATCCGTATACGCACATACGTAGATTCAGATCTCACATTTTTGGAAGTGAAAAATAAAAATAATAAGGGAAGAACAGACAAGAAGAGAATCCGCATCGGGAGTATTGACACGATCAAAGAAGACGGTGGTGAAGCATTTTTACGTCAACATGCCTGGTATGAGCAATCACAACTTCTGCCTTTGCTTGAAAACTCATTTCGCCGTATTACACTTGTCAATAAACATAAAACCGAGCGCCTTACAATTGATACAGGAGTAACATTTTGTTGCTTACAAAGTGGAAAAATATCAAGTTTGGATAACATTGTTATCATTGAGCTGAAACGAGATGGACACAATTCTTCACCTATTAAAGAGATACTACGTAAACTACATATACAATCTTCCGGATTTTCCAAATATTGTATAGGGTCAGCACTTACAGTGTCACATTTAAAATGCAATCGGCTGAAACCAAAGTTACGAATGCTGAATAAAATGGGAGTATATTAATGATCAATATAAAAACATACTTATATATGGATGAATTAGATTTTCTTGATATAATAGAAACTCCACTCATAGACGGTGGTGACTTTTTGCAGTTATTGCTGCGCTTTGGCTTCAACTTTTTGGTAACAGGCATTATTATCCACCTTTTCTATTATCCAAAGAGCAAGCGGAGAGATTATCACTTCACCTTCACATTAATAAGTATCAGCATTTTCTTGATGATATTTCTGCTGGGTAGTGTAAAGTTAAAGGTCGGATTTGCTCTCGGCTTATTTGCTATTTTCGGTATCATCCGTTATCGGACTGAGTCCATGCCTGTACGAGAGATGACTTATCTGTTTGCTATTATCGCCATATCAGTAATAAACGCGTTGGGCGTGGAAGTAAACTATGGCGGACTAATAGGAGCTAATTTATTGTTTGTATTATGTATCTGGTTGTGTGAGAGTAATCGGTGGCTAAAGCATGTTTCATGTAAACTGATACTCTATGATCGAATCGAACTTATCAAATCCTCGTGTGAACAAGAATTGATTGCAGATATTAAAGCGCGTACCGGACTGAAAATTATTCGGGTGGAAGTTGGGTACATTGACTTTCTTCGCGATGCCGCCATGCTTAAAATCTATTATGAACCGATGACAAATGAGATAAATACGATTGATACATTAACCAAAATACCACGTGGAAATGAATAAGAAACTTTTTTTGGCAGGTTTGTTTTGTCTTGTATCTTTTGCTTTACAAGCACAAAAAGACGATTTGGGTCTATGGACCAGTGTGGGGATGGAAAAAAGATTATTCCGGGACTTTGATATTTCGCTGGAAGGAGAGTTCCGTTCACGCGACAAGTTAAGCGAAGTGGGACGTTGGTCGGGATCGGCAGGTGTAGCATATAAAATAACAAACTGGCTGAAAGCCGCAACAGCATACACTTACATCTATTATAATCACCCTTCTGAAATTACAAACAAAGGGAATGTTATCCCTGAATATTGGCAACCCAAACACCGTTTCTATTTCCAACTAACGGGAAAAGTGAGTTTAAATAGATTCACATTTTCACTTCGGGAGCGTTGGCAATATACCTATCGACCCAGTCAGTCTGTATCAAAGTTTGATGGTGACGATGGTAGTCCTAAAGACGATGAATACGTGAAAGGTAAAGGAAAGAACGTGCTTCGTTCTCGTCTGCAAGCAACATACAATATACCTAAATGCAGTCTCACTCCTTACGCTTCGTGCGAATTGACTCATTTGCTTAACGATAAAGGGGCGATTGACAAAACACGCTGGACCTTAGGTGTAGAATGGAAGTTGAGCAAACACCACGGACTTGATTTTTACTATTTGTATCAGAATCATGCAGATGAGGATGAAGCAAATGGACATGTGATTGGCGCAGGATATACATTTAAATTTTAGATCTGTATTATGAATCTTTATAAAATACTACCGGCTTTATTGATTTTAAGTCTGCTTGCAGCCTGTTCTTCGGATAAGGAAAACGATGTGTACACTACTTTACCATTTTCTCTATCCATTTATCAAGTAGCAATGACGATAGAAGGCGGTGAACAAGAAGTCAACGTATCTTCAGGCGGCGCATGGCAATCAAGTATACATTGCGATTGGATGACGCTCTCACCTTCTTCCGGAGGGATAGGTATCACTAAGGTTCGAATCAAAGTCAAAAAAAACACTTCCGGTTTACCAAGAAATGGACGGATTGCAATCATCTCGGGAAAAGAAGAAAAAGGAATTACCGTTATGCAATCGTCTATAGAAGGAGAAGAAGATTATCTTCGTTTGTTGAATCTGACTATCGACGGAGTAACTACAGCTGTGGATTATGTGAACAATTCGTATTATCTACCTATAGATATGGATGCCGTACAACCTGCAAAGGTCAAAGTTGAGTTTGGCGGCATTGGAGTCGACTTTATCAAGATCGGAGATAAGAAAATTAAGTCGGGCGAGAATATAGCACTGAGCCTGAATCCCGGACAAAATATAGAAATGGAAGCAGGTAACAATACTATTGATAAAATTAGGTCTTGTCGATTGATTGTAACTGGTGTTCCCGTGATTGAGATCTCTGCTCCTGAAGGTATTGAGGATGAGAATAAACGCCCGTGTGACATAGTGCTGACTGATCCTAAACGGCGCACCAACAACTCTGTCTTACGATTTGAGAGCTATGCCGGTATCGAGTTTCGTGGAGCAGGAGCTTTACGTTATGCCAAGAAGTCTTTCAGTTTTAAATTGAAAAACCGTCAAACGAATGAAAATCAAGACGCAAAGCTATTAGGTCTGCGAGAAGATCAATCATGGATACTGGATGCTATGTGGCTGGATTGTAGCAAAATGCGCAATCGTGTTTGTTTTGATCTTTGGAACGATTTCAACACTTTATATTATAGTAATACAGAACCCGAGGCTGTGAATGCTACACATGGCTATCCTGTAGAAATGATCTTGGACGGAGCTTACCATGGTTTGTATATTTTAAGCGATCGTATCGATCGTAAGCAGTTGAAAATGAAAAAGAAAGGTGGTTATCTCTATAAGGGTAAAGAATGGACGGATGAATGTAAATTACAAGGAATCAATACTCCATATAGTAACTCCAAACAGGCATGGCAGGGATTTGAGTCCGATTATCCGGACGAGGTGGGTGAAATCGAATTTAAATATCTTTCCGATCTTATCCAGTTCTTCGCTGCAGCATCAAAAGAAGAATTTGCCGCCCAATATGAAGAGCGACTGGATGTTTCCTCTCTGATTGATTATTTTATCTTTATTAATCTGCTGTCAGCTTATGATAACACAGGACGAAATGTTTTTTGGGGTATATACAATGTAAATCTCACTTTATTACCCAAGTTCATTATTCAGCCCTGGGACTTGGATGGTACACTGGGACGCACTTGGGATGCCATTAAGCTTGATCCCGAAAAAGGTCTTGGTTTTGACAACGGGCTAATACTCCGTAATGATGCCGGTTCCAAATACTTCCGCCCCTTTGAGAGAATTATGAACGAGAACCCGAACAATATCAAACGCCGGATATACGAACGCTTGATGGCGGTTAAAGATAATGTTCTCAGCCCGGCAAACCTGGCTTCTAAAGTAGATTACTATAAAAGACAGATTGTGGAATCAGGCGCATTGGAACGAGATCGCCAACGGTGGACAGGATATTCTATGTATGGATATGCTAATCCCGAAGAGGAAGCAGAATACATAAAGTCTTGGTATATTGCAAGACTGAAATATTTGGAAACAATTTTCAACAACTTCTAAAGCTTTATATTATGAAACAATTCGCACAGACCTATTATTTACTTCAATTCATAATTTGCTTAATTTGCCTGTCTATCTCCTGCGGAGAAGGAGGAAACGATAATTACTCGGAGACAAATGATGAAAGGAACAAGGAACCTGAAATAACAGTTTCTCCAATAACTAACTTGGAGGCAAAATCTACACAGATTGCTAATCAACTACTGATCACATGGCAAAATCCGAATACTCCTAATTTACTCGGTGTAGAACTTTCTTATTTGCAAAAGAATGGCGGTACACATAACGGGAAACAAATTATTCAAGGAGCAGCTGGGAAAACTGGAAACTATACATTACAATTGCCACAGTACGGAACATATGAGATTTCTGCCATAGCAATAGATAACTATGGTCATCGTTCGTCAGCAGTAACAGTAATTGCTACACCTGCTGAAACCACTGTCCCTTTTTCTTGGGCAACTCTTGCCGACAGTTGTACATATGTCTTAATAGAGCAATTCATGAATAAAAGTAAAGGTACATTTTGGAGTACACCCAAAGATATGTCGGACGAATCGACTTATATCTACTGGCAACAAGCGCATGCTATGGATGTAGTGATTTACTCTTATAAACGTATTAAAGACACAAATAAGCAATTGGCTGCTACTTACCGCACTTATTTTGAACGCTGGTATGCCAACCACGCTAACAATTACCACCGTAATCCATCAGATGAAACCGGCTTCCTAAATGACTTTACTGATGACATGTGCTGGATTTGCCTTACTCTGATACATCTCTCCGAAGCAACAGGTGACGAAAAATTTGC
Source organism: Bacteroides sp. MSK.20.82 (assembly GCF_019052485.1). Lineage (NCBI taxonomy): Bacteria > Pseudomonadati > Bacteroidota > Bacteroidia > Bacteroidales > Bacteroidaceae > Bacteroides > Bacteroides sp. MSK.20.82. The sequence goes on from NZ_JAHQUN010000078.1 coordinate 13,441, forward strand.
GCAAACCGCTAAAATTGTATACGACAAATACATTATTACTCGAGCATGGACAGATGATAAAGGTACGGGACTTCCATGGAATACCACCCAAAACGACCGTAATGCTTGCACTAATTCTCCGGGTTGTCTGGTAGCTGCTAAACTCTATCAACGATATGAAGATGGAAATTATTTATCTGATGCAAAGAAGTTGTACGAGTATGTGGTCAATAATTCGTATAATGCCGATGGACGAGTGGAGGAACCACCTCTGACTTATACACAGGGAACATTTGGAGAAGCCTGTCGCCAACTATACCATATCACACAAGAAAGTAAATACATGGACAAAGCAAAACAAGTGATCAACTATGCCGCTACAAGCGATCGTTGCTTACGAAATGGTATTTTACGTGACGAAGGCAGCAGTATGGACCAAAGTATTTTTAAGTCTGTTTATATTCCATATGCAGTGAACCTTGCATTAGACGAGGCATCTAGTTCTATAGGCAAACATTTGATAACCTTTCTGAAAAATAATGCTGAAACTTTGCGCATGAATTTGAATCATGCGGCTTACCCAGCGATGTATTGCAATTATTGGTGGGGTGAAATGTGGAAATCCAGTGAACCAGCTTCAATGGGAGCACAAGTAAGCGGGGCTTCGCTAATGGAGGGGATAGCTAGGTTAGAATAATCTTGGTTGGTATTTTCAGGAATATCTCTTTAACTTTATAGAAATAGATTTTCTCTTAATGTGGAAAAATCTATTTCTATAAAGCATGAATGTTATATGAATAAGAAATATTTCTATAAATATGCAATTAGTAAACAGCAGCAAATTCAAAAAGAATCTAACCATTTATTTCAAGTAGCACTTTTATTTTTCTTCCTCAAAAATCTTATCTTCAAAATTACAACTCCATTAGGCTACTGCTATAAGTGTCTCTTAAACATTCTATTTAAATTAATGAAACAATTCAATTACTTACTTTCCCTTATTGTCATTATTAAAAATGTTATTGTCAGCATTACACTCATTTGTAAAATTATACTTAAATACATCTAGTCTGAACTATAACTAAATTACTCCTCTATTTTCTTGATAAAAAAATAATTGAAAGCATAAGGAAAATCTTCTTTTTACAACACAAATACAACATCGATCGATGTAATATGCTTGTTTATAGAAGATTAGATCAAGGGTGTACGGTTTGGACAGGACCCGGAGAACCAATTATGCAC
>NZ_JAHQUN010000079.1:0-13845 GCF_019052485.1 Bacteroides sp. MSK.20.82
GTTTTACCTTTATATGTCAATAAATTATCATCTTTAAGTGAGTCTGTATTTACATGGAATTATAGAGACTATTTAGAATATCAAAGGAATCGTTTGTTTACAGATAGTATTTTACAAGATATAAAAATACATTGTAATGGTTTTATCCAGATTGAGCAAGTTGATTCTTTATGTAATATGTTAGAGCAAAAAGAATATTCTCTTTTGCATATCATGAGAACTATTAAGTCCAAAGAGAAGTCAGACAGTTTATTTTTTGAATCCCAAATTCCTAAAAAGAGTTTAAAAACACGAACAGTAACGAGAAAGAAGAAAGGTTTAGCTGGATTTTTTGGAAAAACCGAAACAATTCAAGAACCATATTATGTGATAGAATATTCAGAATTAAAGAAAAAAACAAATATAGATCATAAAAATTATCTGATTCAGATAGAGATGGAATCAGATAGTTTAATCATGAAAAATAAATTGATAAATAATCAATTAAGCGAGCTTTTATGTGTTTTAGATGATGATATTCAAAAGAATTTTATTGAATATAATAAAGAAATTATAAATGCTCAAAAAACGGCTTTTCGCTTATTCTCTATAATTATAATCATAGCTATTATTTTATTATTGCTCTCCTTTTTTATTATACGTTCGGATTTTAATAAAGAAGAAACGATTAAACGAAAATTAAAACAGGTTATTAAAGAGAATGTAGATTTACTTGAAATGCGCAAGCAAATTATTTTAACTATTTCTCATGATGTACGAGGCCCACTTGGTAATATACATAACTGTGCCGATTTGGTTTCGGAAACGCGAGAAAAGAAAAAGCGCGAAATCTATTTAGATGACATCCGTCATTCTTGCCAACACGTCCTACATTTAGTTAACGACCTGATGGATGCTTACCGGATTAATGACGTCGGTAGCTTACGTAATGATGCACCTTTTCATCTAAATCGTTTTTTGCTGCGCATTTCAGATGAATTCTCCCGTAAATCGGTTTCAAAAGGTCTGATTCTATATTCGGAACATAATGGTTCAAATGTAACTGTAAAAGGAGACGCGGACAAACTTGAACAAGTACTAGACAATCTGCTTACAAACGCCATCAAGTTTACATCCAAAGGAAATGTCTGTTTCCATACTGAATATTTAGAAGGGAAACTGTTGATTGAAATAAGGGATACAGGTATTGGAATGGATGAAGAGACGCTTAAAAAAATATTTTCTCCCTTTGAACGTGCTGCGCAGAATGTTAATTCAGAAGGTTTCGGTTTAGGTCTTTTTCTGACTAAGGGACTAGTTAAAGTCCTTGATGGAACAATAAATGTAGAAAGTAAGCTTGGTAAGGGGAGCGTGTTCAAACTTGAATTTCTTTTACCAGAAACGGATGAGCTTGTGGACGAATGTAATTCTTATAGTGAGTCTATAACCATTTTGCCGAAAAATGTACTTGTTGTGGATGATGATCCTATATTGCTAAAAATAGTGGAAGACATGCTTGGGCGTAATGGTATAACTTGTACGACCTGTATGAATGTACGGGATGTAGTAACAGCTATTAGACAATCAGATTATGATATGATACTTACTGATGTACAAATGCCGGATATCGATGGGTTCGCTCTATTAAAACTACTTAGAAATTCAGACATAGGAAATTCAAGAACCATTCCTGTTGCAGTCATGACTGCCCGTGGTGACGGAAATTCCGGAATCTATGAAAAAGAAGGATTTGCGGGTTGCATTCATAAGCCGTTCAACATCCATGCATTACTTACTTTTTTATCAACCATTATGTCTCAAATAAAAGTTTCTCAAACTGGAGATTTTGACTTTTCCTGCTTGTTGGATAGTACAGATGATCATGAACATATGATGTCTCTTGTTATCATGGAATCAAGAAAAGAAATTGAGGAACTTAAAACAGCCATAAAGACAACCAATCGTGAATCCATGAGAAAAACAATACATCGAATGATGCCTGTATGGGAAATGCTTGAAAAGGAACAGTTGTTGCGTGATTTTCAAGAAAAGTTACACGATATGGATATTAGTGATGATGTTATTTGTGAAAATGCTATCCAGATTATAGAGTGGATTGAAAAATTAATTAATGAAACAGAAAATGAACTGAAAAGATATGAAAATTCTGATAGTTGAAGACAATATGATACTTTGCGGAATGATTGAAAAATGGCTGCAGAAGGCCGGTTACGAAGTATTGACAGCTATAGATGAACCCGGTGCACGTAGTATTCTGAAGAAAAACGAAATCAATCTTGTATTGGGAGACGTACGTCTGCCGGAAGGTGATGGTATTAGTCTTCTGGAATGGATGATGCGTTCTAAGATGGAAGTTCCATTTATTGTCATGACAGATTATGCCTGTATCACGGATGCAGTCCGTGCTATCAAACTCGGTGCTAAGGATTATTTGCAAAAGCCTGTTCATCAAGAGCTACTGATAGAATTAGTACATAGTATGCTTAAGCAGCCAGTTATTGTACGTAAAGAGCGTTCTTTTGTTGAACGTACCAGTGAAGCTGCCAGAAAAGCCGCTTCACTGGCTCGTCGTGTGGCATCTTCTGAACTTTCAGTTCTGATACTCGGTCCGAGCGGAAGCGGTAAGGAAGTGATAGCCCAGATGATCCACCGTTATAGTGACAGACGTGATAAACCTTTCGTTGCTGTCAATTGTGGAAGTATACCTAACGATTTACAGGCTTCTGAATTTTTTGGTGCGGTCAAGGGTGCCTTTACCGGAGCAGTTGCTGATAGGAAGGGATATTTTGAAACGGCCAATGGAGGAACCTTATTTCTGGATGAAGTCGGTAATATGCCGTATTCCATGCAGATTCTTCTCCTTCGGGTTCTTCAGGAAAAGGAGTTTAATCCTGTTGGAAGTGATAAAGTCAAGCATATTGACGTGCGTATCGTATCTGCCACCAATGAGGATATGGAAAAGGCTGTGCAGGAAGGTCGTTTTCGTGAGGATTTGTATTATCGCCTTGCAGAACTCGAAATTGTTCAACCGCCATTAAAAGATTGTAAAGATGATATTCTTCCGCTTGCCGAATTTTTCAGGAAAGAACATTCCGGCAGAATACGTGTCAAGAATGAGGGATTTACCGAAGAAGCAAAAGCATGTATGTTGGGATATGACTGGCCGGGTAATGTGCGGGAATTGAACGCAAAGATCAAACGTGCGGTAATTGTTGCGGATAATGCATTATTGGATGTCTGTGACTTGGGACTGGACAATGTAGATTGTAGTGACAATCCGGATATTCGTATCATTCAGGAAAAGGAAAGGATACGAAATCTGCTTGATAAAAATCATGGTAATGTCAGCAAGACAGCAGCGGAACTCGGTTGCAGTCGTACAGCCCTGTACAAGAAAATGAAGAAACTTGATCTGAAGTAATCTTTATTCTTTAAGGCTGTATACCAGTCTGCATACATTGTTTCGGAATGTTTTGGACTCACGTAAAGTCCATTGTCCGAATTGAATCTTTCCAGTTATGTTTTTCCCACTTTTGTATGATATTGGAAGCAGGTAAATGACCAGTTCATCTGCGAGTCGGAAGAGAAATACTCCACCAGCATATTCGGCACTTTTTTCGTCCTGTACTTTCATAAAGAAGGTACAGTTATTGTCTCGTCTCTCTTTTGCATCCATCAAGTCAAGCATGCCGTAATGCGGATACATGTTGAATGTAGCCCGCTCTTCCCAATAAGGGAAGCCGTTCCGGTCTGTATTGAGCCATACCATCAGTTTCTCATTTTTGTCCGGCAGGAAACCGTCCAATGTGACGGGCATAATAATCTGTACTTTTGCCATACCTCAGCTTATTAAAAAAGCATGAAACCCATGCAGAATCCAAAGCTGAGGGTCTGGTAAACCCATTGTAAAGATACGCATGGGCTCACGCTATAGGGTATAGCATAAGCCTCACGCAATAGCCTTTACAATTTTTGAAATTTACCAGATTCCAGCTTTGGGCATCTTGCGACTTATGTATATAATCGACGGAAAACATCCCGTAATCCGCCGTTATGTTCTATTTCAAGTTCAAAGATAAGGAATGTTCCCTGAAAATCAAATTGATTCAGGATTTATTTGTCATTCTGTATCTATTCAGCTTTTCTTCTCTCCTCTTCTACACTTTCTATTCCCAGCCGTTCACATAGTTCCGGGTCGTTCTTTATACGTTCCATTTCATCGTTGATGATAGCCTGGGCATCCGCCTTTATCTGGTCATAATTACGCTGTATCTGCTGGAGCATGATGTCATTCCCTTCACTGTCCTTGAACGTGTTGATAACCGGGATTTTTTTATAAGCCTTTTCTTCCGCACTTACTTTGGCATGGTCCACGATAATTTCCGCATGGAAAATCTTCTGGTCTATTTTCTCACCGAAATTATCCGACACGGAACCGACAAACGTACCCTGTGATAGGTTGGAAATCTTGGATGCAGGAATCAGAGAATCCAGCTGGGTATTAATGGATGTGGAAACATCCTGACGGTTGATGGATATAGACTGCCGTTTCTGTAAAATCTTACCGAAACGTTCGGAAAGTGTCTTGGCCGTTTCACCTACCACCTGACCGCTGAATATGTTGCCGACTGTATTTTGAATTACCTTGCTTTCCTTTTCACCGTAGTCACGGTTAAGCTGGCTGAAGTCCTGAAATCCCAGACAGACTGCCACTTTGTTGGAACGTGCCGTTGCAATCAGGTTGTCCAGTCCTCGGAAATAGATGGTTGGAAGCTCATCTATAATGACCGTGCTTTTAAGCTGTCCTTTCTTGTTTATCAGCTTGACGATTCTGGAATTATACAGTCCGAGTGCAGCGGAATAGATGTTCTGTCGGTCCGGATTATTGCCTACACAAAGGATTTTAGGCTCCTTCGGATTATTAATGTCCAGAGAAAAATCATTACCTGTCATGACCCAGTACAACTGTGGAGAAATCATTCTGGTAAGCGGAATTTTCGCTGAAGCTATCTGGCCCTGGAGCTGATCCTGTGCCCCGCCTTTCCATGCATCCATGAAAGGAGAAAGGTAGTTCTCCAGTTCCGGATAGGAAGTCAATATGGTAAACAAATCTGAGTAAGGCTTGTTCAGCAGTTCCACGGCATGAGGGAACGTGCAGTAGATACCGCCTTTGAATATTTTGAGATACCATATAATGGCTGCCAGCAGGATAATCGGGGACTCTACAAAGAAATCACCCTGCTTTTCAATCCAGGTGCGGTTTAAGTTGAGCATAATGGTATAGCTTGCTTCGTATGCGTCAGAGATGTCCGTCATGAACTCCGGATTGATGGGATTGCAGCGGTGTGAACGGTGCGGATCATCGAAGTTGATGACATAGAAATGTGGCTTTACCTTGTATTTGTCCATATTGTGTAACAAGGTATTGTAGGCAATGGTGGAAAGGTCATCAAATTTATAATCATAGATATAGACACTGAAACCTTTGGAAATCATCTGTTTGATGTAGTTGTTTACCACTGCATAGGATTTACCTGAACCCGGTGTTCCCAATACGATGGTCGCACGGAAAGGATTGACCACGTTGATCCATCCGTCATTGAGTTTGCCGCCATACTGGAATCTGGTTGGCAGATTGACAGAATATTCATTCTCCATCAGCCTTGTCTCCTGCATGAAGGATTCGTTTTCCATATTGAATACGTCCTCCATCAGGTTATGTCTGTAAAGCCTGCTGATCCACAGTCCCGCCATGAGCAGGCATAGATAACCGGCTGCGAGAGTTACTACATACAAGGCAGTAATAGCTTCGTGCGGAAAAGGCAGTTCCAGCAGCCACCAGTTCATGAAAAAAAGAACAGCTCCGGCAGTAAGTACCGCCCATATACGCTGCCAGGTTATTTTCTCACCCTTGACTCCGATAGTACCCATACAGGATATGGCCAGCAGAAGAACTGCCATCAGTTTTGTCCAAAGGATACAGCCGAATATACCGGTTGTCCTGTCAAAGTTCATCAGTATCCGGTCTATGACATCCAGATTCAGATGCCAGGCACTCATACTGGGATAGCAGTACACATAAACGTGGACTACCAGAATAAAAATACTGACTGCCCTGCCGAATTCCATAATCTTGGCAAGGGCTCTCAAATCGTCTTCCTGTTGCATAATGATGTAGATGATTGTGGGGGAATCCGTTGTTCCCCCTGTTGTTGACTCATTTTGATTGATCAGATACCGCGTGATTTGCGCTTCTGTGGTTTCTTTTTCCGTTTCATGCGGCGACGGAACGCTTCTTCCTCGTAATCGACTGCCGGATTTGCCTCAAAGGAGAATATGCCTGCCGCCTGTTCAAGCGCACTGCCTTCTTCCATACGATGACCGTATCGTTTCCAAAGTTCCTCCGGACCGGACTGTTGTCTCTCCTGCCAGGGTATTCCTTCCCACCAGCAGACAAGATCGTTGAATACGTTGGCAGAAAACTCCTTTCCCATACGTGAACCGTTGAACGCCTCGCGTCGTTCATGGTCTATGAATGTGACGCCATAGATACGTCCGGTATCGTTCCTTCGGAATACCACATCAATGTGCTCCTGTTTCAGCAGTTCCCTGAATTCCTGTTCAGATTTTGCGTTACGCATGGCCCATACTACCTTGCCGGATATGGCAGGAGCCCATCTGCCTTCCTTGAAGTCCTGTGTATGCCGTAACATACGTTCGGACAGTCCCGTATTTCCGAAACGCTTGCCGAACCTTGCACTTTTTATCGGAGGGCTGACCACTTTACCGCTGTCGTCTGTAGCCGAATAGATGATACCCGTATAGGGTGTTCCCATGTAATCGCCCCGAACCTGTCGGGCTTCAATGTTCAGTGTGGAAAGCAGTGCGGAATACTCTCCGAAAGTCTGGAAACGGTAGCTTTCCAGTACGGCCTTCAGTGTGTTTCCTATCTGATGGCGTATATCCCCCTGTGAGGCATCGACCTTTTTCAGTTCCGCTTTCGGATTCCGTCTTTCCGCATCCGCACTGTTACGCAGTCCGAATTCCTGTTCCAGTTCCCGGCAGGCAGTCATGGAACGGCGGTGCTCATAGGAGTCATTGATTTTTCTTCCTTCATCGTCAATACATACACTCACGATATGTACGTGCGTGTTGCAGGTATCGCCATGTCTGTACACGATGAACGGCTGGTCACCGTATCCCATTTTCTGCATGTATTTCTCTGCCAGTTCCGCCAGCCTGTCATTGTCCAGCCTGTCTTCCGGTGCCGGACTTAGGGCGATATGCAGGACCGGTTTGTCCGTCCTCCTGTTTGCCGTCAGATGGTTTTCAAATGAAAGGAGAGCCAGACGCATGTCCCCGCTCGGCAGTCCCGGGCGGTCGGAAATCATCCGGTGTCCTGACAGGATTTCCGCCGTACCTTGAAAAACCTTTTCATGGTTATAGGACAGTGCTCCGTAAAGGCTTGCCCCGTGACTTATCTTTGCAACCATTTCTTTTCATATTCTTTGGTTAATGCCATAATCTGCTTGTTGAGCAGTATCAGTTCCAGGGTAGCCTTTTCAAGTTTGTAAAGCAGGGACATCGCCCTTTTTTCCCCGAAGTTTTTCTGTACGGCCCTTACGACCTGATTGTAATTGTTGCCTATTGCCTGGAATTGTCTGTAAAATTCCCCGAGCCGGATGTAATAGTCCATGGAAACCTTGTCCACCTTGATTACCTTCAGCTGTTCTGAAAAGATTGATTTCTTGATAAAGATTGTCCTGTCCCTTGCTCCGGATTCCAGAAACAGTTTCTCAAATCTGCTTTTCTCCTGTGCGTTCAGACGGAAATTGTACTTGTAGTCCGCCGGATCAGTCTTCGGTTTTCTGCCTGTCCTTCTTGCCTGTTTTTTCTCCATGCTTTTTTGCTTTTGGGTTGTTTTGCTTTCTCCGTCAGATTTTCCGACTTTGGAGGAAAATCCCCCGACCGTGAGGGAGGGCAAGTTGGTCTTTGTCGGGCAGAATACTTTCTGTCGGACAAAGACACAACTTGCTCTGTTCGTTTGAACAGAGAATCCACCTCCGGCGGATTGCTGCGCGACGTGAGCGGCGTGCTGCTGTCCGTCGGAAGATGTTCCAAGCCGTTCATCGGTTCTGACTTTGCAAAATTATGACCGTGTAAACAGTTGTGAAATAGTGGATTATATGACATATAAAGACGTCTGATGACATCTGATGTCATGGTGCAGGCTACATATTACCTGTATGCTTGAAAGACCTTATTTTTGACGCGATTTAAGCGTGCAATATTGCAATAACATAATGACATAATAACATGGCAACATAGTATTGCAATAACATAATGACATAATAACATAACAACATAGTATTGCAATAACATAAGGACATAATAACATGGCAACATAATATTGTAATAACATAAGGACATAATAACATGGCAACATAATATTGCAATAACATAAGGACATAATAATATGGCAACATAGTATTGCAATAACATAAGGACATAATAACATGGCAACAATAGTATCACAATAGCGTAATGCCATTATAAGATTAGTGAAAGAAAAAGTGAATATTAACCCCAAAAACAAAAGGTATGAACAAACGTCCGATTCTTGTCGCCTTCAGCAATCAGAAAGGCGGTGTGGGCAAGTCCACGGTAACAGCGGTTCTTGCCAGTTATTTTAATTATGTAAAAGGTCTGAAAGTTGCTGTCGTTGACTGTGACTATCCCCAGTTCAGTCTGGAAAAACTAAGGGGAAGGGATTTGAAGAACCTTGAGAAAAGCGAGTATCACCAGCGACTTTTCTGCCGTCAGTTTGAAGACGGTTCCCGTAAGGCCTATCCGATCGTCACTTCCACGCCGGAGGCAGCCGCAGAGATTCCCGGCAAACTGGAAGGCGACTATGACCTGATATTCTTCGATCTTCCCGGAACGGTGAACTCCCGTGGTGTATTCGAGTCCGTCATGAACATGGATTTTATCTTTACTCCCATTGTAAAGGACCGTATGGTCATGCAGAGCAGCCTTTCCTTTGTATCGACCGTTCAGGATTTTATCGGACAGCATCCGGAAGCTCCCCTGAAGGACATACGTTTATTCTGGAACCGTATGGACAGCCGTACTTCAAAAGAACTGTATGTAATGTATAATGCAATAGTGCTTCGTATGGGGTTAAAGGTCTTTGAAACCGTACTTCCGGATCTTGAACGTTTTAACAAGGAAATGACACCTTCTTCCAGACAGCATTTCCGCTGCACCCTTCTCCCTCCTTCCGAATCACTACTGAAAGACAGCCGTCTTGAGGCGTTTGCCCAGGAGATGGAACGTATCATATTTCCGGGATAAGAACTATGGCAAAGAAAAGAGAGATATTCAAGGTGGATGAGGATGCCTTGAAGGACATGATGGCCAGTGAATCCATTTCCTGCGGTAAATCTGGAACTGATGTCGGTGAGAATGTTCTTCCTGTCACAGAAAAGGAAAAAAATGTGCCGGAAGTAAAGACACAGGGACAGGAAAAGTCCCGCAAAACGATACGCGCCGATCCCGGACTGGAAGAGAAGGTGGAAATGTACAAGGAACTGTTTCTGGACAGAAAGAAGTCCGTACACAGAAAGCAGACCTATATCAGCTATGACATGTATTGCAGGCTGGCCCGTATCCTTCCCCTTCTGAGTGATGACATGAGTGTGCCTGCTTTTTTGGATAATGTGCTGGCACACCATCTTGAGACTTACAGTGAAGAGCTTGGCGAGCTGTTTCGCCGAAAAACCCCAAAAACATTCTGAAAATGATGTGGATTGTATTGACTGTTGCCGTATTGGTTTGCGGCCTGCTGTTATGTTGCGTTTATGTACTGTCCAATAAGATTTGTTCACTGAAAAGACAGGTCAGAGAGTTGAATGAGAAAATAGGAATAGCGAACTGCTTTCCCGAATATAGCCGTGTGTATCTGAACGATGCTCCAGTCGGGAAAGGACGTCAGATTCGTATCCGTTGCGGTTTGTACAACAAGGCAAGCCGCCTTATTCCGTTTATGGCTCCCGGCATGAGTGTTTCAGTCTATGTGAGCAATATCGTGGAGGAACACTTGAAACGCCACGGAGAATTGCTGAAGAATGAACTTGAATGCTTTCTCTATAAGGATTCTTTATGGAAGAACTGATATACTTCTGTGTACGGATTGTCTGTATAGGCTATTTGCTGTACAGCGTGTATAGCTGGAGAAGGCGTATCGAAACTGTTTGTACCCTGCTTTATGGGAAACCTTGCGTGAAGAAGGAAAAGAAAGAAGCTGCCGGAACGGAATCTGCGGTTTCAGATGCAGAAGTGATGGGAAGTACCCGTTATGTCTATCTGGACGAGAATGCCGGAAAGACTGCCGCTCCCTTCATGAGCCAGCCACTTGAAAGGAATTTTATCGGTGAGGAGGAGGACGTGCAGCAGGAAGATGTGGAATGCAACCTTCAGCTGGAAAAGATGAAACTCCTGCAGGAAGTCCAGGAAGACCTTGATGCGGAGTCTCCCGAAGTTGAATCCGTATCACCTGTTCTGTCCAGCAGGGACATGGAAGTACTCGGCGAATATCTGACACATCAGGATGAAGCCGACCATGAGAAGGCCATGCAGGCAGCCCGTGTCCTGTTCTCCATCAGGCAGACCAGCCTGATGGACGTGTTCCTTTCCAATATGGAGAATTCCGCTATTGTAGAGGAACTGATAGACAGGTATCTTGATGAGGACGGCAATCCCAAACCGCTTAAGGTAAAGGATGGGAATGAACCGTCTGACGAGTGGCGGAAATATATCTGACACCGATATATTCAGGCATCCCGGAAATCTTTTCGGGATGCTTTTTTTATGTCTGTAAGGCTTCCTGAATGACATCTGATGACATCCGGTGACACCTGATGACAGTGTTGTATCACAGCGGTTTAAGCCTTATATATTTGCAGTCGAATTCAACATTTATGTCAAACCCAAAAATGATTCGACAATGAAGAGAAGAATCCTATTTTCAGTATTGTGTGTGCTGGCAGCGGCAGGTGCCTTCGCACAGGGACAGGGTCTTGCCGGCATCAATGAGGCTACCAGCCTTATGACTTCGTATTTCGATCCGGCCACCAAATTGTGTTATGCCATTGGAGCCGTACTCGGTCTGGTCGGCGGTATCAAGACGTATGGCAAGTTCAGCAGCGGTGACCCGGATACGTCCAAGACTGCGGCAAGCTGGTTCTTCGCCTGCATCTTCCTGATTGTGGCCGCCACCATTCTCCGTTCCTTCTTCCTGTAAGCCATGGATTACCGTATCAACAAAGGAGCAGGCCGTCCGATTGAGTTCAAGGGCTTGAAATCACAGTACCTGTTCTTTTTTGCCGGAGGCCTTGTATCGGTCTTTCTTGCGGTGGTTGTCCTGTATATGGCCGGTGTCAGCCAGCTGGTATGCCTGTCTTTCGGGGCGGTATCCGGTACCCTGGCCGTATGGCTGACCTTCCGCATGAATGCCCGCTACGGTGAGCACGGGCTGATGAAGATGCTGGCCGAGAAACGCCATCCGCGCTATCTGTCAGCCCGCCGCAGAATATTCAGAGCATTAACCAAAAAGAAGAGAAAGAAATGAGAAGTGTATTGAAGGCCTGTGATCTGGAAGACAGATTCCCGATTCTGGCCGTGGAAAACAACTGCATCGTAAGCAAGGATGCGGACATTACGGTAGCCTTCGAGGTCGAGCTGCCTGAACTGTACACGGTGACGGCAGCGGAATATGAAGCCATTCACGGTACCTGGGTAAAGGCCATGAAGGTGCTTCCCAATTATTCTGTCGTGTACAAGCAGGACTGGTTCGTCAAGGAAAACTACCGGAGCGAAGGAGACGGGACGGAAAGTTTCCTGTCTCGCAGCTATGAGCGTCATTTCAACGAACGCCCGTATCTCAGGCACCGCTGCTTCCTGTACCTGACAAAGACCACACGCGAACGTGCCCGTCGCCGCAGTGATTTCAGTACCCTGTGCCGCGGCTATATCCTTCCCAAGGAAATCACGGACTGGGATTCGGTCGTGAAATTCCTGGAGGCGGTGGAGCAGTTCGAGCATATCATGAACGATTCGGGGCATGTCAGGATGAAGCGTCTCAGAACGGAAGAGGTGGTCGGAACGGAAGAATGTCCCGGGCTGATTGAAAGATACCTGACTCTCGGTATGGAGGACACGCACCCCGTATTACAGGACATCTGCCTTGATCCGGAACGTATGCGCATCGGTGACAAACGTCTTTGCCTGCATGTGCTTTCCGATACGGAAGACCTTCCCGGCAGTGTGGGCACGGACATGCGCTATGAGCGCTTATCCACGGACCGTAGCGACTGCCGTCTTTCGTTTGCGGCTCCGGTAGGACTCCTGCTTTCATGCAACCATGTCTATTCGCAGTACGTGTTCATCGATGACGCGCAGGAAATCCTGCAACGCATGGAAAAGACCTCACGTAACATGCTGTCCCTGTCGAAATACAGCCGCAGCAATGCCGTGAACTATGAATGGGCAGAAATGTATCTTGACGAGGCGCATACGAAAGGGCTTGTTCCGGTACGGTGCCACTGTAACGTACTGGCCTGGGCGGAAGACGAGGAAGAGTTAAGGCGTATCAAGAACGATACCGGCAGCCAGCTTGCCCTGATGGGATGCGTACCCCATTACAACACGATAGATACTCCGGTGCTGTACTGGTCTGGTATTCCAGGCAATGCGGGCGATTTTCCGGCTGAGGAAAGTTTCTATACCTTTCTGGAACAGGCTGTCTGCCTGTTTGCTTCGGAAACGAATTACCGCAGTTCGCCCAGCCCGTTCGGTATCCGTATGACGGACAGGCAGAGCGGCGTACCGCTTCATCTGGACATCAGTGACCTGCCCATGCGCAAGGGAATCATCACCAACCGCAACAAGTTCATACTCGGTCCCTCCGGCAGCGGTAAATCCTTCTTTACGAACCATCTTGTCCGCCAGTATTATGAACAGGGTACCCATATCCTGCTGGTGGATACCGGAAACAGCTATCAGGGACTTTGCAGCCTGATTCATGACCGGACACATGGAGAGGACGGTATCTATATTACCTATGAGGAGGACAATCCCATCGCCTTCAATCCGTTCTATACGGATTCCGGGGAGTTTGACGTGGAAAAGCGTGAAAGCATCAAGACACTGATACTCACACTCTGGAAACGTGAGGATGAATCCCCAAGGCGTTCGGAGGAAGTGGCCCTTTCGGGAGCGGTGAACGCATACATCCGCAGGATAATGGAAAACAGGGATGTCAGACCCGATTTCAACGGATTCTACGAGTTTGTGCGTGATGACTACCGCCGGATGATTGAGGAGAAGAAAGTCCGTGAGAAAGATTTTGACATCGACGGTTTCCTGAACGTGCTGGAACCGTTCTACCGTGGCGGTGATTATGATTTCCTGCTTAATTCGGACAAGGAACTGGATCTTACCAACAAGCGCTTTATCGTATTTGAACTGGACAATATCAGCGGAAACAAGGTGCTTCTGCCCGTGGTCACGCTGATAATCATGGAAACCTTCATCGCCAAGATGCGCCGTTTGAAAGGTATCCGCAAGATGATACTCATTGAGGAATGCTGGAAAGCCCTGATGTCCGCCAATATGAGTGAGTACATAAAGTATCTCTGTGCGCCCGTAAAGGTTGCATCGTAAACATCTCTTTGGCAAGAGATTAGGAAAGTGTTCTTTGAAAATAACCTATCATCAGCCGACTTATCTGTTTTCGGGAAAACTTAACCGAGCAGGGAGTGTAGCATGTCGGAAAAGTCATAAGTC
>NZ_JAHQUN010000080.1:0-13728 GCF_019052485.1 Bacteroides sp. MSK.20.82
ATGATGAAATATTTTATTTTCGCATTCAAAAAATTCTTAAATATTATATTATGAAAAAACTAAAAAAATGATGCTTAAGGATGCTCGGTTTTAACAGACGAGGAAAAGAAAGTTATCATTGGCGGTACTGATATAAAATATCAATGTATCAGAGTCCAAAAGACAGGTGATAATGCGTTCATGTGCTATACATTTACTTGTGAGGGTGAAGCAGTAAAAAACTCATGGATAGACTTTTGGACCTCAGCAGGATGGGATGCTGCATGTGTCGATCCCAATGGATCAAATTCTAATCTTTATCTTTGTTAATACGATGAAAAAATGTTTTTTTATTTGCTTGCTGTTCTCTTTCCTAGGAACAAGTTGCTTGGTACAGCGCGATCAATGGATTTGAGGATAGAAACAGTCTTGGAAAGTAAGCCACCCAAATTATCGTCGCTTCTGACAAATATTCGTTATGTCGCACTTGAGACCACGGATCATAGTTTGTTAAAAGAAGCACAGGACGTGGTATTGACCGATAAATATATCGTTTACAGTGATGCAGAACAATGCTATGTATTTGATAAAAAGACCGGTAAATATCTCCATAAAATAGGTAACAGAAAAGACCAGGGACCGCAAGGTTATTCCAGACCCACCTATCCACTCTGTATTATGAACAATGAGGTCTTCATGAAAGACGAGAAGGGTAACCGATACAAAACTTTTTCCTTGGACGACGGGCAGTTTTTGCGCTTTTTGCCGGGTGATGAACCAGAAAAATATCTTTGGTCCTTCGAAAAGACCTTTTTACTGGGGGATTCATTGATTGTTCATTGTCCGTTCAATATTTCAGGGCAAAATCGGAATCGGATGGTGATTAGTACACTTTCAGGGAAGCCCTTGAAAGTGTACCCGAGCATAAACAATGCCTCTGTTAGTCTGACCCGATTTTTCTTTGATTTGTATGAAGTGGACTTCTATAAATACAAAGAGGATGTTTTCTATCATGAATTCACTTCGGATACCATCTTTAAAATAAATCACCAATTGGAGCTTGAACCTCACTATGTGTTAGGATTGGGCGAAAAGCTTCCTACATTGACAGAAATTAGAAACGGTGATGCAATATCTAAAGATAAAAACTTAGTGTTTGGGCATATCATGGAAACCGATCGTTGGCTCCTGTTGTCGAAAAGCGCGTGGACCCATTTCTTTTATCTCTACAACAAACGGACCGATCAGTTCATGCGTTGCGACTATGAAAAGTATAAAGGATTCGAGAATGATCTGGATGGCTTCCTTCCTTTTTGGCCGTCCTATCAAGGGATTGGAAAGGCATCTCATGAAATCTGTTCTATAATCGAAGTGGAAGATTTTTTGGGTGGTATTGACACAACGGGGGAGAACCCTCTTTCATGCAGACCTGATTTTGATGAGAATCCTATTGTGGTCATTGGAACGATGTAATGTTACCGTGCATTAGCGATTTTTCAGTCAACAAGTTACATGGATGAATGTGTTGACTGGAGCTTGGATGTAAATAATGTACTTTAAAGTTTGAGGCGGCAGGTGACAAAGCTGCCGAAACGCAAAGAATGCCCTCTGTTAAAAATCATTTCTTGGCAGAGAGTTTTTTGTGTTTCTTTCCCTCGTAGGATTAGTTCCTTTAGAACTGTGAGGATAGCTAACATTATTGAGGAATATTTTAGATGAATGTTTCCGATCATTATCGGTATCCATCGTTTGCCCTCACGTGAGATCCTGTAATTCTACCTGAATATGCAGCGTTTCCTGTCCAACACACAAGATATAATGCGTTACGAACGCTTCCTATTGATTATGAAATATACTCGTCCGAACAAGATTTCCCTACGGGTACGCAGAAAGTTCTACCGGGTCAATGAGGAAGGAAATCAGCTATAAGGAAGACCTATCGAACTGGTCAATAAGAAGTTTTATAGGGAGACAGTCCGATGTGAGACTCGGGAGATGGCAACATCTCCCTTTATTGTTTTATTTAATAGATATACCTATGCTTGTATAGGAATATCAACCATCCAAATAAAGAATAACGGAGTAAGATGCGGTGCCAATATGCCAATGGATATGAATAATGTCCGCATCGTTTTGTTATAAATCCATTCTCCTTTCATGACAGTACAAAAAATAATTTATTGAAAATGAGCAGATAATATTTATGAAGAGACCGGTCATGCGACATTTCTTTTTATTGGATTATATTACAAATTTCTTAAAAAGTTTATAAAGAATTCTTTTATTTTGGAAAATATTTATATATTTGCCTCCGAAATCACAATAAGTCTTTAAAAACAGACTTGTTTGTTAATTTGTTAACTTAAAAACCAATATATGTAAAGATAAAAAAACTTTAATTTCAGAACTTATTAATATAGTTTTAAACAATTTGCTCGTCTTGCTTTAGAACTAGGGTATGATAAGTGTTGCAGATGGCTTATTCTACTTATTACTAAAGTGCTAGACTGTTTTTTTTACAAGCTATTGATTATGAATAAAATCAATTTAATGTTTTAATTAGGAAAAAACTATAGCATAAAAACGGATTGTTGACGTTGTAAATTATAACAACGATATTCTTTTCTAATCTAACTATTATAAACAATGTAAAATTATGAATCATTTGTTAACCTCTAATGCTTATCTGCATTATCTGAAGTATTTAGGAATAGGTTGCACGCTCATGTGTGCCGTTCCTATCTTCGCATCGTCCGGGTCGGCAGATGCAATATCCGTTGCCATTGTGCAACAACAGGAAGAACGAATCGAAGGTACGATTCTGGATGAAAACGGCGAACCGATTATCGGTGCTTCTATTGTGGTGGAAGGTACCACAAACGGTGTGATTTCCGATTTTGACGGACATTTTGAATTGAATGTTCCTCGGAAGGCTACCATCATCATTTCTTATATCGGATATAAGAATCAAATCATCGTTATCGGCAAGGAAAAGAACTTGCGGATTATCATGGAAGAAGATACGGAAGTATTGGATGAAGTCGTTGTGGTAGGTTATGGTACCACATCCAAAAGAAAGACAACCGCTGCTGTGGCCACTGTCAATGCGGAAAACCTGACTAAGGTTCCTTCCGCCAACATTACTCAAACACTGGCCGGTCAGGTACCGGGTGTCATCGTAGCCTCTTCCGGTGGTGGTATCGGTAAGACTTCTACCATTTCTATCCGTGGTGGCAGCACTCCGCTGGTGGTAATCGATGATGTTATCTCTGAATACCGAGACTTTGAGAACCTGAATCCCGAAGATATCGAACAGATGACCATCCTGAAGGATGCTTCGGCCACCGCTGTTTATGGTGCGCGTGCTGCCGACGGTATCTTGCTGATTGTCACCAAACAGGGTAAAGCCGGCAAGATGTCTGTCAATTACAACGGTACATTCAGTTTTACCCAATTGGCAGAACAGCCCGAAAAATTGGATTCCTATACGGCAGTATCCTATGTAAACCAGAGTTTTAGAAACGATGGCAAAACCGTTCCTTATACTGATGAAGAGCTGGAGAAATACCGTACAGGTTCCGATCCTTACAATTATCCCAATACGGACTGGATGGATTTGGCGCTCCGCGATTTTGCTCCGGAACAAAAGCATACACTGTCTATCAGCGGTGGTAGTGAGAAATTGAAATTGTTTACCGGATTGTCTTATTACAAGCAGGAATCCTTATACGATACCAATACAAACAACCTGCACCGTTACAACATGCGTACCAATCTGGTGGCTGACTTCAAGGAAATTGGTTTGAAGGTGACTTCGGGTATTGATGGTTATATTACGAATCAGACCCAACCTTCTTCTCATTTCGGTACCGGTTATTATTATGTATGGTCTCACCTTCAAAACAAAAAGCCAACAGAACTGGCTTATAACAAGAACGGGGATCTTTATCAGACATCCGATAACCCGCTGGCTGAAATCAGCCCGGAATCCGGTTATCTGAATAACGATATCATGTCCGTTACGGCCAATTTGATACTTGACTGGGCGGTGCCTTGGTTACCGGGATTGAAATTCAAGGCTTTGGGACGTTACCGCATCAACAGTGACAAGAGCAAGCAGTGGGTCAAGACTGCTCCGATGTACGACATTGAAGGCAACATGGGTACTCTGCAAAAACCAAAACTGTTTAAATCCCATTTCCAGGGAAATAATTGGACGACCCAGTTCTTCGCCAACTATGACCAGACTTTTAACAAGGTACACACCGTCGGTGCTACCATCGGTATCGAAGCCAACAAGAGTACTTATGACAATTCCAGTTTGAGTCGTGTGGATTACATTCTGGATGTTGACCAAATGGGAGCCGGTCCTGTAAGCACTGCCAAAAACAGTTCGGCGGAAGGCGAGGCAGCCAATGCGGCCGTGATAGCCCGTATCAAGTATGACTATGCCAGTAAGTATGTGGCAGAGGCGAGTATGCGTTACGATGGTTCCGACCTTTTTCCGGAAGACAAGCGTTGGGGAACATTCTTCTCCGGTTCGTTGGCATGGGTAATTTCGGAAGAAGGATTCTGGCAAACCTTGAAGGAACGCCACATCTTTGATACGTTCAAGATTCGTGGTTCGTATGGTGAAATCGGACAGGCCAACATCGAGCGCTACGCTTATTTGCAGAGTTATAACTTGGAGGAGCGTGGCTACTATATTGGCGGACAATGGATGCCGGGATTCTCCGAAGGTGGTTTGGTGAGTAAGGATATCAGCTGGTATTCCGTGAAGGATATGAATATCGGTATCGACTTCGGTTCATTGAACAACCGCCTGTCTGGTTCTATCGACTATTTCCGCAAGGTGACTACCGGTTACCTGGCCTCTCCTTCCAACGTGAACTATACAGCGCCGTTGGGTACAGCTCTTCCGTATGTAAAGACCAACGGTGAACACATCCGTCAAGGCTTGGACTTCATCATACAGTGGAAAGAAGAACGAGCTGGATGGAAGTATGGCATTTCGGCCAATCTGACTTACTTCGACGCATTTTACAATATCAATCCGTTTGAATCGGAAGCCGACCTGAAGAATCCATACAAGCGCACCACTCAGGCCAAAGGATATTGGGGTATCGGTTATGAATGTGAAGGTTTCTACCGCGACCAAGAGGACATCATAAACTCGCCTATCCGTCAAGGTTCCGTTAATTTGGGTGCCGGTGACTTGAAGTACAAGGATTTCAATGGCGATGGCCTTATTGACGGTGATGACCAGCACCGCATCGGTAAGAACGGTTTTCCGCGTGCTAATTATGGTATCAATTTCGATGTAAGCTATAAGGGCTGGTTTGCAAACATGCTTTGGCAGGGTGCAACCTCCAGAGATATGTATATGGGTGATATGATACAAGGTCTAGGACAGGATAAGGGTTATCTGCCCGTTATCTACGACTTTATGGGCGATACCTGGACTCCGGATAATACCGACGCCAAATATCCGCGTCTGAGAAGTAGCGGAACTATTAATGGAAATAATAACTATACACAGTCTGACTTCTGGCTGATAAACGGAGCCTATCTGCGTTTGAAAACACTGAACGTGGGTTATGACTTCAAGCATAAGCTGTTGAAGAAGACTCCTTGGATAACCAAGTGTACGCTGGCCCTGTCCGGATATAACCTGTTTACTATCAGCCCGGCTACCAAATATGGTATGGACCCGGAAATCGGAAATACCAACTTCTATGATTATCCGACCACCAGAACGTATGCCGTCAGCTTAAATATCGGTTTCTAAACTATTAATACAGAATATTATGAAAATAAACAAATATATTGTTCCGTTGCTGTTCTGCACTGCAGGCGTATTGCAAGGATGTAATGACTTTCTGGACACGAAGCCTTCGGAAAGCTATTCGGAAGAATTGGTATGGAGCTCCCGTTCTACGGCAGAGGCTTTCATATTGCAAACCTATAACAATGTCATACCCAAATATACAGATTTCAAGACGGAAGACTGTCTTACCACCAATTCCGTTTATGTATATCAGGGTTCTCCCAATGCAGTGCGCGAATTGGTAGATCGTGGATGGGATTTCGGTTTCGGTGATTTCGGCACTGTCCGCCGTTGTAACCTGATTATCGAGAAAGTGGCCGCCTCTCCCATCGATGAAAAATCGAAAACTGAATTGATAGCCGAAGGTAAGATGCTTCGCGCCATGACTTACTATTACCAGGCCAAGCATACGGGACGTGTCATCTGGGTAGACCGTGTATTGACGGAAGAGGATGATTTCAATCTAGGACTGACTTCGACCATCAAGGAATCCTATGATTATATATTGAAAGATCTGGACGATGCCATTGCCGGGCTGCCCACCGAATCGAAGGCCGGTCGTTTGAACAAGAACGCGGCGTTGGCGCTGAAGTCTGAAGTTTGTCTGACGGCAGCCGCCTATACGGGAGAGAAAGCCTTGTTCCAACAAGCCATCGATGCAGTGGACGCCATTCAAGGCTATACATTGGACAGCAACTACGAAGGCATGTTCAATCAGGACGGAGCGTATTCTTCTCCGGAAATCATTCTGGCAAGATACCGCAGCAAGGATAACAACACGTGTGGAAACACTTTGATGCAGGAGATGATTCCGAACCAGAACAACGACGCCATCAAGAATTTTGGTTGCTCACCCGTGATGAAGACTGACTTCATCTTCGAGTGCTGGATGTCGCACGCACCTTCACAGAATCTGGTGGACAATTACCTGGTCATCGACCGTTTGACCAATCAGGCCGTACCTTGGAACGAATCCACCCAGTTCAAGAACAGTGTGAACGAAGTGCCTGTCAGTGATGTGGCTGACATGGCTTACGACCCGAAAGAACTGGTAAACGGCAAGGGCTACGTGTCTAAAGACGGTACCAAACTGAACGAGTTGGTTTACGGTAACCGTGACAAACGTTTTTACGCTACCATCGTATACGACTCTTGTCTGTTCTACGGTGAAACCATCACTATGTGTCAAAAGGGTAACCTGAACCGCTGCTCACGTGTGGGAAATCCAGGTACTTCGCACATGCCGTTGACCAACTACATGTGGCGTAAGAGTATCTACAATGTATCGCCCCGTCCGTTCGTCGATGTGCTCACAGATTATCATTATGTGGTTTTCCGTTTGGGCCGCGTATTGATGAACAAGGCGGAAGCGTTGCTTTGCCAAGGCAAGTGGCAGGAAGCTATGAACGTGATAAACAAGACACGTGAAGTACACGGAGGTCTGCCGGCTTCTACGGCTACCAATCTGGCAGAAGCGTGGATAGACTACAAACGTGAACGTAACGTGGAACTTCCTTTGGAAGGTGATTACTACTGGAGTTTGCTGCGTTGGGGAAAGTACGGTCAGGAAGCCAACCATGGTCTGGCTCCGACCAGCGTGATTCCGGAACTGAATTGTCCGGCTACATTCTCTGAAATTTCCAAAGACCGCCAGCGTATGTTTGTGGGACAGGTACAGTTTACCAATGACCAGCGTGAGTTCCGTACCCGTCGCTATCTGTTTCCCATTCCGCAAGGAGTGATTAATGCAAATCCGGCATTAAGTGATGCCGATCAGAATCCTGAATGGTAATTTATAAATTCTAAATAGAACGAATATGAAATTGAAAATGAATATTTTATGGTTACTCATGCTGTTGTGCCTGCCTTTTGTCAGTAGCTGTAAAGAAGATTTGCCAGCTTATGGTGAAGCCGAAATCACGAAGGTAGGATTTTATCATAAATATTATGGCCCCGACAAGGATGGTCTTACCGGTGAAAACATTTCGGTAAACAAAGAATTGCAATGTAGATATACAATAAACAATGACGCAGCCACAGTAGATTGCATCGTGACAGTTCCGGCAGCAGATAACAAGTATACGGAAAGCATACGTGCTGAAGTATCTCAAAGTAAGTTAGCCGGATATATGAAAGTATCCACTGCTGCTCATGTCATACCGATTGAGGACGCTCCTACATTGGGCGTTCCCGGTGACTGGACACACACGAACAAGTACGTGGTGAAAGCGGCAGACGGCACCGAAAAGGTGTGGACTGTACGCATCACGGAATTTAAAAAATAGAATTTAAGAAGTATCACACAAAAACTGATAGTTTTAGTCATGAGTTAAAGGTGTGTTGTGAAACACACCTTTAACTTCTTTCTTTTTTTTAAAAGTGTTTTCAAGACACTCCAATACTTACAAGAATTAGGACTATCGGTTAGGAAAGCCATTATATCCACTATAGAAAAGTTCCATTTTTCTTCTTTGAATAGTATGGACTTTCTTAATTTCAAACAGTTTGATGGTATTGTGCCGAGTCATAATACAATAGATAAGGTTATTTGTTTGTCGTAAACTACACGAAATTTGTTGATTGCAGACTATCAATTGAAACCCGAAAAAACTACTGTTATTTACAATGGTCTGAAAGATGAGGGAAGAATGATAGCAGAGGAAGAACGAAAAAAAATGAAGCAATCCTTATCATTCGATGCAGAGGATTCCATTATCTTGTTTGTTGGCAGACTGGACAGCATCAAAGGAGTGGACTTTTTAATTAAGGCATTCCGACGAGTCTTGGATGTATATTCTCATACCCGTTTGATATTGGCTGGTGATGATAGTTACAACATCTGCCTGAAAGAATGTAGCGGCATCCGTAGCGGGATTACATTCACCGGCAAGGTGGATAAGGAGAAGCTATACCAATATTACCGGATAGCTGATGTAGAAGATTCATTCCGTTCATAGTAGGTACGGGAAAAGAAGCCTTCTGGTTTCCGTTAGCAGCAGATACAATTGGCGGTTTGATTATGTCCATTATAGGAATTTTCATATTTTTGCCTATATTTACGCAGAAAAAATAAAACAATGACATTGTATCGTTTAATTTTTATTATAAATGAAAAGATGAAACAAATTAGAGAGCAGTGATGAGGTCACTGTAGAGTAAATATCTAATAGCACTAAAAAAAATACAATTATGAAGTTAAAAAAAATGATGCTGCATGATGAGCACGAAGTAATGAACGCGAGTGAAATGAAACAAATTGTTGGTGGGCAAGTTATCAGTTCATCTACATGTGGAATGAACAACGGTAAATGTTTTGGTGGGTGTCCTATTCAATATGTGGAGGGTAATTGGGTTCAAGGTAAATGTACGAGATACAAAATAACTTCTCTCATAGGTGGCGGATATGCTTGTGCTTGCATTTAAATAATAAGTAAACAAATAGGGTATTCAGTTCTATGTTCTCAATTTTGATATTGATTCAACAGTTTAATCTATTGATTATGAATTAGAACAATGTTGTTTTGAAGCGAATTTAACTCTAAAAAAACATAATTTTCTTTGCAACATTCCTCATTATTATACGGTTATCAGTACTTTGAGTAGAATACGAATGTTTTTTGATTCAAAAACCGGAACATCAAACTGGACACCCTAGTAAACAAAAATAAACAAACTTATGGATTTAAGAGAGATTGCATACACACTATCACTATTTACTCTCTTTTTTTCATCCTGCTCCAAGCAAGATGAGATAAATGATAAAGTGATTCAGATAGATATATCTACCAGCCAGCCATTGAATATGGCAGATATAGTGAAACACATTTCTATCATTCCGCTGGAAACGAATGATTCTTGTTTAATAAAACGGATTGTCTCCATGCAGGTACAAAACGGTAAAATTTTCATAAACAATGACCAGAATGAAATTATGGTATTCGATGGAAAAGGGAAGTACATCCATAGCACACGTCATCTCCTTGGACAGGGACCTAATGACTATATTGGGGTATCCAGTATGTATATAGATGATAATAGCCACATCGGCATCTATGAGCCGTTTTCTCCCCGAATAAGAGAGTATGATAATTTCCTGAAGCTGGTGCATTCTTATCAAATGAATATACCAGACTCCACTCGTTCTGCGAGGGAAATGCGTTCCTATGCCAAACTGACGGAAGATATCTATGTCATCAATGACCCCAAGGATATTTATTTCTATTCGGTAAAACAAGAAAAAATTCTGAAGACCATACATGATGAATATCCTGATTTAATAGGAATTACCTCACATTTCAGATTGGCAAATTACAATAATGCATTATTCTATTCCTATTCTTATCCTTGCGATACGCTTTATAAGGTAGATAAAAGTACTCTGTCCCTACATCCAGTTGCCATCTATGATTTTAATGAGGGAAGTGTCAATATAAAGGAAATCCCTCAAGATATGCCGATGGATTATTACATGTACTATCTCATGAAAACAGATAAGATTATAGTATTGGATAAATTTCATTTGCATGATACGGATATTGGTTATTTTATGAAAGAACAGAATTCCTATTTTGCTTATAAAAAGAAAAACGGGAAAGTGACAGTATATCAACAGGAAAAAGAATACACATTTCCCATTCCGTCAGCTATTGAGGATAATAAGTTCTATTACGCTGCATTGCCGCATAAAGTAAATACGTTTATAGACAAAGCTTTGATGGATAAACAAGACATTGAACGTATTGAGAATTTTAAGGATGACGACAATCAAGTTGTCGTTTGTTATGAACTTAAATGAGAATGTCGGAGGTATTATTATGAAATCAAGGAAAATGATGCACCACAACGAACACAGTAACAACAGAATGATTATGGGAACAAACATTACGAAACAGCGCCTTGAATCGTTGGACGTATTGCGCGGATTTGACCTCTTTTGTCTGGTAGCCTTGGAAGGCATCATGCATCCATTGGCCCATGCCATCGATGCCCCTTGGTTTGATTACTTCATGTGGAATTTTACCCACATGGATTGGGAAGGACTGTCGCCTTGGGACCTGGTGATGCCCCTGTTTATGTTCATGAGCGGTGTATCCATTCCGTTCGCCTTGTCGCGCTATCGGAAAGAAGCAGTCAAGGGACAAGCATATAGACGTATATTGAAACGAGTCATCTTGTTATGGATATTCGGTATGATGTGCCAAGGAAACCTCCTTGCCTTGAATCCGGAACGTATCTATCTATATACCAACACCCTTCAATCCATAGCCGTGGGTTATCTAGTGGCATCCCTACTGTTCCTGAATACAAGAGTCAAGACCCAAATAGGCATTGCCGCCGGATTGCTGTTTACCTTTTGGGGATGCATGGAGTTCATCAGTGTGGACGGATACGGCTACGGCAACTATACTCCGGACGGGAATTTGGCCGAATGGATAGACCGCACTTTATTAGGAAGATTCAGAGATGCAGCCACCGTACAGGACGGACAAGTAGTCTTCGCACCTTGGTACCGTTATACATGGATATTGAGCAGTCTGAACTTTGCCGTCACCACTTTGACCGGTTTGTTTGCCGGATATATCCTGAAAGACAAAACACGACAATCGGTACGAAAGTTCTATCTATTGGCGGTTATTGGTGTGTTATTAGTTGCCGCCGGATGGTTATGGAGCTTTCAGATGCCGGTCATCAAGAAACTGTGGACCAGTTCCATGGTGCTTCAAACCAGCGGATGGTGCTTTTTGCTAATGGCTGTATTCTTTTGGACTATCGACCACAAAGGCTGGTGTAAGCATACGGAATGGCTGAAGGTGTACGGCATGAACTCGATTGCAGCTTACATGCTGGCATCGTGTATCAGTTTCAACTGCATCGGTTATTCATTGTTCCACGGATTGGAACAATTCTTAGGTGATTATTACCAGGCATGGATAGCCGTAGTGAATGCTGTCATTATTTATGGCATTTTATGGATGATGTATCAAAAGAAAATATTCTTGAAAGTTTAGTATAAACCTTATAAATTATGACATTAATCAAATCTATTTCCGGTATTCGCGGAACAATCGGAGGCCAAGCAGGTGAAGGCCTTAATCCGTTGGATATTGTTAAGTTCACTTCAGCATATGCAACGCTGATTCGTAAGACAACTACCAACAGGAGCAATAAGATTGTGGTAGGCCGTGATGCACGCATCTCTGGCGAAATGGTGAAGAACATAGTTTGCGGTACCTTGATGGGTATGGGCTTTGATGTAGTGAATATCGGATTGGCATCAACTCCGACTACAGAATTGGCAGTAACTATGGAAGGTGCTTGCGGTGGTATCATTTTGACTGCCAGCCACAATCCCCGTCAATGGAATGCCTTAAAATTACTGAACGAAAACGGTGAGTTCTTGAATGCAGAAGAAGGTCAGGAAGTGCTCCGCATCGCTGCTGCCGAAGAATTCGACTTTGCTGACATCGACAACTTGGGCAACTATCGCGAAGACAACACTTACGATGACAAGCACATCGAAGCTGTCTTGGCATTGAAGTTGGTGGACTTGGAAGCTATCCGCAACGCCAAGTTCAAGGTGGCTATCGACTGCGTGAACTCGGTAGGTGGTGTAATCCTTCCTAAGCTGTTGGAACGCTTGGGTGTGGAAAAGGTAGAAAAACTTTATTGCGATCCGACCGGTGACTTCCAGCACAATCCGGAACCATTGGAAAAGAACCTTGGTGACATCATGGGCTTGATGGCTAAGGGCGGTTACGATGTAGCTTTCGTGGTTGACCCGGACGTTGATCGTTTGGCTATGATTTGCGAAGACGGTAAGATGTACGGTGAAGAATATACTTTGGTAACAATAGCCGATTATGTACTGAAGTACACTCCAGGCAACACCGTTTCTAACTTGAGTTCTACACGTGCTCTCCGCGATGTAACTCGCAGGTACGGTTGCGAATACAACGCTTCTGCTGTAGGTGAAGTGAATGTAGTGGCTAAGATTCGTGCTACCAACGCTGTAATCGGCGGTGAAGGCAATGGTGGTGTCATCTATCCGGAAAGCCACTGTGGTCGTGATGCTTTGGTAGGTATTGCTTTGTTCTTGAGCCACTTGGCACACGAAGGTAAGACCGTAAGCAAGCTCCGTGCAACTTATCCTCCTTATTTCATTGCAAAAAACCGCATTGACTTGACTCCTGAAACTGATGTGGATGCTATCCTTGCTAAGGTGAAGGAAATGTACAAGGACGAAGAAGTGAACGATGTCGACGGTGTGAAGATTGATTTCCATGATAAGTGGGTTCACCTCCGCAAGAGTAATACCGAACCAATTATTCGTGTATATTCTGAAGCTTCAACCATGGAAGCTGCCGATGAAATCGGACAGAGGATAATGAATGTGGTTTATAGCTTGGCAAAATAATTTATTAATTAAGGTATTCTGTTATATGTTCTCAATTGAGAGATTGATTCAAGATTTTAATCTATTGATTATGAATTAGAAGATTTTTTTGATATGCTTTTTAATTGATAAAAAGCATCGTATTTTTCTTTGCTAAATCATATCATATATATTATATGGTTATCAGTATTTTGAGAAATATATGATTGCTTTTTTTGTAAAAAGCTGGAACTTTAAATTGGATACCCTATTCATTAATCTTGGCACTGATATACAAGCGGACACCAAAGATAAAATTAATTGTAGATTATAACTAAAAGTTATAATAAGTAGTTCTTTGAAAAAAAAGCGGAGAGAAGATCTTGTTAAATAAAATGATTCAGATATTTATATATATCTTTACATTTCATTTCAATTTGAGTGCCATCACTTCTAATGATGACACCAACAGCATTAAGAGGAACTTTTATCTTAGGGACATTCATTAAATATTACAAAATCAGCCAACTAATTCATACACAAAGTATTG
>NZ_JAHQUN010000011.1:0-184261 GCF_019052485.1 Bacteroides sp. MSK.20.82
TTCTATTTGCAGGACCATTTGGGCAATAATCGTGTGGTGGCTAAGTCGGACGGGACGGTAATTCAAACAAATCATTATTATCCTTTCGGCATGTCGTTTACAGAGAGTACTCACGGAGATAAACAACCTTATAAATATAATAATAAGGAGTTGGATATGAATAATGGTTTGAACTGGTATGATTATGGGGCAAGGATGTACGATCCGGCTTTGGGAAGATGGCATGTGATAGATCCATCAAGTGAGAAATACCATGGAGTAACTCCTTATGCTTATTGCAATAATAATCCTATCAAAAATATAGATTTGGATGGTCGTGATTGGTATTTGTATGAAGCTACTGGTCAATTATATTATAACAAAGGAATGAATCAGAAGCAGATAACTTTTAACGATAATCTATATACCCGAGTTGGAGCAAACAATATGCTGGGGGATATGAAAGATATAACAGAAAAATCATATGATTATGAAGAGTCAGTAAGCTTAGCTCAAGCCCATGGTTATGCCATTAATCCGATACAGTATATAACATCTGAAGATTCAAGGGAGCAACCTTACACTACCGGTAAAAAGAGCGTATCAATCACAACGGGGAAAATAGAAATTGTGAATGAAAGATATGGTGTTTTTACTTCTGACAAGGATAAAGTCGTGGGAGTTAAAACCGAACCTTTGTTTACAGAGTCGTTAAAAAAGACAGGCAAGCTCGATATTCTGTTAACAGGAGGAAAGAAAACGAATTATGTTGAAAGGAATTATGTTACATATAAAAAAACGAAAACGGAAGATAAAATTTATAATGCTATTGGAACGCTTTTTGGAATAATGAGCACTATTACAACAGGTAAACAAGACTATCGGGCAGTTAATGTTTATAGAAATAGGGATGACTATTCAAAAGCCACTAGAGGAATGGGAAGAGTATTGAATTATATGAAATAAATTATGAAGGTAATAATTTTAGTTTTAGGCTTTCTTTTGGGAGCTTGCTCATCTCAGGTACATCCTGATAAAAGGCAGATACGATATTATCAAGAAATAATAGGCTTGTATCCTCCCGACCTTGTTTTAGGATTTCCGAATAAGATAGATAAACGAGCAGATGTAATAACACATTTTCAATTCCCACGAGGAAAATATCTGAATTACATTCATTTAGGATTGTCTTTGGATGATAATGAAACGCAATCATTAAAAACAGAATTAGTAGCAAAAGCCAAAGCTGTTTATCATTTAACTGATTCTTGTTTAATGACTATACCGTATGATTATAATAATTTTACAGTTGTGTTTTCTGATTCACTACATAATTGTAATGCTGCTCACATACTACCTATCCCCCATTTTAAACGTTGGGGCATAGATTTTTCACCTGATTTTTATAAAGATGCAACTAGTTATGTTCTTGATGCTAAGCAAGGGCGCTTTTTAGAAGATGATAATCTTTCTAGATCCGGTGTAGGTCTTCCTAAAGAGTGGTTACATGGCTATACGAAAGGCGTTACTATTTTTAAAAATTATGTCATATATTGGCTAGAAGTTTGGTAGTTTGTCTATTTTATTATGCCTTGGGATAATTAACTCATGATAGTTGTTTTATCTCAGGGCATATTCTATTTGCAGGACCATTTGGGCAATAATCGTGTGGTGGCTAAGTCGGACGGGACGGTAATTCAAATAAATCATTATTATCCTTTCGGCATGTCGTTTACAGAGAGTACTCACGGAGATAAACAACCTTATAAATATAATAATAAGGAATTGGATATGAATAATGGTTTGAACTGGTATGATTATGATGCCCGACAGATGGAAGTTGTCTCCGGACGCTTTACAAGTATTGATCCGATGGCGGAGAAGTATTATAGCTGGTCGCCTTATAGTTATTGTTTGGGAAATCCGATAAAGTTTGTAGACCCGACAGGTACTTTTACTTCTCCTTACTATACAGAAGATGGTACTTTCCTGGGCGTAGACGAGAAAGGATTTACCGGTGCGATTTACATTACTAACAAAGCTACTTTTGATAAATACTCAAATAAGGGAGTTGCTGACTCAAAGAAGATACAGGGAGATAAGAATACTGTTCCGTTGAAAACAAGCGTTATAGAACTTGCTTCTCAGGCTCATATATATACAGATGTATTGAAGAAAAGTACAGATGCTAAGCTTGATATGTCTGGGCTTTATAAAGGTGAAGTGTCAATTGTGGATGATGTGGTCAGAGTAGGTCTTAATGAATATATGGGAAAAGGTTATAATGACCCATATGGACATAAAGAGAAGCCTAAATATTCTACGACATATGTAAAAGGGAAAATTCGGGTGACAGTAGAATCTGGCTATAATCAACATGATTTATATACAGTGGAGAGTATTCAGAATTATTTAGGTGTTCATGAGTATTATGGGCATGGAATAATGAACTGGAGTAAAACAAGTACTCACTGGAAATGCTATAATGCTCAATTGAATCATCCCACTTTTAAAAAATTACCTAAATATCAACAAGATGAAATTAAAGAAAGGTATAATCTTTATTACAGCAAACGTGGTAAATAAAAGAATATTATGTGTGTTTAGTATTATATTATTTATAATGAGTTCACATGCTCAAGTAAAAGAACTTTCAATGGAACTTGAATTGTTAAATGTATCGAGAAGTAATATCCATCCAAGTCCTCAAGGAGGAATTATAGGGGACACTGTTCCTGTGAGTCTGACTTTTGAGTTTTTGATGTATAACCATACCCATAAACCGGTTTTGTTTGGTTCTAATACCAAACATTATTATCGCCCTGCTTGGGATAGTTCAGACTATGGAGAAATAGGTCGTTTTTTAATGATAAACAAATCCGATACTATTGCATTATTTACCTATTATGGTTCTTTGATTCCTAATAATAGAAAAGATACTATTGCATATTGGGCAACAATTGAAGGTGTGGAAGATTCCGAGGATCATCCTGTATTTAGACCTTTCTTACATCATTGGAGTAGTGTAGGAAAAGACTGGGTCAGACAACTTTATAATTATTTAAAGGAATGCCGTTTTGTGTATGTCCCGATACAAGCGGATTATCAACGTAGACTTGATGAGTTTGAAGATAAGTCAATGATTGATAGTATTGTTTATCCTCGTGATATTATTGAGATAAAAAAGAAAGATCCTTTTGATATAATTATTAGTGATTCGGAAGAGGAGTATTATATTTATCCTCCGATATCCATAAAACAGGAAGAATAAATCCATCTGATACCGTATTTATTATTATGCCCTGAGATAATTAACTCATGATAGTTATTTTATCTCAGGGCATTTAGTGATATAGGCTATTCTGGCAGCAAATATCATATCCTGTAAAGGACCATCTTTTATTTCTTATAAATCAACTTGCTCGGCACCCCGTTTCCGAAGAGTTCATCGCCCAGCGTTGTAATCTTATCACCTGTAGCAAGCACATAGCGCAGATTATCGCATCCCATGAACGCTCCGAACTCGATAGCCGTCACGCTGGCAGGCAGCTCAAGTGTTCCGGCAAGCCGTCCGCAGTTGCTGAATACCCGTTGACCGATGGTCTTGAGGTTATGTGGCAGTTTGATCTTCAGGAGATACTTCTTTTGTGCGAAAGTGAAGTCGGGGATAGTCGTCGCATTTGTTTTAGAAATATCCAGAGATACGAGATTCGGCATATAGTCGCGGATTAGTTTGAAGTCGGCGTTATCCAGTTTCCCTTCGATGGTCAGGAAGTTGATGTCCCTGGGTTGCAGACCAGCTTTCATAATCTCGTCTTCCAGTTTGCCCATTGCGCCTACCTGTATGGTTGTTTCCAGCGGTTCACCTTCTATAAATGCAAAGTGCTCCCATCTGTTCTTAAAACGGTAGGCATCACTGCTGCCCAGCGGGATGAAGATGGCGGTCACACTGTCCGCCAGCGCTTCCGGCAGCAGATTAGGAGCTGTCTTCTTGCGTATCTGACAGATTTTCAGGTTGTCACATCCTTTGAAGGCTGCATCTTCGATATTCTTTATCTTTTCGGAAAGGATCACTTTCTCCAGCGTCTGTTTACCTTTGGTTACTCCGTTCACCACATTCGAGAAAGCGTAGGCAGGGATGAAATTGGCCATATAGATGTAGAACTTTCCGTTAGGATACGTGCCGGCTTTTCCGCTGTACATCTTAATTTCGGCGTTGGAGATATCGAGCACTTTCAGGCTGGGAAACTCGTCGCGGAGATGTCTGAAGTCTTCTGCGTTCAGTTTTCCTGTCAGTGTCAGGTGAGTGATGCTGTTAGCTTCTTCTTCCGTCATCATCGAGATCAGTGTGCCGGGCTTGCTGACATAATACGTTTTGCTTACTTGTGCGGTTGCTCCCAATGTGCTGGCAGCCAATAAAAAACTTATCAGTAGTTGTCTTATTTTCATAATTATACAGATTTGTTCAGACAAATATAGGAAAAATAGGTAAGACACGATGTTTTTTTATGTTTTATATCTAATTTTGTAGCGTGATTAACAAAAAGTAAAAATGGAGACAGAAGAAATCAGAGAAAAGAAAGAACCGAAGAGACTTCCCGTATGGGCGTGCATCCTGTTGTTTGCACTGGGGCTTTTCGTCACCTTTGGATTGTATAGTACGATAGGCTTCGGAGTTTTATCTCTGATTCTTGGTGATGAGGCAAGGCACCCCGGATTGTTGGGGCATATGGTGGCGGAAGCCGGCATGCTGCTGGCTGTGCTGACTTCGGCAGTGATTCTGCTCTATTTTGAGCGTCGCCCTTTCTCTGACCTGGGACTGACACTGAAAGGTCATGCACGGGGATTGTGGTACGGACTGCTGGCAGCCATCCTTCTCTACTTGATCGGCTTCGGACTGTCTTTGGCTTTGGGTGAGGTGGAAGTAACCGGTTTTCAGTTCGATCCTCTGAATCTGCTTGCTACCTTTGTGTTCTGCCTGCTGGTGGCTCTGGCCGAAGAAATCATGATGCGTGGCTATATACTCGGCCGTCTGCTGCATACCCGGATGAATAAATTCCTGTCTCTTTTTGTCTCCGCACTGCTGTTCGCATTGCTGCACCTCTTCAATCCGAACCTTGCCTTCCTGCCTATGCTGAATCTGTTACTTGCAGGTATGTTTATCGGCGCTTCCTATTTATATACGCGCAATCTTTGTTTCCCTATTTCCCTTCATCTTTTCTGGAACTGGATTCAGGGCCCGATACTGGGCTATCAGGTAAGTGGAAATGACTTTGGGACATCCCTGCTGACGCTGCATCTGCCCGAAGAGAACGTACTGAATGGCGGAGCCTTCGGGTTTGAAGGCTCGCTCATTTGTACAGTACTGATGATTATCTTTACGATTTTAATTGTTTGGTGGGGAGAAAAACGTGAGGCGATCAGTCTTGCTGTACCCCGATCATGCTAAGCTGAATCCGTTTCCGGTCGGTATCCACGTTCATCACTCTGACCATGACATGCTGGTGGATGGACACGATTTCTGTAGGATCGGAGATGTATCGTTCGGCCAGTTGGGAGAGGTGTACAAGCCCGTTCTCCTTGATGCCTATATCGACGAAAGCTCCGAAATTGGTAATATTGCCTACGATGCCCGGCAGAATCATGCCTTCGCGCAAGTCTGCGATGGTGCGCACGTTCTTGTCGAATTCAAATACCTTGATCGCTTTACGCGGGTCGCGACCCGGCTTGTCGAGTTCCTGCATGATGTCTTGCAGGGTAGGCAGGCCCACAGTCGGTGTGATGTAGTCCGATATCTTGATTTTTTGGCGGAGTTCCTTATTCGCGATCAGTTCGTCTACGCTACATTTCAAGTCCTTTGCCATTTGCTCTACGATGTGGTAGCTTTCCGGATGCACGGCTGTGTTGTCCAACGGGTTCTTTGCTCCGGGAATGCGGAGGAAGCCGGCACACTGTTCGAAGGCTTTGGCACCCATGCGGGGGACTTTCATCAGCTCCTTGCGTGAACAGAAAGCTCCGTTCTCGGCACGGAAGTTGACAATGTTTTGTGCCAGTTGCGGCCCCAGACCGGATATGTATGTCAGCAGATGACTGCTGGCGGTATTCAGATTCACGCCTACCAGGTTCACGCAGTTTTCCACTGTCTGGTCAAGGGCTTTCTTCAGTTTCGTCTGGTCTACATCGTGCTGGTATTGTCCCACACCGATAGATTTGGGGTCGATCTTTACCAGTTCCGCCAGAGGGTCCATCAGTCGGCGACCGATGGAGACTGCTCCACGTACCGTTACGTCATAATCGGGAAACTCGTCACGGGCGATCTTGGATGCCGAATAAATGGAAGCGCCCTGCTCGCTGACCACGAATACAGGAATCTGCCGGTCGAAGGTCTGATGATTGATAAAGTCTTCCGTTTCGCGGCTGGCTGTTCCGTTGCCGATGGAGATGGCTTCAATTTCATAGGCTTCTATCATCTTGCGGAGTTTGGAGGCCGCTTCACCGGTTTTATTGACCGGAGGATGCGGGTAGATATTCTCATTGTGCAGCAAGTTGCCTTGCGCATCGAGGCAGACGACTTTGCAGCCGGTACGGAATCCGGGGTCGATGGCGAGCACCCGTTTCTGTCCGAGAGGAGGAGAGAGAAGCAGCTGGCGGAGATTCTCCGTAAATACGCGGATGGCTTCGTCGTCGGCTTTTTCTTTGGACTGGGCGGCAAATTCTGTTTCGATGGAAGGTTTGAGCAGACGTTTGTAGGCGTCGGCAGTGGCTTCCTTTACCTGATGGCTGCATTCATTATTGCCATGTACGAACTGGCGGTCGAGGCGTTCCAGACAGGCTTCGTCATCCGGACTGATGGATACTTTCAGCAACCCTTCGGATTCTGCCCGGCGGATGGCGAGCAGGCGATGGGAAGTGCAGCGTTTCAGCGATTCGGAGAAGTCGAAATAATCCCGGTACTTGGCGGCCTCTTCCTCTTTTCCTTTCACTACCTTGGCGGTGATTTCCGCCTGACGGGTGAACTGGTTACGTATGGCGTTGCGGGCACGCTCGTCCTCATTCACTTGCTCCGCGATGATGTCACGGGCACCTTTCAGTGCGTCTTCCGTATCCTTTACGTCGCCTTTGACGAAGGTGGCGGCTTTGGCGGTGAGGTTAGGCTCCCTTTGCAGCATCATGATCATGGCCAGTGGTTCCAGTCCCTTCTGACGGGCCGCTTCGGCACGGGTCTTCCGTTTGGGTTTGTAGGGGAGGTAGATGTCCTCCAGTTCCGTAGGATTCCAGGTGGCGTTGATGCGCTTTTCGAGCTCCGGAGTGAGTTTGCCTTGCTCGTTGATGGTACTGAGGATGGTTTCCTTCCGTCTGGCTATGTCGCACAACTTGTCATGTTGCTCCTTGATGTTCTCTATCTGTACTTCGTTCAGTCCGCCGGTAGCTTCCTTACGGTAACGGCTGATGAAAGGGATGGTGGCACCTTCGCCCAACAAGTGGAGGGTACTGCTGATTTGTCTTTCCGGAATTCCCAGTAATCCGGAAATCATTTGATGAAATAGTTCCATAAACAATTTTTTTGTGAATGAATGAGCGACAAAAATACACATAAATCTGTTATAGCCGACAAGTTTTAGTATATTTGCAAGCTAAAATGAGATAGTAACACTTCAAAACTTACAAGTATGATGAGATATATAGGATGCCTGTTTATCTGTTTACTATGGCTTTTCCGGGCCACAGCGTTATTTGCTGTCTCTAACGATCAGAAACCCATCCTGATTATCTGCTCCTACAATCCCGCCGCTCATCAAACTTCGGTCACTATCTCCGACTATATGGAAGAATATAGCAAATTGGGAGGGAAACGCGATATTATCATTGAAAACATGAACTGCAAAAGTTTCTCCGAAGCCCCGCTTTGGAGCGGTATGATGACGCAGATTCTTTCTAAATATCAAGGGGAGAAGCATCCGGCGCAGATTATTCTGTTGGGACAGGAAGCATGGGCGGCGTATCTGTCGCAACGGGATTCGATACAGGTGAAGGTGCCGGTGATGTGTAGTCTCGTCAGCAGTAACATCGTCATACTGCCCGAGGATACGGTTGCCGGACTGGACACATGGATGCCGGAATCGGTCGATCTCTTTACCGACCACATGAATATACCGGAATTGAAGTCGGGATTTATCAATCAGTACAATATAGAAGATAACGTCCGGATGATCAAGGTGTTTTATCCGAAGACGGAACACATCGCTTTTATTTCGGACAATACTTACGGCGGCGTCACCATGCAGGCACTGGTGCGGAAGGAAATGAAGAAGTTTCCCGAAATCGACCTGATCTTGATGGACGGCCGGCGGCATACTATCTATACGATTGTAGAAGAATTGCGTCATTTACCGGAGAATACGGTGATCATGGTAGGCACGTGGCGTGTGGATATGAACGAAGGTTATTTCATGCGGAATGCTACTTATGCCATGATGGAGGTTACTCCGACCATTCCGACTTTTACTCCCTCATCGGTGAGTCTGGGGTATTGGGCGATCGGCGGAGTGCTGCCCGATTACCGGAAACTGGGAAAGGACATGGCATTGGCATCTGTACAGATTGATCAATATCCGGCGGATGAACAGCAGCACCTTTCCGTGATTGGCAGCAAGGCCGTACTGGACAGCCGGAAGGTGAAGGAGTGGGGACTGGACCCGGATATCCTTCCTTTTGATGTGGAGATTATTAATCAGACTGTATCATTCTATCAGCAATATACTTATCAGATTTGGTCGGCGTGTGCACTGTTTCTCATCCTTGTGCTGGGTTTGTGCATCTCGCTCTTCTACTATTTCCGCACCGAACGTCTGAAGGACGATCTGCTGAAGTCGGAAAAAGACCTGCGGGTGGCTAAGGACCGTGCAGAAGAATCGAACCGTCTGAAAAGTGCTTTCCTCGCCAATATGAGCCATGAGATACGTACGCCTTTAAACTCCATTGTAGGTTTCTCGGATGTGCTCGCTGTGGGTGGCAATACGGAAGAAGAACAGCAGACCTATTATCAGATTATCAAGACAAATTCGGATTTGTTGCTTCGCCTGATCAATGATATTCTTGATCTCTCACGCCTGGAAGCGAACAGGGTCACGTTGACTTGGGAAGAGTGTGACGTGGTGCAGCTATGCAGGCAGGTGGTGGCATCTGTCAGCGTTTCACGGCAGTCCGGCAATCAGTTCCTGTTTGTCAGCGATTATGAGTCGTTTCGGATGACGACAGACATACAGCGTATGCAGCAGGTGATTATCAATCTGATGTCTAATGCGGATAAGTTCACCAGGAAAGGGCAGATAACACTGGAATTTTCGGTGAATGAAGAGACGGAGATGGCTGTATTCTCTGTGACGGATACAGGGTGCGGCATCCCGAAAGAGAAACAGAAACTGGTATTTGAGCGCTTCGAGAAGCTGAACGAATATGCCCAGGGAACAGGTTTGGGATTATCTATCTGTAAATTGATTGTGCATAAATGGAAAGGGGATATATGGATCGACTCCGAATATACGGGAGGTGCACGGTTCATGTTCTCACATCCGCTTAAAATAGAAAAAGAATGAAACGATTTGCATGTGTTTACGTATGGCTTCTTTGCCTCGTGCTCTCAATTGCGGCACAGGAAAAAGTAGTGAAGCTGAAAATTGTACAGACAAGTGATGTACATGGTAATTATTATCCTTATAATTTTATTACCCGTAAGGATTGGCAGGGCAGTCTGGCACGAATATACGCTTTTGTGGAGAAAGAACGCGAACAATATAAGGAGAATCTTATTTTACTCGACAACGGCGATATATTGCAGGGGCAACCGACTGCCTATTACTATAATTATATAGATACAGTATCACCCCACCTATGCGCGGAAATGATGAACTACATGAAATATGATGCCGGAAATATGGGTAATCATGATGTGGAGACAGGCCGAGCCGTGTTCGACCGCTGGATAAATACCTGTGACTTTCTCGTATTAGGAGCTAATATCATCGATATATCGACCGGAGAACCTCATCTTCCTCCTTATAAGGTCATGGAACGTGACGGAGTGAAAATCGTAATCCTTGGAATGATCACCCCTGCTATCCCTGCATGGCTCTCGGAGAACCTGTGGAAGGGACTGCGTTTCGACGACATGGAGGAGACTGCACGCAAATGGATGAAGATCATCCGTGAAAAAGAGAATCCGGACTTGATGATCGGCTTGTTCCATGCGGGGCAGGAGGCTTTCAAAATGTCCGGCAAGTATAATGAAAACGCTTCTCTGAGTGTGGCGAAGAATGTCCCCGGATTTGACATTGTACTGATGGGACACGATCATGCGCGCGAATGTAAGAAAGTGATGAATGTGGCAGGTGATTCAGTACTGGTCATTGATCCGGCAAGCAACGGAATTGTTCTGTCCAACATCGATGTGACCTTGAAACTGAAAGATGGGAAGGTGCGCAGCAAAGATATAAAAGGAGTATTGACCGAAACGAAAGATTATGGAATCAGCGAGGACTTTATGAAGCATTTTGCTCCTCAATATGACACTGTCCGTAACTTTGTCTCTAAAAAGATCGGTACATTCACCGAGAGTATCTCAACCTGTCCTTCTTTCTTCGGACCGTCTGCTTTTATCGACTTGATCCATACCTTGCAGCTTGATATCACCGGTGCGGAGATATCCTTTGCAGCACCGCTTTCATTTGATGCGAAAATAAATAAAGGTGATGTGTTTGTCAGCGATATGTTCAATCTGTATAAGTATGAGAATATGCTATATATGATGACTTTATCCGGAAAAGAAATCAAGGACTATCTGGAAATGTCTTATTTCATGTGGACCAACCGGATGAAGTCTCCGGACGATCATCTGCTCTGGTTTAAGGAGAAACGTCGCGAAGGTGCGGAGGACAGAGCTTCTTTCCAAAATTTCAGCTTCAATTTTGATTCAGCATCGGGAATTATTTATACCGTAGACGTCACCAAGCCGCAAGGGGAGAAGATTACGATTATCAGCATGGCAGACGGCAGTCCTTTCCTCATGGATAAGATTTATAAGGTGGCTTTGAACTCTTACCGGGGGAATGGAGGTGGAGAACTGCTGACGAAAGGATCAG
Organism: Bacteroides sp. MSK.20.82; assembly: GCF_019052485.1. Classification (NCBI taxonomy): domain Bacteria; kingdom Pseudomonadati; phylum Bacteroidota; class Bacteroidia; order Bacteroidales; family Bacteroidaceae; genus Bacteroides; species Bacteroides sp. MSK.20.82. The sequence continues at coordinate 11,118 of NZ_JAHQUN010000011.1, forward strand.
GCATCCCGCAGGAGAAATTGAAAGAGCGTATCATCTTCTCTACGGATAAGGATCTTCGTTTCTATCTGATGAATTATATAGAAAAGAAAGGTACTATGGCCCCGAAGGCATTGAACCAATGGAAATTCGTTCCTGAAAAGTGGACTGTTCCGGCTGCTGAACGTGATTATAAGTTTTTATTCGGAGATAGTCAATAAGTAGGCAAAAGTGTTCTTTTTGACAGATAATCTCTCGCCTTAGGTTGAACATCTCATTATTACTGGTATCTTTGTCGCAACCAAAAGAGAGAGTGTATGGATATGCAAGTTGTTCCTAAGATAGGTATTTCTTCGGTAGTTCATTCTAAACATATAGATCCGGGTAGTATTGATGTGGTCGGCAATGATATAGCGCTCTTCGACATGGAGAGCGTTATTTCCCTTTATAATGGCCCCAGTAAACTGGAAGTGGTGAGCATCGGACTTTGTCTGGAAGGCTCTACTCGTTTTAATATCAGTCTGCGTGAGTTTGAACTGATTCCGGGCAGAATGGTTATTGCGTTGCCCAATCAGATAATCGAACATCGTCAGTTCAGTTCCAATTTCAGAGGGATTTTCTTTGCTGTATCAAAAAGTCTGTTGGAATCATTGCCCAAAGTTGGTAATGTGCTTTCATTCTTTTTCTTTCTGAAAGATTACCCTTGTTTTGATCTCAATCTGCACGAGCAGGAGATGATTAAGGAGTATCATGCTTTCATCAGAAAGAGATTGAAAAATAAAGACGATAGGTACCGTAGGGAGGTAGTAATGGGATTGATGCAGGGCTTCTTCTTTGAGCTTTGCAATATTTTCAACAGTTATGCTCCGGATGCTTCTGCCGTTGTCAAAAGTAAAAGTCGTAAAGAATATATATTTGAGCGCTTCTATGAATCTTTGGTTCAGTCTTATCAGTCGGAACGCAGCGTGAAGTTTTATGCGGATCAGTTGTGTCTGACGCCGAAACATCTGTCCGGAGTTGTCAAGGAAGTCAGCGGGAAGACGGTAGGGGAGTGGATTGACGAATTAGTGATCTTGGAAGCGAAGGCACTCTTGAATTCTTCGAGCATGAACATACAGGAGATAGCCGACCGTTTAAACTTTGCCAACCAGTCGTTCTTCGGTAAGTACTTTAAGCATTATACCGGTATGTCTCCCAAAGAATACCGGAAAAGCAGATAGCTCCCCAAAATTACAAAACTACAGAACACCTGAACGTACTCGGCTCAATGTTTCCGGTGTCATCAGCAGGTATGAAGCGATGTGTGCCAAAGGTGCCCGTTTGATGATTTCCGGATGAGTTTCGAGCAATAGATTATAACGCTCGCGGGCGGATTCGAAACGCCAGGAATCGGCTTTGGTTTGCGATACAATCAGAGAATATTCCAGTATCTTCCGATAGAACATATTGATTTCCCAGTTTTGCTTTGTCAGCTGCATCATTTTGTCATAAGGGAACAGATAGATGACAGCAGGCTCCAGTGTCTCTATGATCAATCGGGTAGGGACTTGTTTCAGCAGGCTTTCGATACACATCAGGATACAGCCTTCGTATGAGAAGTGTTCGGTAACGTCTTTCCCGTTTTTATAATAATATTGCCGGAGCATCCCTTTCCCGACAAAAACTAATTCATGGGCTACTTCTCCTTCATTAAGTGCGATCACTCCTTTAGGATATTCCTCACGTATCAGGATGCTTTCTATCTGTCGGCGTCCCTCTATACTCATTTCGGGAAAGCGGGAATTTACGACGGCATTTACAGTTTCTCTTAGTAGTGTATCCATGTCATTATAGTCTTGTTATGTGCAAAAGTACTAAAAACGGTTGATATAAATCAAGTTGATTCAAAAAAGATGTATCTTTGTCTCCAAAATAAGGATGTAATATGATAATGAATAAGATAATAGGAATAGCAGCTTTACTGCTTTGTCTGACAGGTTGTGTCAGAGATAATGATGCAATATATTACCCTGTAGGCGATGTGGATATTGAAAGAGGAGGTCCGGCGTTGGAAGTCGGAGAGGGGGATGTATTGGTAGCGCGGAGTTTTAATGAAGAAGATTATGTGCTGGATACGATAGCTCAATATCCGAATGACCCGACTTTGGGTAAACTGACATTTATGATTGACTTGAAAAATCAACAGAAAGATCTGAATGTGGCGGATTTCAACGGCGTGGGTAAATCAAAACTGACCATGAGCCTTGGCTATAAGGATGGTAATTATCCATCAGAGAGTCAGGTCCCCATTTATACTTCTCAGGACGTCACGGCTAAATATGCAGTCAAACTTCGTCTGAAAGGAGAATTGCTTGTATCCGGTGATGAATGGATGATCGATTATGTGTATGCGCAGCTGGCCAGCTTGTTTCAGCCTTATCCGCCTGCGAATTTCCCCGAAGTCTTTATGTGTAAGGGAGGTATGAAGCTGGGAACTTTCGATTCATTCCGAAGAACATGTACATTCGATATCACTTATGATCGTTCCGACCTCTCTTTTAGTCAATTATACTTCAATTTATTTATCAACCTGGCCGGTCAGAAGCGGGAAAACAGAGTCCGACTGCGGATTGATAAAGAGTCTTACTTTGAATTGTACGAGCAGAGTGAAGAAATGTAAGTAAGCAGCGTTTTTCTTCATTTGTTGGCGGGTATCCATGTGAAACACAATCGTTTTACATGGATATAACATTCTTTTACAGAAAAAACTTTGAATGCTCAAATAATTATTAAATCTTTTAACATCTTAATACAATATCAATAAGCATATCCTTCTTTTTTTAATTATGCTTATTTTACCTCTTCTACTTTATATTCATCCTTCACTTTCCTGCATTTAAAGACGCAGTAATCCGGATTATTTAAAGCGTTATCAAGGCTTTGTGGCAAAACGATCTCTTTCGTCTGTTTGTTGATTGCTATCAATGCGTAATAAATACCTTCTTCTTTGCATTGTTCAATCAATACCTTTTTCAATTCTTTTACGTTATATTCCATTTCTTGAGATATGAACATAATAAAAAAAGCCTCTTACTTCAATGTAAGAGGCTAACTAAAATAGAGTAGTGGGTACGAGAATCGAACTCGTATTACATGCGTGAGAGGCATGTGTCCTAACCGTTAGACGAACCCACCGGCTTTTGATAGATTTAAAAAGAGCCAAGTCTATAAAACTTAGCTCTTTTTATTTAGAGAATCTTGCGGAAGCTGGGGGATTCGAACCCCCGGTACGGTTACCCGTACGTCAGTTTAGCAAACTGGTGGTTTCAGCCACTCACCCAAACTTCCTTGAACCCGCATTCTCTCTCAAATGCGGTGCAAATATAGGGGGAACTTTTGGACTACGCAAATCTTTTAGCAAGATTTTTTTTACTTGTTTTTTGATGAAAGAGATAACTTGCTATGTTTCAAATGTTAAACGGATTATTTTTTTTGAGAATATTTTTTCTCACTATTCATGGGAGAAAACGATTACCTTATTAATTATTATAGAAGCCTGTGGTGTCATCAGATTTTTCACATCAGTATTTGCCATTTTACGTTTGTCTTCATGGCTTCTTGAGAAGTTTATTAAAAAAAAGAGCATAAAAAAAGGCTATCTATCCCAGACAGCCAATCTTTTTGTTAACCTTAAATCTAATACTATGAAAAACACATTGCAAATATACGGAGTTTTGTGATATCTGCAAATAAATCGGGCTAAATGGCTTGATTTATAACATTGATTAAATAATTGAATGTTTGATTCAATGTTTATTAAGGTTCTGGAGGGCGGAAGCGTGTCTTCTTAGCTATTTAGGAATCTGTAAGGTATCCAGTACGTTGGGGGAATTTACCTCTTCCATTAGGTGAATTCCCCTAAACAAGTAGGAATTTTCAATTTCATAAGGAGAATTCATTCCCTACTTTTGTAATATCGAAAGATAAATGATAGGATTAATAAAGGAACCATTAAAAATAAAGGAATATGAAAACGAACGCATTTAGATACTTAGGACTGGCTTTAATGGCTGTGTTAACGTTGAGTCTGACTTCTTGTGAAGTAGAAATCGATAGTTTTTATGATGATGATAATATCGGTGGTGGTTACTATAATCGTTCTTCTGATTTATGTAGCCGTACATGGGTGAGTTTTTATCGGGATGTGGACGGTAACCGTTGCCGTCAGGAACTCGACTTTTATTTGGATCGGACAGGCGTTGATTTTATTCGGGTAGAATATCCTAATGGACATGTGGAGACATTCGAATATTATTTCCGTTGGAACTGGGAGAATTATGCACAGACTTCCATTCGCATGGATTACGGTCGCAATGATGTATCTTACCTGGATGATGTATACATCGGAGGAAATCGATTGAGCGGTTATCTGGATGGTCGGAATAATTTCGTAGAATATACAGGTAGGTGAGATAATAGCCGGCAGATGGAAAGTGCCGGCAAATGAAAAGAAAATGATGATTACACAAAAGATGACAGGTAGAGAGATTTCGGATAACGACAGGTAGAAAGATACCACATGGAATAGGTTGAAAAGGTAAAAAGCGATAGGTGGAGGTGACAGGTAAAAAGATTGCGGATAACAAACAGATAATTTAAAGGATAACATATAAGATTTCAGGATATTAAGAATTTAGAGAAGAGATAGGGCGCGAAATGAAAGCTTAAAAGTTTTGAATGGGACTAAATAGTTTTTATCTTTGCGCCCTATTAGTATGTTTAATTCATGGAGTGGTTATATAATCTGTTTCTCGAACATTCTGCCTTACAGGCAGTTGTGGTGCTTTCACTGATTTCTGCGATTGGGCTGGGGCTGGGAAGAGTGCATTTCTGGGGAGTATCTCTGGGAGTCACTTTTGTTTTTTTTGCAGGTATCCTTGCCGGACACTTCGGGCTTTCGGTTGATCCACAGATGCTGAATTATGCAGAAAGTTTCGGACTGGTTATTTTCGTATATTCACTGGGGCTTCAGGTAGGGCCCGGTTTCTTCAGTTCTTTCCGGAAAGGAGGGGTGACGCTGAATATGTTGGCGTTGGCCGTAGTTCTGTTGGGTACTTTGCTGACTGTTGTTGCCAGTTATGCGACAGGTGTGTCTCTTCCTGATATGGTGGGTATCCTTTGCGGAGCCACGACTAATACTCCTGCCTTGGGAGCTGCGCAGCAGACACTTAAACAGATGGGCATAGAGAGCAGTACTCCGGCTTTGGGGTGTGCGGTAGCCTATCCGATGGGAGTGATCGGTGTGATTCTTGCCGTACTGCTGATTCGTAAATTCTTGGTTCATAAAGAAGACTTGGAGATTAAAGAAAAGGATGATGCCAACAAAACCTTTATCGCAGCGTTTCAAGTACATAACCCCGCTATTTTTAATAAAAGTATCAAGGATATAGCTCAGATGAGTTATCCGAAATTTGTGATTTCCCGTTTGTGGCGTGACGGTCATGTCAGTATTCCTACCTCCGACAAGGTATTGAAGGAAGGCGACCGCCTGTTGGTGATCACAGCGGAAAAGAATGTCCTGGCTCTGACAGTACTTTTCGGTGAACAGGAAGAAAATACGGACTGGAACAAGGAAGATATAGACTGGAATGCAATTGACAGCGAATTGATCTCGCAGCGTATCGTCGTAACCCGCCCCGAACTGAATGGAAAGAAACTTGGCTCATTGAGACTAAGAAACCATTATGGAATCAATATCAGCCGTGTGTACCGTTCGGGTGTGCAACTACTTGCCACTCCGGAACTGATTCTCCAGCTGGGCGACCGCCTGACAGTAGTAGGTGAAGCAGCAGCCATTCAGAATGTAGAAAAAGTATTGGGAAATGCAGTGAAAAGTCTGAAAGAACCTAATCTTGTTGTCATATTTATAGGCATCGTATTGGGATTGGCATTGGGAGCGATCCCGTTCTCCATACCGGGAATCAGTACTCCCGTGAAGCTGGGGCTGGCAGGCGGACCGATTATCGTGGGTATCCTGCTGGGAACTTTCGGCCCACGGATACACATGATCACTTACACTACCCGCAGCGCCAATCTGATGCTGCGCGCGTTGGGGCTTTCCATGTATCTAGCCTGTCTTGGTCTGGATGCCGGTGCTCATTTCTTCGATACTGTCTTCCGTCCGGAAGGATTGCTTTGGATAGCTTTGGGAGCCGGTCTGACAATTATCCCGACGGTCCTGGTCGGCTTTGTCGCTTTCAAGATTATGAAGATAGACTTCGGCAGTGTATCCGGTATGTTGTGCGGCAGTATGGCGAATCCGATGGCGCTGAATTATGCCAACGATACGATACCGGGTGACAATCCTTCCGTCGCTTATGCTACAGTATATCCGTTGTGTATGTTTCTGCGTGTGATCATTGCGCAGGTGCTGTTGATGTTTTTATTGGGCTGACGATGAACATTAAAGGCTGGAATTTGTAATAAGTAGATGATAAATCGTTATATTTATAGCGATAAACGATAAGTCGATAAATAGCATATTGTAAATAGTAAAATAGTACATATAATGACTGCTCAAAGTAATATAACTCCTGAAAGCATAGTTGGCGATCTCCGCTACTTGCAGTTGCTTTCCCGGAGTTTTCCTACTATTGCCGATGCAAGTACGGAAATTATTAATCTGGAGGCTATCCTGAATCTGCCTAAAGGAACGGAGCATTTCTTGACAGACATACACGGTGAATACGAAGCCTTCCAACATGTGTTAAAGAATGCTTCGGGTGCGGTAAAACGCAAAGTGAACGAGATTTTCGGCAATACCCTGCGCGAAGCGGAGAAGAAAGAACTCTGCACGTTGATCTATTATCCGGAAGAGAAAATTCAGCTGGTAAAAGCCCGCGAGAAGGATCTGGACGACTGGTATCTGATCACTCTGAACCAGTTGGTGAAGGTTTGTCAGAATGTATCTTCCAAATATACCCGTTCCAAAGTTCGAAAATCCTTGCCCGCAGAGTTCTCTTACATCATTCAGGAATTACTGCACGAAACGTCTGTCGAGCCGAATAAGCACGCATATATCAATGTCATCATCAGCACCATAATCTCTACCAAGCGGGCGGATGACTTTATTATAGCCATGTGTAATCTGATTCAGCGTCTGACTATTGATTCTCTTCATATTGTGGGTGATATATACGACCGTGGTCCCGGAGCGCACATCATCATGGATACTTTGTGCAATTACCACAACTTCGACATTCAATGGGGCAACCACGATATCCTGTGGATGGGAGCCGCTTCCGGCAATGACAGTTGCATAGCCAACGTGATCCGTATGTCCATGCGCTACGGCAATCTGGGTACTCTTGAAGACGGTTATGGAATCAATCTGCTTCCTCTGGCAACTTTTGCCATGGATACTTATGCCGATGATCCGTGTACCATCTTTATGCCGAAGATGAATTTTGCCGACACCAATTACAATGAGAAGACTTTGCGTCTGATCACCCAGATGCACAAGGCGATTACGATCATCCAGTTTAAGCTGGAAGCTGAAATAATAGACCGTCGTCCGGAGTTCGGGATGAGTAACCGGAAGCTGTTGGAGAAGATCGATTTTGAGCGTGGAGTCTTTGTGTACGAAGGCAAAGAATATGCCCTGCGTGACACAAACTTCCCGACCGTAGATCCTGCCGATCCTTATCGACTGACCGACGAAGAACGGGAACTTGTGGAAAAGATTCACTATTCGTTTATGAATAGCGAGAAGTTGAAGAAGCACATGCGTTGCCTGTTTACGTATGGCGGAATGTATTTGGTTTCCAATTCCAATCTTCTTTATCATGCTTCGGTACCTTTGAATGAGGATGGCAGTTTCAAGCATGTCAAGATACGTGGCAAGGAGTATTGGGGACGCAAGTTGCTCGATAAGGCCGATCAGCTGATTCGTACTGCATACTTTGATGAAGAAGGAGAGGATGATAAAGAATTTGCGATGGACTATATCTGGTATATGTGGTGTGGTCCGGAAGCTCCTCTGTTTGATAAGGATAAGATGGCGACTTTCGAACGCTATTTTCTGGAAGACAAGGAGATACAAAAGGAAAAGAAGGGATATTACTACACGCTTCGCAATCGTGAAGATATCTGCGATCAGATATTAGATGAGTTTGGGGCATTGGGACCTCATTCTCATATCATCAATGGTCATGTGCCTGTAAAGACAATTCAAGGTGAACAGCCGATGAAGGCAAATGGCAAACTGTTCGTTATTGACGGAGGATTCTCCAAAGCCTATCAGCCGGAGACGGGAATTGCGGGCTATACGCTTGTCTACCATTCTCACGGGATGCAGTTGGTGCAGCATGAGCCGTTCCAGTCTAGGCAGAAAGCTATTGAAGAAGGATTGGATATCAAGTCAACCAACTTTGTACTGGAGTTCAATTCGCAACGGATGATGGTGAAAGACACCGATAAAGGGAAGGAACTTGTGACGCAGATTCAGGATTTGAAGAAGTTGCTTGTGGCTTATCGCATCGGGTTGATTAAAGAGAAAGTATAAATAAGTATTAGGTAATAAGTATTAGGTATTAACCGTAGCTGCCATTTAGAGACGCATCTGTCTGTCATTCAGACGACTGTAAGGAGGAAGAATCTCTTCTTTGTGACTACAAAAGAGGAGATCCTTCGACAAGCTCAGGATGACAGATACTTATGCTCGTCATTATCGAATTGTTTCACTTTGATAAAGTGATGAAAACTTTGAATGACAGATAGATATACCTCTAAATGATAGCTACGGTTAATACCTAATACTTATTACCTATTACTTATTAATCAGCCTTAGAAGAGGACAATGCCCGCTTCTATGATCGCTCCTTTATCGAAATTACCGGATTTGTTGTAATACCGTGTCAGTCCGTAACCGCCGGTGGCAAAGATGCCGAATTTCTTGCTGATCTGATATTCCAGATTCGCCCGTGCCTGCAATCCATAAAGGCGTCGGGGAATCACTTCACCCTTGTTGGAGCACGTTTCTATATGCTGGAATCCGAGGTCACCGCTAATAGACAAACCTTTGTAAACAGGCACTGCCAGTCCGGCACGGTAAGACGTGCTGATAGAAAACTTATCGTTCAGATTCTGATCGAATGCACCTACTCCCAAGATCGTATAAAACAGTTGGTTCTTGAAACGCACTCCTATGTTGGCGGGCGTGACGTTACCGCCATATACCATCATTTGTATTCTTGTATCGGGATTCGCGTTCACGAGGCCGAGTTGTAATCCTTTCATATCTTCCCTGTAGTAATTGACCAGACCGATCTGAAAGCCATGAGCCTTCGTCGCATAGTTGCATAACCCGATCTGTGCGCCATTCAGGTCTTTTGCGGTGATATTGGCGATACCGGCAATCTGCAGACCGTTCATGTTTTCGCCTACCACATTCAAGAGTCCGGAAGTCATCATACCGTTGAAACTCTGTCCCGTGATATTTGACACGCCGGAAAACTGAAATCCCGAAGCCATGTTTCCCGTCACATTCATCAGACCGCTTATCATTACTCCCGAGTTGTTGTCTCCACCGATGCTGGTAAGTCCCGAAATAATGACCCCCTTTGAGCCGTCGCCTGTGATATTCACCAGTCCGGCGGCGGAAAGCCCTACGGTGTTGTTTCCGCTGATATTGCTGACACCCGCTATCTGAACACCCCGCATCGTACCACCGGCAAGATTGGCTAATCCTGTGATCTGTACTCCGTTCATATCTCCATGAATGACGCTTCCCAGCGCGTTGATGCCAACGCCGTTGAGACGGTTCAGCGTAGACAGCAGACCGAGGTTTACATAAGTCGTCTGAGTGCTGTCATACGGCTGTGTGCAGATGTCTTTCCAGAAGGAAAGGTTGATGCCCGCACTCTTGTTCTGTGCCGGCAAACAAACGGCAGCCATCAGAACAGCTGCCGTGAATATTGTCTTTATTATCTTCATCTTTATTATAACTCTTTTTTTCAGTTTAGGTTCACAGAGTATTCCCTTAATCCTTCACTTCCTTTATCCTTTCGCTTCCTGATACAGATAGCGTTTGATGCTCTTTTTCGGGGTCTTTTCAAATTCTTCGGGATATATCTTCATTTTTAGTATTTGGCTGTATGCCGGTAACATGGCGTTCAGTGCTACGCGGTTTTCTTCCATTACCCGTTCGATATCCTCATTCTTCAGGCCGTGGGCGAATGCTTCGTCAAAGTCCGGATAAACCAGTCCGACGAGTTTCTCGTTCTGCTGTACGATGATGCTTTCCGATACGTATGGCAGGTTGTTCAGCTTGTCTTCGATTTCTTCCGGATAGATGTTCTGTCCGCTGGCGCTGAGCAACAGGTTCTTGCTGCGTCCCTTGATGGTGATATTGCCTTCGGCGTCCATCAAGGCGAGGTCGCCTGTGTGCAGCCAGCCGTCTTTGTCGATCACTGCTTCTGTCGCTTCGCTGTTCTTGTAATATCCCAGCATTACGTTAGGGCCTTTGCAGACGATTTCGCCAACGATATTCTCCGGATCGGAAGACAGTACCCGTACGTCCATACGCGGCGCGGCTTTTCCGCACGAGCCTAGTTTGAATCTTGTCCAGTCTTCGTAGCAGATGATCGGACCGCATTCTGTCATGCCGTATCCTACCGTATAAGGGAAGTCTATCATTTTAAGGAATTGTTCTACTTCCTGATTGAAGGCTGCTCCACCTACGATGATTTCTCTGAAATTTCCACCGAACGCTTTGATCATTTCTTCGCGTATGGTTGCTTTTATCTTGTCGTTGATGATGGGTACTTTGAGTAAGATTTTCATGGTCGGCGTTTCCAGTTTCGGTAGTACGCTCTTCTTGATAATCTTTTCGATGATGAGCGGAACGGCAACGATGAGATTCGGTTTTACTTCTTCGAATGCCTGGAAGATAATTTTCGGACTTGGCATACGGGTGAGGAAGTAGATGTGGCAGCCGACGGAGAACTCATAGAGGAACTCGAAGGCCAGTCCGTACATATGTGCCATAGGAAGCATGGAGACAATCTTGTCTCCGGCTTTCAGTTCGAGCACTTCATACGCGAACTTGGTGTTCGACCAGAGGCTACGGTAGGGGAGCATGACTCCTTTTGAGTAGCTCGTTGTGCCGGACGTGTAGTTGATTACTGCCAGTTCTTCGGGTTCATCCTTGTGGTATTCGATGTGTTCTTTGCGGAAGTTCTTCGGGTATTTCTTGCCGAACATTTCGTTCAGATGTTCACGTGCGTGCGTCAGTCGTTCGCTGCGTGATACCAGTAAGGTGAAGTCGTTCATCATCAGGATACCTTCCAGCAGGGGCATTGCCGATTCGTTGAGGTTTTCCCACACCATGTCTCCTACAAATAGTAATTTGGCTTCGGAGTGGTTGACGATGTTGTGCACATTGTCCGCCTTGAACTCGTGAAGGATGGGGACGATGACTGCTCCATACGTCAGTGTGGCGAGGAAAGTGACTCCCCAATGGGAACTGTTTCGGCCGCAAACGGCGATTTTGTCTCCCTTGCGGATTCCGCTTTCTTCAAAGATGATATGGAGTTTTTCGATTTTTCGAGCAACGTCTTTATACTGAAGGGTGGCTCCCTTATAATCTGTCAGGGCGTCTAAGTCCCAATTGTTCTTGATACTATTTTCAATGTAAGCTATAAAACTCTTTTCCATTGTTTTTGCACATTTGGTATTAAATTGTGCAAATATAGTAATTAAATTAAGAATGAAGAATTAAGAATGAAGAATTTTTGGAAATGGGGAGTCTTGGGGTAATAAGGGACTAAGATGTGGAAGTATGGGAAAAGTGTTGGGAAGTATAGGGGAAGGAGTTGTGCCACGCCTTTGGCACAAGTGTTTCCGGCCTGTGGCACGATTGTTCCTTACAGATGACATTACTGTTCTCTCTATAAGAAAGGGAAGTTATCAATGCTTGTTAGGGTCGATAAGAATGCATGGTAATGTCATTAACAATGCTTGTTAAGACAGTCCACAATGCATGTCGCAGTCATTAACATGGATTAATCCGAAAAACCGGTTGTTTTCAGTCTGTTTCTTTCTAATTCAGCCCCAATGCGGATAGTTCTTTTTGAATTTATTTCAAGTACCATTCGTACATTCTCCGTACTCCTTCCTCTATTTCTATTTTGTGATGCCATCCCAAAGAGTGTAGTTTGGACGGATCGGTCAGTTTGCGCATAGTGCCGTCCGGTTTGCTGCTGTCGAAGGTTAGTTTGCCTTGATAGCCTACCGTTTCTACAATTTGTTCGGCGAGTTGGCGGATGGTGATTTCCTTTCCCGTTCCGATGTTGATATGGCAGTTGCGGATATCCTTGTCACCTTCTTTGTAGGTATCTTTGAAGTCCACGTGTTCCATTACGAATACACTGGCGTCGGCCATTTCTTCGCTCCAGAGAAACTCGCGCAGGGGAGTTCCCGTGCCCCACAGAGTCACTTCCGTTTCGCTGATACCGTATTTGCGGAGGATATTCAGAATGTCCGCCTTGGGGCTGTCGCCATTGACGCCTTCTACAGGACGTTGGTTCATATCTTTGCGGACAGCTTCCCAGTCTCCTTCCTTCAGACAGTGCGCAAGATGAATCTTACGGATCATGGCAGGCAGGACATGGCTGCGTTCCAAGTCAAAATTATCATTCGGACCGTATAAGTTGGTCGGCATCACGGCGATGTAATTCGTGCCGTATTGCAGGTTGAAGCTCTCGCACATTTTCAGTCCGGTGATCTTGGCGATGGCGTATGGCTCATTTGTGTATTCCAGTGGTGAAGTCAGCAGGACTTCTTCTTTCATCGGCTGTTCGGTGTCACGCGGATAGATGCAGGTGCTGCCCAGAAACAGCAGTTTCCGGACGTTATGACGGAAACTTTCACCGATGACGTTCTGCTGTATTTGCAGGTTCTTATAAATGAAGTCGGCACGATAAATACTGTTTGCCATGATGCCGCCTACGAATGCAGCAGCCAGAAACACATACTCCGGTTGCTCTTCGTCGAAAAAACGGCGGACAGCTACACCGTCGAGCAAATCCAGTTCTTGATGCGTACGCCCGATCAGATTGGTATATCCCTTATCCTGTAAATTCTTCCAGATAGCAGAACCCACCAAACCGTGATGCCCTGCTACATAGATTTTAGCATTCTTTTCCATGATTAAGTATCATATATGAACACGGATTACTCCGGTTATGCGCATCTTCTGTAAAAAAAGAAGATCGTTTAATCGGCGTAATCCGCGTTCGGTTTGAGGTCTGTTAGTGCTTGGTAGCGATCATTCTTTTTACTTTCTCCATGTCATGGCGCACCATGATGCTTACCAGTTCTTCGAACGATGTCTTCCTTGGGTTCCATCCCAGCAATGTCCGGGCTTTGGTAGGGTCTCCTAACAGTTGTTCCACTTCTGCCGGACGGAAATATTTGGGATCAACCTCTACCAATACTTTTCCGGTAGCCACGTCGATACCCTTTTCGTCCACGCCTTCACCTTCCCAACGAAGTTCGATGCCTGCCTCCTTGAATGCTAGTGCGGCAAATTCGCGTACGGTGTGCATCTCTCCGGTGGCGATTACGAAATCTTCCGGAACGTTATGCTGAAGAATCAGCCACATACATTCCACGTAATCTTTCGCATATCCCCAGTCACGGCGGGCATCCAGATTACCTAAATACAGCTTGTCCTGCTCGCCTTGCGCGATACGTGCGGCAGCGAGAGAAATCTTGCGGGTAACGAATGTTTCGCCACGACGTTCGCTTTCGTGATTGAACAAGATGCCGTTAACGGCAAACATGCCATAGCTTTCGCGGTAGTTCTTGGTGATCCAGAAACCGTACTGCTTTGCCACTCCGTAGGGAGAACGGGGATAGAACGGAGTCGTCTCCTTCTGTGGAACTTCCTGCACCTTGCCGAAAAGCTCGGAGGTGGAAGCCTGATATATCCTTGTTTTCTTTTCCAGTCCCAGGATGCGTACGGCTTCGAGCATACGCAGTGTGCCGATAGCGTCCGCTTCGGCAGTATATTCGGGCACGTCGAACGATACCTTCACATGACTCTGCGCTGCCAGATTGTAGATTTCATCCGGTTGCACCTGCTGTATGATGCGGATCAGTGAGCTGGAGTCCGTCATATCGCCGTAGTGCAGGTTGATGGTACGTTTCTGTTTCATGTCGCGTACCCATTCGTCAAAATACAAATGTTCGATACGTCCGGTATTGAATGAGGAAGAACGACGGAGGATACCGTGTACTTCGTAACCTTTTTGCAAGAGAAATTCGGCAAGATAAGAACCATCCTGTCCGGTGATGCCTGATATAAGGGCTGTTTTCATATTCCTTTATTTTTTATTTGAAGATACGGGGGACAAATTTCGTTATTTTATGCTGTATATGCAAACCAAGTCTGTTTTATTTTCCCGTCCCTTTTCCCATCACTTTGTCTATGATCAGTGCGATGGCTCCGTCGCCCGTCACGTTGCAGGCAGTTCCGAAACTGTCCATGGCGATGTAGAGTGCGATCATCAGCGCCTGTGCCGACTCGTCGAAGCCGAGCATCGATTGCAGGATACCGAGTGCCGCCATGATGGCTCCTCCCGGAACGCCCGGTGCGGCTACCATCGTGATGCCCAGCATAAAGATGAATCCGGCAAATAGCGGGAAGTCGAACGGCATTCCCTGCATCATCATCAGTGCCAGTGCGCAGGCCACGATTTTAAGCGTGCTGCCGGACAGGTGAATGGTGGCGCAGAGCGGAATCACGAATCCTGCAATGTCGGCGGATACTCCGTTCTTCTTCGTCTGCTCCAGCGTCACCGGAATGGTGGCGGCGGACGATTGCGTGCCCAATGCGGTGAAATAGGCCGGCATCATCCTGCCCAGCAACCGGAACGGATTCTTACGGACAAAGAGTGCTGCAATGGAATACTGAAAGACGAGCAGGAAGATATGTAACAGAAAGATAACTCCGATGATTTTGATAAAGACCATCAGAATGGCATATACTTGTCCGGAATGAGTCATATTCAGGAAAATGCCGAAGATGTAAAGCGGCAGTAAAGGCAGGATGACCGCACTGATCATGCGTACGATGATTTCCTGAAAATCCCGTGCTACACTCTTCAGAGCATCGCTGTGCAGTGCCGCCAGTCCCAATCCCAGTGTGAAGGCAAGGATCAATGCCGTCATGACATTCATCAGCGGAGGGATGGATACGGAGAAGTAGGGGAGAATGCCGTGCGCTTCGCTGACTTCTTCGAGCGGCGCGCCCACTTCGATGAGCGAGGGGAACACGGTGACACCGGTGAAGTAGGACAGGAAGCCGGAGAAGAGCGTCGCACCGTAAGCGATGAGGGCGGTGACAAGCAGCATCTTTCCCGCACCTTTGCCGATGTCGGCAATGGCTACGGTGACCAGTCCGACGATAATGAGCGGGATGGAGAAGTTAAGAAATTCACTGAAAATTCCGTTGAACGTAACGAATATTCGTACCAGCGGAGCCGGAAAAATAGTGCCAATGGCAATCCCCAAGATGATAGCAATAATGATGCGTGGCAGCAGGTCGATCTTGATTTTCTTCATTCTGATAGTTATTTGTTGACCACAAAAATAGTATTTTAATCCAAAACTAGCGAACAAATGTGCTTTTCAAGTGTTTCTTACATAAACAATATTTTAAAATATATAAGATATGGCAAATCAGAATAAAACAGATATCGGGTTGATCGGTCTGGCAGTGATGGGTGAGAACCTTGCTTTGAATATGGAAAGCAAGGGCTGGCACGTCTCTGTTTATAATCGTACCGTCCCCGGAGTGGAAGAAGGAGTAGTAGACCGCTTTATGAATGGTCGTGCTAAAGGTAAAAACATTGAAGGTTTTACAGATATAAAGGCTTTTGTGGAATCAATCGCCACCCCTCGCAAGATTATGATGATGGTACGTGCCGGCAGTCCGGTAGACGAACTGATGGATCAGCTTTTCCCTTTGCTTTCTCCCGGAGATATTTTGATTGACGGTGGTAATTCTAATTACGAAGATACCAATCGCCGTGTAAAATTAGCTGAATCGAAAGGATTCTTGTTTGTAGGAAGCGGAGTGTCGGGCGGTGAGGAAGGTGCGTTGAACGGTGCTTCCATCATGCCCGGAGGATCGGAGAAAGCGTGGCCGGAAGTGAAGCCTGTCTTGCAGAGCATCGCGGCGAAAGCGCCGGACGGAACTCCCTGTTGCCAGTGGGTAGGCCCTGCCGGGTCGGGACATTTTGTGAAGATGATTCACAACGGTATCGAATACGGTGATATGCAGTTGATTGCCGAGGCTTACTGGGTGATGAAGAATCTCATTGATCTGACGAACGAGGAGATGGCGGACGTTTTTGCCCGTTGGAATGAAGGGAAGTTGCGCAGTTATCTGATTGAGATTACTTCTAATATTTTGCGTCACAAGGATAAATCCGGTGGGTATCTGATCGATAAGATTCTCGATGCTGCCGGACAGAAGGGGACGGGAAAGTGGTCTGTCATCAATGCGATGGAGTTGGGGATGCCGTTGGGCTTGATTGCCACGGCGGTGTTCGAACGCAGTCTCTCGGCTCAGAAGGAGTTGCGTCATCTGGCTTCCAAGCAGTTCTTGTGCAAGCATACATTACCTGTATATAATAAGGCGGAATTGGTGAAGGAGATATTTTCTGCGCTTTACGCTTCCAAGCTGGTGTCGTATGCGCAGGGCTTTGCTGTGTTGCAGCGGGCTTCTGATGCTTTCGGATGGAATTTGGATTTGGCCTCCATTGCCCGTATGTGGCGTGGGGGATGTATCATCCGCAGTATTTTCCTTAATGATATAGCTGCTGCTTTTGAGGCGGCGGATAAGCCGAAGCATTTGTTGCTGGCTCCTTACTTCCGTGAGGAAATCAAGTCTTTGCTCCCCGGATGGAAGAATCTGGTGGCGGAGGCGATGAAGGAGGAATTGCCTGTTCCGGCTTTCTCTTCGGCTTTGAATTATTTTTATTCGCTGACTTCTGACAATTTACCTGCCAATCTGGTGCAGGCGCAACGTGATTATTTCGGTGCGCATACGTTTGAGAGGAAGGATGAGCTGCGCGGACAGTTCTTTCATGAGAATTGGACGGGACACGGAGGGGAGACGAAGTCGGGGACTTATAATGTCTGAGTACTTTTCTTTTGCCTTGATGCAAAAGAAAGGTACCAAAAGAAAAAATCAAGGCTGCACCTACGGAGCTACTCCGGCTGCATCTCCGGCTAAAGGGCAGGAACTCGCTCCGCTCAAACAGCCTGCCCTTCTTCACGCCGGAGATACAGCCTCCGCTTGACGCTCCTTCGGTGAGGCCGGGAGACCGTTCGGATGGTAAGTTGTAGGTGGGGGTAGTAGTGGGTGTGTGGGTGATTATGCGTTAGGGCGGTTGGTTGAGATTGGTCGGTTTGTCGGTTGGTTGAGGCTGGTCGGTTTAGGTGCGGTGATGGATGGATAAAAGGTAAAAAGTTAAAAATACGACGATGGATAAATTTGCAATGATTATTTTTGGTGCTTCGGGCGACTTGACTAAACGCAAGTTGATGCCTGCATTGTACTCTCTGTATCGGGATAAACGGCTGACGGGGAGTTTTACTGTTCTGGGAATTGGGCGTACTGTCTATTCTGATGAAGATTACCGTTCATATATACTTGGGGAGTTGCAGCAGTTTGTAAAGGCTGAAGAGCAGAATTTGGAGCTGATGTCTTCTTTTGTGTCTCATTTGTATTATTTGCCGATGGATCCTGCGAAAGTGGAGGGATATTCGCAGTTGCGGGAGCGTTTGGTAGAGCTTACGAAGGAGGTCGATCCGGATAATTTGTTGTTCTATCTGGCTACTCCGCCTTCGTTGTATGGTGTGGTGCCTTTGCATTTGAAGGCGGCCGGGCTGAATACTCCTCATTCTCGTATTATTGTTGAGAAGCCGTTCGGGTATGATTTGGAGTCGGCGCTTGAGTTGAATAAGATTTACTCTTCTGTGTTTGATGAGCATCAGATTTATCGTATCGATCATTTTCTGGGCAAGGAGACGGCGCAGAATGTGCTTGCTTTCCGTTTCGCCAATGGTATTTTTGAGCCGTTATGGAATCGTAATTATATAGATTATGTGGAGATTACTGCTGTAGAGAATCTGGGCATTGAGCAGCGCGGAGGTTTTTACGAGACGGCGGGGGCTTTGCGGGATATGGTGCAGAATCACCTGATTCAGCTCGTAGCTCTTACGGCTATGGAGCCGCCGGCGGTATTCAATGCGGATAATTTCCGGAATGAGGTAGTGAAGGTTTATGAGTCACTGACTCCGCTTACGGAGACGGACTTGAACGAACATATCGTTCGCGGGCAATATACGGTTTCGGGCAATAAGAAGGGGTATCGTGAGGAAAAGGGAGTGGCTCCCGACTCGCGTACGGAGACTTATATTGCGATGAAGCTGGGCATCAGTAACTGGCGCTGGAGCGGGGTACCGTTCTACATCCGCACTGGTAAGCAGATGCCGACGAAGGTGACGGAGATTGTCGTTCACTTCCGCGAGACGCCCCATCAGATGTTCCGCTGTTCTGGCGGTAATTGTCCGAGGGCTAATAAGTTGATTCTTCGTTTGCAACCAAACGAGGGTATTGTGCTGAAGATCGGAATGAAGGTTCCGGGTGCAGGTTTCGAAGTCCGTCAGGTGACGATGGATTTCAGTTACGCACAGTTGGGCGGCGTGCCGAGCGGTGACGCTTATGCCCGTCTGATTGACGACTGCATTCAGGGAGATCCGACCTTATTTACTCGAAGTGATGCTGTAGAGGCTTCCTGGAACTTCTTTGATCCGGTCTTACGTTATTGGAAAGATAATCCGGACGCACCTTTGTACGGCTATCCGGCAGGTACGTGGGGACCTCTCGAAAGTGAAGCTATGATGCACGAGCATGGGGCAGACTGGACCAATCCGTGTAAGAATTTAACAAATACAGACCAATATTGCGAACTATGAAACTATCTGTTTTCCCGTCGTCTATGGAGACAGCCCGTTCGTTGATATTCCACCTGGTGGATATCATGAATGCTGAACCGGACAAAACGTTCAACATAGCAGTGAGTGGTGGCAGCACTCCCGCCTTGATGTTTGATTTATGGGCAAATGAATACGCTGATATTACTCCTTGGAAGCGTATGAAACTTTATTGGGTAGACGAACGTTGCGTTCCTCCCGAAGATTCTGATAGTAATTATGGAATGATGCGTTCCCTGCTTTTGGGGATAGTGCCCATTCCTTACGAAAATGTATACCGCATTCGTGGTGAAGAGAAACCGGCAAAAGAAGCAGCCCGCTATTCCGAACTTGTCAGCCGGCAGGTGCCCAAGAAGAATGGCTGGCCCGAATTTGACATTGTGCTGTTGGGAGCGGGAGATGACGGACATACTTCCTCTATCTTCCCCGGACAGGAGGCTTTGCTCTCTTCCGACCAGATTTATGTGACCAGCACTCATCCCCGCAACGGACAGAAACGCATTGCAATGACCGGATTCCCGATTCTGACTGCCCGCCTTGTTATTTTTCTGATTACCGGAAAAGCGAAGGCGGAAGTGGTGGAAGAAATCTGCCACTCGGGAGATACGGGACCGGCGGCTTATATAGCGCATCATGCGGAGAATGTCGAACTCTTTATGGATGCCGGAGCCGCGATGTATGTGCGGAATGACTGAAAAGAGAGAGACAATATAAAGACAAAGTATATTATATATAAGAAGAGAGAGTAACATTGGAGAAGAGAGAAGCTCACGGGGTCGAAGCCGGGAGCTTCTTGCCTATGTAGCCATTCGGTTTTGATTCGGTTTTATCACCGGATATATCTTATGGGCGAAACTAAAAAACTAAAATTAAAAGAATATGAATCCATTTCAAAATTCGTTCGGCGGTCATATCCCACAGGATGTGGCCGGAAAACAGGGAGAGAATGTAATATTTATAGTCTATAACCTGACAGATTCCCCCGATACGGTTGATAAAGTAAAGGATGTATGTGCCAATTTCTCGGCAATGATCCGTAGTATGCGCAATCGTTTTCCTGATACGCAATTCAGTTGCACGATGGGATTTGGGGCTGATGCGTGGACGCGGCTTTTCCCCGATAAGGGTAAACCGAAAGAGTTGAGTACTTTCTCCGAGATAAAAGGGGAGAAGTATACAGCTGTTTCCACTCCCGGTGATTTGTTGTTCCATATTCGGGCGAAGCAGATGGGGCTGTGTTTCGAGTTTGCTTCTATCCTTGATGAGAAGCTTAAAGGGGCTGTGGTGTCTGTTGATGAGACGCATGGATTTCGCTATATGGATGGTAAGGCGATTATCGGCTTTGTGGACGGTACGGAGAATCCTGCTGTCGATGAGAATCCCTATCATTTTGCGGTGATAGGCGAGGAGGATGCGGATTTTGCAGGAGGCAGTTATGTGTTTGTGCAGAAGTACATTCATGATATGGTTGCGTGGAATGCGCTTCCGGTGGAACAGCAGGAAAAGGTGATCGGACGTCATAAGTTCAATGATGTGGAGCTGTCGGACGAAGAGAAGCCGGAGAATGCGCATAATGCTGTGACCAATATCGGTGATGATCTGAAGATTGTACGTGCCAATATGCCGTTTGCCAATACTTCGAAGGGGGAGTATGGTACGTATTTTATTGGGTATGCTAGTACATTCAGCACGACTCGCCGGATGTTGGAGAATATGTTTATCGGCAGTCCGGTGGGCAATACCGACCGCTTGCTCGATTTCAGTACGGCAATAACGGGGACGCTTTTCTTTGCGCCGTCGTATGATTTGCTAGGCGAGTGGGGTGAGTAAATCACCGGACGGTGCGAACTAGATAAAACGTGGTGGGAAGTTCGGAAAAGATGGTTATGTTTTCCGGATTTCCCACCACGTTTTACTCTTTGAACTCTGTTTCTTTTTGTACTTTCTTCCGAATTTCATGAAATAAAGGGGAAAAAGTGAGAGGAGTGAGAGAGGATTTCTAACATTCGTATTTTTTTTAGTTGAAAATTAGAGAGTAGAAACAGTGAAATAAAAATATAAAAGTTGCAATTCCTCCCTCACACCTCTCACTTTTTTAGGATAAACTTCTTTTTCCTATGCCCTTTGTACTATTGTCGGATCATTGGGAGATTTCTTTAAGAAATCGTTTCTGATAACGTATGCATCCATCTTCTCTGTATCGAAGGGTTTCAGTAAAGAAGCTATTTCGGCCTTGCTCAATGAGGGATTGAGCCATTTCTCTTCTTCCTCTTGGGTGAGTATGGCGGGCATCCGGTGCTTGGTGTTATCGATGTAATCGGTCAGCGAATTGGTGTCAGTGGTGATGATGGAGAAAGTTTCGTGTTCCTCTCCCGTATCCTTGTCCAGCCAACGGTCGTAGATGCCGGCCATCGAGAAGATAGGTTCATCTTTCACATATATATAATAAGGTATTTTGTTTGCTCCTTCATGCCTCCATTCAAAATAGCCGGTACTGGGCACTATGCACCGTTTCTTCATGATCGGTTCGCGGAAAGACGGTTTCTCGAAAATGGTATCCGCACGGGCATTGAGTGTCATCTTTCTTATTTCTGTCGCATCCTCTTCGCTTCTTACCCAGAAAGGGATGAGTCCCCAGTTGAAAACCTGTACTTCGTCCGAAGAAGTAATGATAGGATATCTGGGGAAAGTGAACGCATTCACATGATACTGTTCGTCAAGAATGCTTTGGTAAATCTCGACTACATCCGATTGGCGTCCGTAACGGGCGGCAACTTTGATGGCTTTGGCTGACATGGAGTTGTGGAAACACATATTATCTGCAATTAATGTTTATAATTTGGTTGATATCAGTAGTATAACGTCCGGAGAGCTGTTCTTGTTTGAGCATCCCCCTATAAACAAACGGAGTCAAGTCTTTGCTCGCAAAAAGAAATGTATTAAGATTTAATAGAATATAAAAGAGCTTTAGGTATAATCAAACTTTATGTTATTTTTCTTTGATTTAGTGCTATCGTCCAGCTTGTTCTATAAATAGATAAATAAAAAGTGCTTCCTAGATCGTCCGCCGACGAGGAAGCACTCAACACAAAAACTAAACTAGACTTAACTAAACTATTCTATTCTTGGAATTTCACAATCCCTTTCTGTTCGTTGCAAAGTTACATATAAAA
This sequence comes from Bacteroides sp. MSK.20.82, assembly GCF_019052485.1. Classification (NCBI taxonomy): domain Bacteria; kingdom Pseudomonadati; phylum Bacteroidota; class Bacteroidia; order Bacteroidales; family Bacteroidaceae; genus Bacteroides; species Bacteroides sp. MSK.20.82. The sequence goes on from NZ_JAHQUN010000011.1 coordinate 33,317, forward strand.
CCGATTTCTGACAAACTATAATCGACAAAATTCACTTTTTTGCCGATAAATTAGACAATCATCAGCTTCTTTCATCCAAAAATGCCTGAAAAACCTGCTTGTAACTATCACTAATGGGGATATACGTTTTGTCAAAGACGATACGTCCACGGTCGATCACCCGTATTTTGTCCTTTTGGACGATGAATGAACGGTGTACACGTATGAACCGGCTGGAAGGCAAAAGCTCTTCCATGGCTTTCATGCTCATGAGTGACAAGATGGGTTTGGCATCATCTTCCGTATATATTTTGATGTAATCTTTCAGTCCTTCGATGTACATGATCTTTTTCAGTTCTACCTGTACCAGCTTATAGTCGCTTTTTACAAAGATGCTGTCTATCTCTTCCGGCTTCTGCACCAGCTCGAACCATTGCAGGGCTTTATTGGCTGCTTGCAGGAAATCGACATACGAGATCGGTTTCAGCAGATAATCGAGTGCATTGACACGATAACCGTCGATAGCGTATTGACCGAATGCGGTGGTAAAAACGATACGCGTACGGGAATCTACCATTTGTGAGAACTCCAGTCCGTTAAGTTCCGGCATCTGAATGTCAAGGAAAAGAAGATCGACTTCTTCGCCCGGCAACTCCTTCATTGCCTGAACTGCACTGGAATATTTTCCTGTAAGTTGCAGAAACGGAGTCTTATTCACATAACTTTCCAGTAGGCCCAGAGCCAATGGCTCATCATCTACAATGGCACAACGTAATATCATAATTCTCTATATTTTATTTAATTACCTAAACCGAATATACTCTCAATTATTACCTATTACTTAATACTTATTACTTATTAATACTCTCCCTCACACGGATGCTCAGCCTTGATCTATACTCCTTGCCGTCTTCCGAAATACCTTTCTGCCAGGTATACTGGCCTGGATAAAGAATCTCCAGTCGTCGGTTCACCTGTTCCAGTCCTATCCCCGAACCACTCTTGTCCATTATGTTCTTCGGGTGGTTGCTGTTGCTTATCTCGCAGATCACTTCCGTCTCATTTTCCGCAAGATGGATATGGATAAAACTCCGTTCCGTAGGCGATATACCGTGCTTGAAGGCATTCTCGATCAGCGAGATAAAGATAAGCGGTGCGATAAGAGTCCGACTGTCCGGCAGTATATCAATCTGCGTAGTCATCTGTACATTGGAAGACAGGCGGATGCGCATCAGTTCGATATAGTTGCGGATAAAGTCAGTCTCTTTGCCTAGCGGGACGTAGGTCTGCTGATTATCATACAACACATAGCGTAGGAGCTTGCTTAGTTCCTGCACAGCTTGTTGCGCCTTGTCTGTATCAAAAGCAATTAAGGCATAGATATTGTTCAGCGTATTGAGCAGAAAATGCGGGTTCAGTTGATTGCGCAGATTCTTCAGTTCCGCTTCCGAACGGTTCCGTTCCGCTTCCTTACGGGCAGCTTCCGCTTGTGTCCATCGGGCACTCATACGTATGGCGGCACTCAGTCCGATGGTGAAGACGAGACTCAGCATATCTCTGACAAAGAACAGCCATCCCGGAGGACCACCCGACCGGTGAGGCTTGGGAACAAAGGAAGGATCGAATGTCAGACTCCGCCAAAGGTGCAGCATCAGACCGATGACACACAACAGGAGAATATTGTAAGTAATATATCTCTTGGTCTGGCTCTGAAAAAGATATCGGGGAACCAGCAGGAAGTAGTTGACGTAGAACGCGATCATGAAAGACAACGGTACGGCAGAATGGCGTAAGTATGCCATCCAGTTGATGTTTCCGTTTTCGCGCTCTACAAAGAAGAACGGAAAACCGAACATAATCCCCCAGCCGATAATGTGTATCAGTGCTTCCAGGGGACGACGTGCGGATGTTAGGCTTTGTTTCATAAAGACAAAGATAGTTTTTTATTCGTATCTGATTGCCTCTATCGGGTCTAAATCTGCTGCTTTCTTTGCAGGATACCATCCGAAGAAGACTCCGGTGACGGTGCAGACAGCGAAAGAAAGGAAGACACTCCAAGGTTGGATGAAGATAGGCCAGTGTGCCACGCTCTTCACGATCCAGCTGGCTCCGCAGCCTATGATGACTCCGATAAGACCTCCCGTAATACTGATCATGATAGCCTCGATGAGGAACTGGCTCAGAATATCAACGCCACGTGCGCCGACGGACATACGCAGACCGATTTCACGGGTACGTTCGGTGACGGATACGTACATGATATTCATGATACCGATACCGCCCACTACCAGAGATATTCCGGCAATACAGGCGAGCAGGGTGGTCATCAGATCGGTGGTAGAGTTTAGCATCGTACTCAACTCCTGTTGGGTACGGATGGTGAAATCGTCTTCGTCCGAAGCTTTCAACTTATGGTTGCGCCGCAGGATTTCCGTGATTTCATCGGTAGCATACTCGGTCATGTCTTCCGATAGGGCAGAAGCAAAGACACCCTGAAGATAGGTGACGGCAAGCAATCGTTTCATGACGGTGGTGTAAGGAGCCAGTACGATATTGTCCTGATCCTGTCCCATAGAGTTGTACCCTTTGGCTTTGAGCACACCGACCACCCGGAACGGTATCTTGTTGAAGCGGATGATTTTCCCTATCGGATCGCTTCCGTCCGGAAAGAGGTTGTCTACAATCGTTTTACCGATCACGCAGACCTTAGCCGAACTTTGTATATCGGCTTCCGTAAACATATCTCCACTTTCTACACTCAGCTGACGGATGTCAAGATACTCCAGCCCGACACCGCTGACGGATGACGGGTAGTTGTTGTTACCCGCGATAAGCTGTCCCGACGAAGACACATTAGGACTGATGGCAGACAGGAAATTGGTCTCATCGCGCAAGGCCTCATAGTCGGTCAGCTTCAACGTCTGCATAGCCGATGGGTCTTGCCGGACACCACCCCGTCTGTCGGCTCCCGGATGGATCATGATCATGTTCGATCCCATCTCCGATATCTGTTGCTGGATGCTTCGCTTCGATCCCTGACCGATAGCGAGCATCGTGATGACGGAAGCGACACCGATGATGATACCAAGCATGGTGAGGAAAGCACGCAGCTTGTTGTTCGCCAATGCCCGGAGAGCTATCTTAAATAAGTTAGTTCCATTCATAAACTACTGTTACTTATTACTTAATACTTAATACTTGATATCTGATACTTAATACCTGATACCTAATACTTATTACCTATTACTTATCTTCAATCCTCGTCGCTTTTTGGCAATGCGGCCAGTGCTTCGGCGGCGGACAGGACATGCGTGTTGACTGTATCTTCAATGACATGACCGTCGCGCAGGCGGATATTCCGGCTGCTGTATTGCGCGATTTCGGGATTGTGCGTTACGAATATAATGGTACGTCCTTCCGCATGAAGTTTCTGGAACAGGACAAGTATATCAAAAGACGTACGTGTGTCGAGGTTTCCGGTTGCTTCGTCGGCAAGGATGACCGCAGGGTTGTTTACCAGTGCACGGGCGATGGCTACGCGCTGCATCTGTCCTCCGGACATCTGGTTGGACTTATGCTCCAACCGGTCGCCCAGACCTACCGCCTGCAACGCTTCGATGGCACGTCGGCGACGTTCGGAAGCGCTCACTGATGAGTTGTACATCAGCGGTAACTCTACGTTTTCCACAGCCGTCGTCTTGGGCAGCAAGTTGTAGCTTTGGAAGACGAAGCCGATTTTCCGGTTTCTCAGTACGGCACGCTGAGGCTTGCTCATGGTGCGCACGGAGATATCATCGAGCAGATACTCCCCGCTGGTAGGAGTGTCCAGACAGCCCAACGTGTTGAGCAGTGTGGACTTTCCCGAACCGGAAGTACCCATAATGGTCACAAACTCGCCTTCGTTGATGGTGAATGAAACGCCCCGTAACGCATGGACGGTTTCTTCTCCCACCTGAAAGTCTCGTTTGATATTTTGAAGTTCAATTACTTTTTTCATACTTGGCTACTTGTTGCTTTTCTTTTTGTTGTTTCCCGGAGGTCCTGGCATGAACGGGCTTCTTTCTCCGTTTCCCTGACCCGGTTCTCCATCCATACTCTCGCCCGGCATAGCACCGATAGTGGCTTCCGTGATGACCTTGGTTCCTTCGGTAACCCCACTGATGATCTCTGTGGAAATGCCGTTGCTGATTCCGATTTTTACCGGATGAGCCGTGAAGGTGGTTCCTTCGCGCGTCCATACCTTATGTTCGCCTTCGCAATCTTTCACGATGTCATTCTTACCGATCAACGGTGCTTCGGGGGTAAAACGCAAAGCTCTGTTGGGGACAGACAATACATCTTTCTTATCAAGGATAAAGATAGTCACATTGGCTGTCAGACGCGGTTTCAGCTTCAAGTCCGGATTCGGAGCAGAGATCACCACTTCATAAGTGACTACCGTGCTGGTACTTGAACTGGCGCTGCTGCTACTGCTTGCATCTCCCAGACGAATCTGTGTCACGACTCCGTCGAACACATCATTTGGATAAGCATCGACAGTAAAGCTGGCGCGCTGGCCTTCTTCGATACCGCCTATATCAGCTTCATCCACGTCTGCCACTACCTGCATCTGTGTCAGGTCGGCCGCAATGGTGAAGAGGGTAGGAGTTTCGAACCCGGAAGCTACGGTCTGTCCGGCTTCTACATCGCGGCTGATGACAACTCCGTCTATCGGAGAAGTAATCGTAGCGTATGACAGGTTACGTTCTGCCTTTGCCAGAGATGCCTTGCTGCTGTCGAAAGCGCTCTTGGCCTTCTGATAATTATAGAGAGCCTGCTCGTAGTCGGTATCGCTGATCAATGACTTGTCGTGCAATCCTTTGCTACGTTCGTAGTTCTTCTTCTGATATTCAAATTCGGCTTTGGCACCATCATAAGTTGCCTGCTGGGATGCCAGTTCACTCTGTAAAGTGACACGGTCCATTTCGGCAATCAGCTGTCCTTTGGTTACTACCGAGTTGTAATCTGCATAAATCTTGTCGATGATACCGGATACCTGCGTACCGACTTCTACTTCTATCACCGGTTCGATTGTTCCGGTGGCAGTCACCGAATTGGAGATATCGCCTTTACTGACAGTCGCACTGGCATACGTCACCTTGTGCTTTGCCGGAGAACCTGTAAAGAACCAGATTCCTCCGCCCACTACTACGGCAACTGCCACAGCGATCAGGATAATCTTTTTCGTTTTCATTCTATATTCTGTTTTTACTTATTTATATTCCGCTTTTAGTAAGGAAGAAGGCTTATAATGCCAGTTTGTCTCCCTGATAGAACTTCAGCAACTGAGTGTTCAGTATCGCCATGTATTTGGCTTGAAGCTGCTCTTGCTGTGCTTGCAGCAAGTTGTTCTTTTCCGTCAGCAGCTCTACTGTATTCTTCATGCCCAGATTGAACTGTTCGCTGATCAGGTCGTAGCTGATCTGTGTACTTCTCAGCTTCTCGTTCGCTGCCGCATAACGTTGCTGTGCACTGTTCGCATCCAGCCAAAGTCCTTCGATGGTCTTATACAGCGTTTTCTGTTCGTCGAGCAGCGACAGCAGACTCGTTTCGCGCTGTAACTTCGCTTTCTGCACGGCACTCTTGGTCTGACGGTTATTGAAGATAGGAACGCTGACGGAAACACCGATGGAGTTGTTCCATCCGTTCTTTACCTGTTCTCCGAAGGTGAAGTCACTGCCGCTGGTGTGGTTCGTTCCGATACCTGCGCTCAGACTGATGGTGGGGAGATATCCCGCTTTGGCGATATCGATACCCAGTTCCGAAGCCTCTACGCTCAGTTTGCTCGCCTCGATTTCCGGACGGAGGGTGAGCGCGCTCATATACACATCTTTCTTGGTGGGCAATGGTAAAAGTACGTTTTCGTCGGACAGGGCGGGGAGATAGACGTTCATTTCATTTTCCCCATCCAATTCGAGCAGTTGTTTCAGTTGTAATTTGTAGTCCTGCAGAGTGGCTTGCGCTGTTACTAATTGATAACGGTCGGTGCTGACCTGAGCTTCCAGTTGTGCCAGATCACTTTTGGCAATGCTTCCGGCATTCAGAAGTTCCTGTCCGCGGTCGCGCTGCGCAATGGAAACTTGCAGCGTGTTTTCATTGACCTTGACGGACTCCGCTGCATAAAGAATCTGAATGTAAATCTGAGCAATAGATTCCTGAATACTATTCTCGGACGTTTCTACATCCAGATTGGCTGCCTGATTGTTCAGCTTCTCCTGTTTGATGGTGTTCAGTCGCTTGCTACCATTATAAATGGTCCACGAAGCATTCAGACCGTAATTGCCATTGTAACTGGTCTTGCTGGTTGTCTCGATCACCTCGCTTCCGCTGATCGTTTTGCTTGATTCCTGATACGGACGGTTCACCATGTTCTGGCTCGTAGAGAACGACAGACTGGGGAACAGGGTAGCTTTGGCTGTCTTCACATCGATCTGTGTACTTTCCGCATTCACCCGGTTTTTGCGAATCGTAATGTTCTGTTGCAACGCATAGTCGATGCACGACTGTAAATCCCATTGGGCGGGGAGATTCATCTCGCTCTGGGCGGCTGTCTGCACAGAAGATTCCTGGGCGGATATACCGGGCAGCAGACCCGCTCCAAGAAATACTATCACTGTCAATCTTCTTACATTTATCATATTTTTATATGTCTATTGATTTACTGGAACGAAGGTACGTACATATTATATTAGCTGCAAAAGCGATAGACAGATGGCGCTTTTTCGCCGTTAAATGTTTTTTTTCTGTCGATAGGCAGGTTTTTTGAGAAAAACCATACAAATCATGCAACATTTTGCCATACTTGTTTGTTTTAATTATAAAAATTGTATATTTGTACTCATTACAAATTCTAAGGTCAGCTTATGAAGAATACACTGCTTGCAATATGGAACTTTTATTTGGAGGGTTTCCGTAGTATGACGTTAGGTCGTACTTTGTGGCTTATTATCTTAGTGAAATTATTCATTATGTTCTTCATCCTCAAAATTTTCTTCTTTCCCGACTTTCTCGGCGATCATCCTACAGATGCCGACAAGGGTACGTATGTGGGAAATGAGCTGATACAGCGTGCACTTCCGGAGAAAACCACTGATTTTTAACTCTTAAACTACATAAGATTATGATTGAAAGTATTGACACCTCGCTGATCGATTGGTCGAGAGCCCAATTTGCGATGACAGCCATGTACCACTGGATTTTCGTTCCGCTCACCCTCGGACTGGCTGTGGTGATGGGAATAATGGAGACGTTGTATTATAAAACAGGCAATGAATTTTGGAAGCGGACAGCCAAGTTCTGGATGAAACTTTTCGGTATCAACTTCGCCATTGGTGTAGCGACAGGATTGATCCTGGAGTTTGAGTTTGGTACGAACTGGAGTAATTATTCTTGGTTTGTAGGTGATATTTTCGGTGCACCGCTTGCTATTGAAGGTATTCTGGCGTTCTTTATGGAAGCCACGTTTATCGCTGTCATGTTCTTCGGATGGGATAAGGTGAGCAAACGCTTCCACCTTGCTTCTACCTGGCTGACTGGTCTGGGGGCTACGATCTCCGCTTGGTGGATTCTCGTAGCAAACGCATGGATGCAGCATCCGGTAGGTATGGAGTTCAATCCCGATACAGTGCGTAATGAGATGGTTGATTTCTGGGCGGTGGCAACTTCGCCTGTAGCGGTCAACAAGTTCTTTCATACGGTATTGTCCGGATGGGTACTTGGTGGCGTGTTCGTTGTAGGAATCAGTTGTTGGTTTCTGCTGAAGAAACGTAATCGCGAGTTTGCGCTTGCAAGCATAAAGATCGGTGCTATCTTCGGGCTTGTCTCTTCACTGCTGGCTGTATGGACGGGCGATGGTTCCGGCTATCAGATTGCACAGACCCAACCGATGAAACTGGCGGCTGTAGAGGGACTTTATGAAGGAGGAACCAATGTAGGTCTGGTGGGAATAGGAATGCTGAACCCCGAAAAGAAGACTTACAATGATGGGAAAGACCCTTTCCTGTTCCGGATTGAGATACCCAGTATGCTTTCGTTCCTTGCCGAGCGGGATGTGGACGGGTATGTCCCCGGAATTACCAATATTATCGAAGGCGGCTATCAGCTGAAAGACGGTACGACTGCTTTGTCGGCAGCCGAAAAGATAGAGCGGGGTAAGACCGCTATCGGAGCGCTGGCTGCTTATCGTGCAGCGAAGAGCGCCGGGCACGAGGAAGATGCCGCTGTTGCCTATCAGGTTTTGCAGGAGAATATGCCATACTTCGGATACGGATATATTAAAGATGTGAATCAGCTGGTTCCGAATGTTCCTCTGAACTTCTACGCTTTCCGTATAATGGTTATCCTGGGCGGATATTTTATCCTTTTCTTCATCGTTGTGCTCTTCTTTATATATAAGAAAGATTTGAGTAAGATGCGCTGGATGCATTGGATCGCTCTGCTGACCATTCCTTTGGCTTACATTGCCGGACAGGCAGGATGGGTGGTTGCCGAATGCGGTCGTCAGCCTTGGGCTATCCGCGATATGCTTCCTACATCGGCGGCTATCTCTAAATTGGATGTAGGCTCCGTTCAGGCTACTTTCTTTATCTTCCTGATCTTGTTTACCGTAATGCTGATTGCGGAGATAGGGATTATGGTGAAGGCGATTAAGAAAGGACCGGAAGAAGAGATAAGTAATAGGTAATAGGTATTAAGTAATAAGTATTAATCGTAGCTGCAGGCTGATTTGTCATCATGGTTGACGTTGTTACTTATTATCTATTACTTATTACTTGATACTATACATTGCTTATTACTTGAGCTAATACTTAATACTTAAAACTTAATACTTACATATTATGTATATATTTCTACAACAATATTGGTGGCTGGTCGTTTCCTTGCTGGGGGCCATACTTGTATTTTTATTATTTGTGCAGGGAGGAAATTCTTTATTGTTCTGTTTGGGTAAGACGGAGGAACATCGTAAGATGATGGTGAACTCTACCGGACGTAAGTGGGAGTTTACGTTTACTACGCTGGTAACGTTCGGAGGTGCTTTCTTTGCTTCGTTCCCGTTGTTTTACAGTACCAGTTTCGGTGGGGCTTACTGGCTTTGGATGATTATTCTTTTCAGTTTTGTGTTGCAGGCTGTGAGTTACGAGTTCCAGAGCAAGGCAGGGAATTTGCTGGGTAAAAAGACCTATCAGACTTTCTTGGTAATTAATGGGGTAGTAGGACCTCTGTTGCTGGGTGGAGCAGTCGCTACTTTCTTCACCGGTTCTGATTTCTATATCAATAAGGCGAATATGACGGATACGATTATGCCGGTTATCAGTCATTGGGGAAATGGATGGCACGGACTGGACGCGTTGACTAATATCTGGAATGTTATTCTCGGACTGGCTGTATTCTTTTTGGCGCGTGTGTTGGGTTCGCTCTATTTCATTAATAGTATAGCGGATAAGGAACTGACCGATAAATGTCGTCGTGCAGTATTGAATAATACTATTTTCTTCCTTGTATTCTTTTTGGCATTTGTAATCCGTACATTGGTTTCTGACGGTTTTGCTGTCAATCCGGATACATTGGAGGTTTATATGCAGCCTTATAAGTACTTTATCAACTTTATAGAAATGCCGGTAGTTCTGATCATCTTCCTGATAGGTGTAGTATTGGTACTTTTTGGAATCGGTAAGACAGTTCTGAAAAAGACTTTCGACAAAGGAATCTGGTTTGCAGGGATAGGTACAGTGCTGACAGTCTTGGCTTTGTTACTCGTAGCCGGATATAATAACACTGCTTATTATCCTTCATATACGGACTTGCAAAGTTCGCTGACATTGGCTAACAGCTGTTCGAGTGAATTTACGCTGAAGACTATGGCTTATGTCTCTATTCTTGTTCCGTTTGTGATAGCTTATATATTCTATGCATGGCGTAGTATCGACCGCCATAAGATTACGGAGAAGGAGATGGATGAAGGAGGACATTCTTATTAAGGTAATTTTGATAGACATTAAAAGAAGAGGATGTGTCAAACTCCCCTTTTAACGAAATCATCCTCGCCACAGATAGTTGTAGCGAGGATGATCTTTAATCTATGAGGGCTTCGACATATTCTCTTAGGCTTAGCTACTTTCTTGGTAATCCTATTTATTCACTACATTTTCCGGTGTTCCGGAGATATAAGCCTGTAGATTGCTAATGGCAATATTCATCAGACGCTCACGAGCTTCTGTGCTTGCCCACGCGATATGCGGAGTAATGTAGCAGTTCTTTGCAGTCAGCAACGGATTGTCGGCATGAGGAGGTTCCGAAGAAAGTACATCTACTCCGGCAGCATAAATCTTGCCACTGTTCAGTGCATCTGCAAGATCTTGTTCGTTAACCAATGGGCCACGACCTGTATTAATTAAAATAGCATTCGGCTTCATCAGAGCAAGACGGCGTGCGTTCACCAATTCGTGAGTTTCCGGAGTGAGCGGGCAGTGCAGACTGATAATATCACATTCGCTGAACAACTGATCCAAATCCATCTTCTTGATTTCCGGTGGCAACTGGAAGTGAGACTTTGAAGTTAAAGCATATACCTGCATACCGAAACCGATGGCAACGCGAGCAGTAGTATATCCTGTATTTCCCAATCCGACAAGACCGATTTTCTTATCCCGTAGCTCTATCAACGGAGTATCCCAAAAACAGAAATCCTTGTTATTGGTCCAACGACCTTTGTGGACTTCTTCCGAATGATGCTGTACCTGCTGACAGATATTAAGAATGTGCGCAAATACCATTTGTGCAACGGAAGCTGTACTATATGCAGGGATATTAGTTACAATAATACCACGTTCTTTGGCTGCTGCCGTATCCACTACATTGTATCCCGTAGCAAGCACACCGATATACTTCAGTTCGGGCAGGGCAGCCATGTGATCGGCGTTGATGATTACTTTATTCGTCAGAATCACTTCAGCTCCGGCTGCGCGTTCCAATACTTCTTCGGGGGCAGTACGGTCATAAATGGTACATTCTCCGAGAGCTTTCAAACCTTCCCATGATAAATCACCGGGATTGGCGGCAAAGCCGTCTAAAACTACTATTTTCATTATATTTAAGTATTAAGTTATAAGTATTAAGTATTATGGGATGTTCCCATTGTTCTTTAGTTTTACAATTGTTGCTGTCAGTAATTTAAGTATTTCCAGGCAGTCAGTATTAATAGATTCATATTGTTCATCGCTTATATATTCTGTTTGCTGAAGTAAATATAGCCAATATTCTGTTTCAGAACATTCCTTTTGAGAAATAGAGTATTTGTGTATAAAGTCAAGATGTGATTCTGCATAAATAGCTTCTCTAATATTAGCACCGATAGAAGTTCCACTACGTAATATCTGTTTTGATAGAATTGTTTCTTTCTTGCAATCTCTTAAATACTTATATAGATTAATTATTCGAATTGCAAATTTGGTAGACTTCTCTTTTAATAAATTTTCTTTCACGGCTACGGCTAATACCTAATACTTAATACCTAATACTTATTTGAACCTTTCTCCCCATAACTGCTGCATCCGTTCTGCATGCTTCTGTTCGGCGGCATTGTTCTGAGGTTGCCATATTCGTTTTTCTTTCAGCTCGTCCGGCAAGAATTGTTGCTTCACGAAGTTGCCTTCGTAGCTGTGGGCGTACTTGTATTCCTGTCCATATCCCAGTTGTTTCATCAGCTTGGTGGGAGCATTGCGCAAGTGCAGAGGCACAGGCAAGTTTCCAGTGGAACGTACCAGTTCTAATGCGTCGTTAATGGCACTGTATGCCGAATTGCTTTTGGGACTCGTTGCCAGATAGATTGTTGTTTCCGCCAAAGGGATACGTCCTTCGGGCCAACCGATTTTCATCAGAGTTTCAAAGCAGGCATTCGCCAGCAACAATGCATTCGGATTGGCCAGACCTATATCTTCGGTAGCAGAGATAACGAGTCTCCGCGCGATGAAAGCAGGGTCTTCACCACCTTCTACCATGCGGGCGAGCCAGTAAATAGCCCCGTCCGGATCACTGCCACGGATAGACTTGATAAAAGCGGAAATGATGTCATAATGCATTTCCCCGTCCTTGTCGTAAGCCAACGGATTCTGTTGCAGACGTTCGGTCACCATGTCATCGGTAATGACAACCGTTTCCTCTGTGTCCGATTCCACTACAAGTTCAAGTATATTGAGCAGTTTACGGGCGTCTCCGCCGGAGAAGCGCAGCATGGCTGTCGTTTCTTTGAGTTCGATTTTCCGTTCTTTCAGTATGGTGTCGGTGGTGATGGCACGTTGCAGAAGTTCGAGCAAATCTTCCTTTTCCAAAGATTTGAGCACATAAAGCTGGCAACGGGAGAGGAGAGGGCGGATCACTTCGAATGATGGATTCTCGGTCGTTGCGCCTATCAGCGTCACCGTACCGTTTTCCACAGCTCCCAACAAAGAATCCTGTTGCGACTTGCTGAAACGATGGATTTCATCGATAAATAAGATCGGACTGGATTGCGAGAAAAAGCGGTTGCTCTTGGCACGCTCTATCACTTCGCGCACATCTTTGACACCTGAAGTCACGGCACTCAGCGTATAAAACGGAGTTTCCAGTTTATTGGCGATAATCTGTGCCAATGTGGTTTTTCCCACTCCGGGAGGTCCCCAGAGGATAAACGAAGAAATACGTCCCGCATCAATCATCTTACGCAGGATAGCCCCCGGTCCAACTAAATGTTTCTGACCGATATAATCATCCAATGTCTTTGGTCGTAACCGTTCTGCTAAAGGTTGCATAGTTTTAGAATACCATTAATACCATGAAACGAATACCGTTCTTGTTGATACCCGGATTGTCACGGTAGGTGAAACGATGTACATATTCAACGTGCAGCAACTTGAAAATGTTGTAGATACCTATACTTCCTTCGATATACGGCACCTTCGGGTCCATCACGAAACTGGTGAATTTACCGTCGCGTGTCGGGAAACGGAAGAGGTCGGGGTTGCTGCTCTTGAATGGATTGTTCTTGTCGGTCAATGTCCCCCACAATGCGCGGATACGGAACATTTCTCTCCATTTCAGATTCTTGATCAGCGGGATGCGGTTGAACAACTTTCCGTTCATGTCATAAGAAAGTGACATGGACGCATACCGGTCGTTCAGGAATTCCATATTGTTGATCAGGGAAAATGTCTCACGTTGAGTGATATATGACAAGTTGGCTTCCGGCAGAATCAATAGCGGGAAAGGTACGACATTCCATTCTGCCCCTGCTTTTACGCTACAGTCTATCTTTCCCCACGAAGCGGGAAGCCAGAAACGTTTCCAGATGCTTGCTTCCGTGCGGTTGAAGTTGTATTCTCCGCCCAGCACGCCTTTGAAGCCCATGGCATGAGTCAGCGTGAAGATAGGAGCGTCCAGCGACACCGGAACACGGCGCTGCTTGGAGTTGACGAAAGATTCTCCCGGAGCATAACGCAGTGTCACACTCGCTTCGGAAGTCGTGATGTCATGCACACGGGTTTGTGCAGCGTCATTCCGCAGATATTCCAGTTTTCCGGTAGGCTCGTCATTTCGATGGCGGAGCATGGCTTTCACTCCGAATCCCGTCAGCGTTTCGAGTTCGTAGTTGATGGTAGCATCACGCATATATGACATCTGGTCTACCGTTGTCGTTTTCATCGAAAGGAAGATGTTGTCTTTGTCCGTAAACAGGAACTTGTCCATCGGCGACATTACATCATAACTGTACGTTGCAGATATAAAATGTTTGGGAAACTCCCATACTACATAATCTCGTTTGTTGAAAGAATAAGTCAGCGTTCCGCTATATTTCCACTTTTCGTCTTTCAGACCATAAGCTCCGTATCCGCTCAGGAACCAATGCTTGTCAAAATGGGCAGTAGTCATACCACTCAGGCGGAAACGGGTTCCGTCGATGTAGTTGCTTGAAATCATGGTGTTGATAGGACCGATATCCACTTTGCTCTTATGGCCTTTGCTGCCTGTTTCCACAAAGTTCTCGATCAATGCTTTCGCACCGAAGATGATATATTTGAATCCCGGAATCTGTTCCAGACGGTTGACGAATACATCCATATTGCTTTCCTTTCTGGTCAACGGCACCTGGCGTACACTCGCCCAGTATTCGTCACTCTTCGAAAGCATGTCGGCCTCCTTGATCACAGGACCTTTCAAACGGAACAACCGCTGTTCTATCGGATCAAATTTATAATTGCTGTATTTAGTCGTTCGTTCTACCTGTAACCCTCCTGAGGTTTTGTTGGAACTCCATGAAAGGTCTACCGTCATGTCGTCATCCGCCAATACCCAGTTCCCGTTGGGAAGCTGCTCGTACTGCTGCACGATGTCCATGCGGTTGACAAAGTTGACGCCACTCTTTTTAGGCAGGTTCATCGTACACTTCTGAACGGCATAGGTCGAATCTTTCAGCACATAAAGATGGCCTGTAAATCCGAAATCCTGTGAGTTCTGCGGTACGAACGTCAGATGTACGCATTCGCGCTTGTCCACCATCAGCGTGTCCATCAGGTAGTATTTATAGAACGAGATGGCATTGTTGCCGATAGGGCTTACGAATCGCTGTTGGAGCAGCCGGATGTCATCATCATAAATGTTGATGTCGGCAAAAACATCCTTCAGAACAGTCCCCAGCATGTCTCCTGTGGAGAAAAACTCTTCGATACCATTGGAGTTCTTTCCTTTGATAATGGTCTTTTTGCTTTCGGGATCTTTCCGGAAAATGGTTTGTGAGGCCGTTTCCTGTACGGAGATAGGGAGAATCAGTTTGTTGGTCGTCTCCGACACTTCCACCTGATCTTTGAGGAATGAGTATTTCTTGTAGATACCCTTTTCCAGTTTCTCCGGAGTCAGGTCGTTGATAGACATTTTCATTTTCTCGTACTTGTCGTACTGGTAGTAATCGTTCACTTCGAGCACTTGTGCTTTTTTGTGTTCGATCACTTTCTTCATGAATTCGACTGCCGGATTATTCTTGCGGGAGTATTTTTCTTTCTGTGGTTTTACGACTACTTCGGTGAGCATTACATCGTCCGGAGAGAGTTTGACATTGACGGTCTGATTTCCGGAGCCTACTTTAACGGTTTTGGTGACATATCCGATGGAAGAGAAAACGAGCGTTCCTCCGTTTCTCCGCGCGTCGAGCTTATATTCTCCGTCAATATTGGTGACAGTACCCATATCTCTCTTGTCTTGATAATAGACAGAGATATACATTAGTGGTTCATGAGTGACTGAATCAGTTACAACCCCCTTTATTTGCTGCGCAAAAGCATTTGAAACTGCAAATACGACTAAGAGCAGTATCAGTATTTTGTTATATCGTTGTATCATAACGTTCGTAGTAGGGCTGCAAAGTTAACAAATAAGTCTGAGTAAAATAGAGTATATAACTTTTTTTACCCATCGTTTTTTGTTATTTACAAGCTTATATCATTCAACAATGGAAGGAGGCAGATTGTTTTTGTCTTTTTATACTTCCCTTTTCAACGTATGCCACATCTTGCGAACCGGCATGCTCCGATTCTTTTCCGTAGTTCCAAAATCTGTTTCAACGGTTGAAACAAAAAGTTTCATGCCTTGAAACTCTAGTTCCCACTGCTTGAAACTCTGGTTTCTACGCCTTGAAACTTTGGTTTCCTCGGCGTGAAACTTTCTGAAACACTTGTCGAACCTGATGGTGGTCGACTACTTCTGTCTGGCTATTAAGCCGGCTCGTTGATCATCGAGTCCGGCTCAACCACTCCGGTTATTTACTTGTTAATATTTGTACGATTCGTTCGGCTGTTCGTCCGTCCCAGCGTTCGGGGAGTTCGCCTTTCTTCCATTCACCTTTCATCAGCGTATCCATAGCCTGAGCGAGTGCTGCCGGATCTTCGCCGACCAGTTCATTCGTTCCCACGCGCCACGTTTCCGGATGTTCGGCATACGTGTTGAGCGTGATACAGGGGATGCCGAGGAACGTAGCTTCTTCGGCTACATTGCCGGAGTCCGTGATGATTCCTTTGGCTTTATTGATCAGATATCCGAAGAAAAGATAATTCTGCGGAGGCATGATATGAAGGTTCGGGGCTTCTATGCCGAGGTCTTTGATTGCATTGCGCACGTAAGTGTGCATGGGCGCTACGATAGGCATACCGGCAGCTTTTTCGATCATCGTTTGCATCAACTTCCGCAGGTTCTCTTTGTTGTTGAGCAGTACACGTCGGTTGAGGGTGAGCAGGAGATAATTACCCTCCTGAAGTCCCAGTACGGAGAACCATACCGGTTTGAGCAGCCGGTTCCGGTTGAAGCGGACGGTATCTACCAAAATGTTGCCGACGTAATATACATTTTCACTTTCCGTGCCTGTCTGATTCAGATTTCGGTTGGCCACCATGCCGGCAGTAAACAGATAATCGGATACTCCGTCGGTAATCATCCGGTTTACTTCCTTCGGCATCTTCATGTCGAAGGAACGTGTGCCGGCTACCAGATGGGCTACCTTGATTCCTTGTTTCTTGGCTACGATGGCGCAACTCATGGTTGCTGTCAGATCATCCACTACCAGGACGACGTGTGCCGGATTCTCCGTCAGCTCCTGTTCGAAGGCGATCATGATTCCGGCTGCCAGACTGGTGGGGTTACTGCTTTCCACTCCAAGGTAGACATCGGGAGCTTTCATGTCGAGATCCGAAAACAGGGAAGCATCCAGACTTGTATCGTCCCGTCTGCCTGTGTACACCAAACGGTAGGAGATGCTTTTACCCAGCCCTCTTGCGGCTTCGATGGCGCGTGTGATAGGGGCTATTTTCATGAAATTGGGGCGTGCCCCGGCAACAATTGTTATTTTCATATTGTTTCTATCTAATTCGTGTAGCAAAAGTACATTTTCTTACGGAATTTATTCGTTACTTTGCATACAAAATAACAAATATATGCCGACATTCGTTCAAATTCTTGATTTTATAGGCACATTTGCCTTTGCTATTAGTGGTATCCGGCTGGCTTCAGCAAAGCGTTTCGACTGGTTCGGAGCCTATGTCGTAGGTCTTGCTACCGCTATCGGTGGCGGTACCATCCGTGATGTACTGCTGGATGTGACGCCCGGATGGATGACGAACCCTATCTATTTGATCTGTACGGGACTTGCCTTGATCTGGGTGATTTGCTTCGGTCGCTGGCTAATCCGTCTGAATAATACCTTTTTTATATTCGATACCATCGGACTGGCTTTGTTTACGGTGGTCGGTGTGGGGAAAAGTATCGCTTTGGGCTATCCTTTTTGGGTAGCCATCATCATGGGTAGTATCACAGGTGCCGCAGGAGGTGTGATTCGTGATGTCTTTATCAATGAGATCCCCTTGATTTTCCGAAAAGAAATCTATGCGATGGCGTGTGTAGTAGGCGGCATCGCTTACTGGCTGTGCGATGCCGCAGGGATGGAATCTTATGTCTGTCAGCTCGTTGGCGGATCGGCGGTATTTGTTACACGCATCCTTGCCGTGAAATACCACATTTGCCTTCCTATATTAAAAGGTAGTGAAGAGACTGACGGCGATTCTTGAAGATTTTATTTCTTGTCCAGATCCACTTCTCCCCGGTAGCTGATTGCCTGACGGTTCTGCATCGTGACATCGATGCTGGTGGTGCCGTCGGGGAACACTTTCGCCCTGAACTCAAAGAAGTCTTCCGGACTTCGTGCGGAGAATTTGATAACGGCGTTTCCCTTCTTATCCATATCCATCGTGTATTCTTTGAGGGGAGCGTTGAATATCAGCCCGCTTCCTCCGCCGTAAGGAACGCTGTAAGCACGTCCGTAATAGGGGAGGTAAGAGAATACCGAATCATTTCTGATTTGCAGTGAGTATTGCGAAGTCAGAGGTATAGAACGTCCGCGCATGGGCATAGCAGTGTTGACGTCTATCTTGTAGTCTTCTGATACGATCAGCTGTTTGACAGCTTCTTTTTTCTGTTCCTTCTTCTCCTTCTTGGTCTGTGCCGAAAGAGTCGGGATTCCTGCTAGCATAACCAGCAGTAGCATAAGGATTTGTTTTCTTGTTTTCATATCAGTTACAGTTTAGTGTATATATGTATAACACTCAAATATACTAAAAATAAGGAGTCCCCCTGCTTTCTTTAATGAAAATTAAACAGAAATCCCTAGAACTGTTCCAGAATGGAGATTCGTTTCTCGATAGGGGGATGCGTGGCAAAGAGTCCGCTAAGCCCGCTGAGGGCACTTTTCGACTGGTCGCCCGGATTCTGAATGAATAATTGCGCCACATCCCCACGTTTTACCGCTTCTATATCCGGATCATCGGAAATTTTGCGCAGGGCACTTGCCAATGCCAACGGATTCTTTGTCATCTCCGCCGAACCGGCATCCGCCATATATTCACGCTTCCGTGAAATGGCGAAGCGCATCAGACTGGCAAAGAAGTAACCGACAGCCGCTATTACTAAAGCAATCAGTATGATAAGGATAGCTCCTCCACCGTTTTTTCCGTTGCTACGTATGCGCGTGTGCGTAATAGTATAGAAAGTGATTTGCGTCAGCATCGAGAAGATTCCGACAAATACAATCGAGACGATCAGCAGGCGCACATCCCTGTTGCGGATGTGAGTCAGTTCGTGGGCGATGACTGCTTCCAGTTCTTCGTCGTTCAACTTCTGAATAATCCCTTTCGAGAGAGAGTGACCGTATAGGTGCGGTCGTTGATACCGCTGGCAAAAGCGTTCAATGAATCGTCGTTGATGATATTGATTTTCGGAGCCTTCATTCCGTTTGCCATGCAGAGGTTCTCGACCAGATTGTAGACACGTTTGTTTTCTCTGCGATCGAGAGGTTTGGCACCTGTGGCGGCTTTGATGATACTCGTATTCGCCCAGAAAGCTATCAGGAACCAAATCAATACGACACCCATCGTATAGGGGAGGGCATTGATGAAAAGAGGATTAGCCAATTCCAGGACACTTACTTCCATGCTCTCACCGTGCCCAAAGGCGACCAACAGATAACAGGCCAGATAAAGCAATGCTGCTACCAGGCAGGGAAATAGAAATAACAGAAGAACAGAGCGCCGGTTGTTCCGGCTCTGCTGTGTTTGGATTCCGACGTACTGCATACGTGCTCGTTTTTAGAAACTGATCTTCGGTGCTTGTTCCAGATTCGCACGTTCGTTGGTACCCAGGTCGAACATGATTTCTCTGCGGAAACCTGCCATACCTGCTATGATATTGGACGGGAATGTCTGAACCGCATTATTATATTCCTTCGTGGCCGAGTTAAAGTAACGGCGTACAGCAGCCAATTTATTCTCTACATCGGATACTTCTTCTTGCAGTTGCAGGAAATTCTGGTTTGCTTTCAGGTCCGGATAAGCCTCCAACGTGATTTTCAATCCCGATAAAGCGGAAGATAATTGATTCTCTGCTGCTATCTTTTCGTCGATTGTCTTGGCGCTGACTGCACCGTTACGTGCCTGAATCACCCGTTCGAGGGTATCTTTTTCGTGTGCGGCATATCCTTTCACGGTATCCACCAGTTGTGGAATAAGGTCGTGGCGCTGTTTCAGCTGCACATCGATGTCTGCAAAAGCATTTTCACGGTTATTTCTCAGTCTCACCAATGAGTTGTACATGGAAGCAAAAATGATTCCCAACAGTACGATTATTCCTACGATAATAAGTATAGTCATGTCCTTTACTTTAAGTTAATAATACTACCCAAAAGTAAGTTATTTTGTATTGCCAAGCAAGAAGAAGAGAATAAAAAACGTCCTAAACCACCTAAAAACTATCAAAAAGCACCTAAAATCTATCATTTGACAGTTTCACCCCCTAAGAAATGACGAATTTCCCCCTGTTCGACTCATAAAATACCTTTAAACTTGCAAACGTCAAGAAAGAAACGAAATATTAACCGTAAAACCCTTAAAGTATGAAAAGTTTAAGTTTCAGAAAAGATTTAATTGGAGTTCAGGAAGAGTTGCTTCGTTTTGCTTATAAATTAACTGCCAATCGTGAAGAAGCAAATGATTTATTGCAAGAAACATCATTAAAGGCCTTGGATAACGAGGAAAAATATGTTCCCGATACAAATTTTAAAGGATGGATGTACACAATCATGCGTAACATCTTTATTAATAACTACCGTAAAATAGTACGTGACCAGACATTCGTAGATCAGACCGACAATCTGTATCATTTGAATCTCCCCCAAGACTCAGGATTTGAAAGTACGGAAGGCGCTTATGACTTAAAAGAGATGCACCGCATCGTCAACGCGCTGCCGAAGGAATATAAAGTACCATTTTCAATGCACGTATCCGGTTTTAAATACCGTGAGATCGCTGAGAAGCTGGACCTACCCCTCGGAACGGTGAAGAGCCGCATATTCTTCACACGCCAACGTTTGCAACAAGAGTTGAAAGATTTTGTATAAATAGGGATAGCACATTAGTCAAACAATTAATTCTGGTAAGGAGCAACGGGTAAAAACTCGCTTGCTCCTTTGATTTTGTGACAATATGATATTAAACATGTCTTTATACCCCAACTTATTCTCTCTGTATTTGTTATTATGTCAGAGAACTCAGTATATTTGTATCAACTAGTTAACCTAAGTAATATAAATCTCATCTATTTACGGCAATGAAAAAGGAAATCAAATTCAGTCTCGTTTATCGGGATATGTGGCAGTCGTCCGGCAAGTATCAACCGCGTGCCGATCAGTTAGTAAGAATTGCTCCGTTAATTATCGAAATGGGTTGTTTCTCCCGTGTAGAAACCAACGGAGGCGCGTTCGAACAAGTCAACCTACTGTATGGCGAGAACCCGAACAAAGCCGTCCGGGCTTTCACGAAACCTTTCCACGAAGCCGGCATACAAACTCATATGCTCGACCGTGGTCTGAATGGTCTTCGAATGTATCCCGTTCCGGCAGATGTGCGCCGGTTAATGTATAAAGTAAAACATGCGCAGGGAGTGGACATCACCCGTATCTTTTGCGGCTTGAATGAAGTCAGAAATATTATTCCTTCCATTCATTATGCCCTTGAAGCGGGGATGATTCCGCAGGCAACGTTATGTATTACGTTCTCGCCCGTACATACCGTAGAATATTATACCGCTATCGCCGAGCGTCTGATAGAGGCCGGAGCACCGGAAATCTGTCTGAAAGATATGGCAGGTGTCGGTCGCCCCGAAATGCTGGGACGTCTGACGAAAGCAATCAAGGAACGGCATCCCGAAATCATCATCCAGTATCACGGACATAGCGGACCGGGACTTTCGATGGCTTCTATCCTCGAAGTTTGTGAGAATGGCGCGGATATTATTGATGTTGCAATGGAGCCGATTTCGTGGGGGAAAGTTCATCCGGACGTTATCTCTGTGCAGGCTATGCTGAAAGACGCGGGATTTCAGGTACCGGAGATTAATATGAAAGCCTACATGAAAGCCCGTGCCATGACACAGGAGTTCATTGACGATTTTCTGGGTTATTTTATGGACCCTACCAACAAGCATATGTCTTCTTTGCTCTTGAAATGCGGACTTCCCGGAGGTATGATGGGTTCTATGATGGCCGATCTGAAAGGAGTGCATTCCGGCATCAATCTGATATTGAGAGGTAAGAACGAACCGGAACTGAGCATCGACGATTTGCTCGTGATGCTGTTTGACGAAGTGGAATATGTGTGGCCGAAACTCGGCTATCCTCCATTAGTGACTCCGTTCAGCCAATATGTGAAGAATGTGGCATTGATGAATGTGATGTCTCTGATCAAGGGAGAGGAGCGTTGGACGATGATCGACAACCATACCTGGGATATGATTCTAGGTAAGAGTGGTCGTTTGCCCGGTGCACTTGCTCCGGAGATTATCGCATTGGCAAAAGAAAAAGGATACGAATTTACGGACGAAGACCCGCAGAAGAACTATCCGGATCAACTGGACGAGTATCGTAAGGAAATGACAGAAAAAAGCTGGGATTTCGGACAGGATGATGAAGAACTTTTCGAACTGGCAATGCACGACCGCCAATATCGGGATTATAAATCGGGTATTGCCAAGAAACGTTTCGAAGATGATTTGCAGCGTGCCAAAGATGCCGCATTGGCAAAACAGGGATTCTCCGAAGAAGAAGTGAAACGGATGAAACGTGCCAAAGCCGAACCGGTGACGGCAATGGAGAAAGGGCAGATCATTTGGGAGATCGATGTGGAATCGCCTTCTATGCCGCCCGAAGTGGGACATAAATATGGTCCGGACGATGTGTTTTGTTATATTGCTACTCCTTGGCATACATATGATAAGGTGTTGGCGAATTTTAGCGGTCGTGTGATCGAGGTATGTGCCAAGCAGGGAGCATTGGTAGATAAAGGCGAACCATTGGCGTATATCGAGAGGTGTGAGGAACCGGCATAGTCTGTATCTCAAATAATAACAGAAAAAAGTAATCCCTTTATCCTTGTCTTGTTTCTTGATGAAATAGACTGTGATAAAGGGATTGCTTTATTTCTTTTTCTTCTTCCTGGTGTCTTTCTTATCGACCGCCTTTTTCTCTACAGGCGGAAACTTAGGAACCAGATTCATTAATCGCAATATCTGTTTTTGTCGTTTCAATAGGTAAGCCGAAGGCTTCGCTGAGTTAAACCGTATTGGGTTAGGGAGCGTAGCGGCAATCAGTGCGCACTGTCCTGAGCTCAACTTGGCAGCTGTTGTGTTGAATTTATACTTTGCGGCAGCCTGTGCGCCATAAATCCCTTTTCCCATTTCGATGGAGTTGAGATATACCTCCATAATCCGTTCTTTCGACCAGAACAACTCTATCAGAAAGGTGAAATAAACTTCGAAACCTTTGCGTATCCAAGACGATTGCGGCCATAGGAACACATTCTTGGCTGTCTGCTGACTGATGGTACTTGCTCCGCGCTTCCGTTTCCGTTTTTCGTTTTCCTTCATCGCTTTCTCTATTTCGATGAAGTCGAATCCGTTGTGTTCGGCAAAGCGGTTGTCTTCGGAGGCGATGACCGCCATCGGCAGGTGAGGAGATATTTTATCAAAAGAAACCCACGTGTGTTTCCACGTGGGTTTATCTCCTGACGCAAGCTGCTGTACACTTCGGATGACCATCAGCGGAGTGACATACACCGGCATAAAGCGGTAGACGATCACAGCCAGAATGGTAGATGCAAAGAAGAAAATCAGCAGGTTGCGCGCATAACGCAATATTTTTTTAATTGGAAGCGGCCTGTGCATCTTTAATCATCTGTTCACTTGCGTACATGTAAACTTCTACACGACGATTCTGTTCTCTTCCGGCAGCTGTGTCGTTGCTGGCGATAGGATCGCTTTCGCCCATTCCCTGCACACCTTTAATCTGGTTGGAAGAAACGCCGCAGTTTAACAGGTAGCTGGCTACACTCTGTGCACGTTCCTGTGACAAGTTCAGATTTTTCTGACGGCTTTGTTCGGCAGTACTGTTTCTCCAGCCCTGATTGTCGGTATATCCGTAGATGGATACGTCCATGTCCCTGTTCTGGTTGAGTACGTTGTTGGCGAACTTGCTCAATGCAGACTTGGCAGCAGCACTCAGAGTTGCATTACCGGTAGTGAAAAGAATACCTGAATCGAATGTAACTTTTACTGCCTGCAATCCGTTGTTGTCAGTTATCTGCTCTACTTGTGCGCCTTCAATTTGTTTTGCTTCTGCTGCCGCTTTATCCATCTTCTTTCCGATAAGGGCACCTGTTCCTGCACCTACTGCAGTACCGATAGCCGCACCGATGGCAGCACCCTTGCCTTTACCGATAACACCGCCGAGGATAGCACCCAATGCAGCACCCGAACCACCGCCGATTGCGGCACCTTTGCCCGTATTGTTCATGCTTGCGCAGCCACTGAATATCATGGTTATACTCATGAAGAGAACCATCCATTTCATCTTGTTCATAATGCAATGTTTTTTAAATAGGTTTATAAAATAATACTTTAATAAATTAACAACGCAAAGATACATATTATTTGCCAAGGTCATACTTTTTAAGTTAAAATAACTCCGGACGATCTTTGTATATGTAAAATAACAAACGACACTACTACCTTGTTGACACGGAAGGCAGATTTAAGCATTTTTTCCTGATCATGGTGAACCATCCCAAGAGAATCAGTCCTTTGGCAATCGTTGTGACGCATACTGCCCACCAGATACCTTCTACTCCCATGCCCATCCGTACAAACAGGATGGCAAGCGGAATGCGCATATAGTTGCATACAATGCTGACAATGGCGGGAGGCACGGTACGCCCGATGCCGTAGAACACTCCCTGCATCGTGATTTCGAGCATCATAAACAGCTGCGAATATCCGTCGATACGCAGAAATACACCTCCGGCTTCGTAAGCTGCCTGTTCGGGGACAAAGATCGAAAAGACCTCATTGCCGTAAAAGACAAACAGCAGCGTGCAGAAAGTTCCGAAGATTCCCGTCATCCATAGGGTGGTGTGCCAGGCTTTCAGTACCCGTTCTATTCGTCCGGCGGCGAAGTTCTGGGCAATAAAGGCGCTAAGTGCGGTGGAGAAACCTTGGGAGGTATTCCAGGTGATGGCTTCTATCTGACCGCCGGTGGTGAAAGTCATCAGTCCGATGTGTCCGCCCTGTTCGGATGCGGTACGGCAGAGGAACATATTGACGAAGGCGAACAGGGTGTTTAGGGTAGCTACGGGCAGACCTAGTTTCAGAATACGCCGTGTGTACTTTTTCTTCAGTCGGGAGAAGAAGGGGAAACCACCGAGCAGGGCGTCTTTGCGGAAACGCAGCTGGTAGATGAAGATGGCGAAAACCGTTGCCTGCGAGAGCCATGTAGCGTAGGCGGCACCGTTTGTTCCCAGCCCGAAGCCGAAGATAAACAGAGGGTCGAGAATGATATTCATAATCAGTCCCGTCCCACTGATATAGAATGGAATTTTGCTTCGTCCCGCTGCATTATAGATACCTGTGAAGGCAGCGGACAGGAATATGAACGGCAATGCGGTGGAAATAATCCGCAGGTATTCGATGGCATTGGCTGTGATGTGCTCTTCTAGTTCATAGATGCGGATAATGGGGCTTGCGAACATGAACAGCAGTCCGCCCCAGCAGATCGAAATGATCAGAGCAATCGTGATATTGTGTGAAGCGAACTGGCGGGCATCTTCCTGATTCTGCGCACCGATGGATTGGCCTACGCTGACTTCGGACCCTACCTTATTTAATAAGGAGATAGAACCGGACATCCACGTCAGGATTCCTACCGAACCGATGGCGGCTACAGCCTCACTGCCCAATCGTCCTACCCATGCCATGTCTGTAAGGCTGTATGCCATCTGTATAAACGACGTTGCCATGATAGGCATCGCCAGATTGAAAAGTTGGCGGTTGATAGGGCCGTGTGTCAGATTCTTAATTCCTTGCATATCATTTTTTCTATTTAAAAGGAGGCGCAAAGATACATAAATTTACTATCTTCGCACATCAAATATTCATTAATCAAAGTATACAGATACTATGAAACAGAAATTCTCTTCTCTTTTTGTATTGCTGGTCCTGCTATTGACAGGTCTGCAAGTCTCGGCACAAAGTACGCCAAAACCATTTGATATTGAACAGCCTTCTCTTCGTGTTTTCCTGCCGGCACCGGAACTGGCGACAGGTCGTGCTGTGGTAGCCTGTCCGGGTGGGGGATACTCCGGCTTGGCGGTCAATCACGAAGGGTATGACTGGGCGCCGTATTTCAACAAACAAGGAATTGCATTGATTGTTCTCAAATACCGGATGCCGAAAGGCGACCGCACCCTCCCGATCTCCGACGCCGAAGCAGCCATGAAAATGGTACGTGACAGCGCTGACGTATGGAATCTGAATCCGAATGATATTGGTATCATGGGGTCTTCTGCCGGAGGCCATCTGGCTTCGACCATCGCTACACATGCGCCTGAAGCACTTCGTCCCAACTTCCAGATTCTTTTCTATCCGGTGATCACGATGGACAAATCTTTCACTCACATGGGCTCTCATGACAATCTGTTGGGCAAGGACGCTTCTGCCGATCTGGAAAAAGAATTCTCCAACGAGAAGCAAGTGACCAAAGAGACTCCCCGTGCTTTCATTGTTTATAGCGATGATGACAAGGTAGTTCCTCCTGCCAACGGAGTCAACTATTATCTGGCTTTAAATAAGAAAGGTGTTCCTTCCGTTCTCCATATTTATCCTACAGGCGGACACGGTTGGGGAATCCGTGAAGATTTCCTTTACAAGAGTGAAATGCAGAACGAACTGACTTCTTGGTTGCGTAGTTTCAAGGCTCCTCGCAAAGATGCCGTCCGTGTGGCTTGCATCGGCAACAGTATTACGTTCGGAGCAGGAATAAGAAATCGCAGCCGCGACAGCTATCCTTCCGTACTAGCCCGTATGCTGGGCGACAACTACTGGGTGAAAAACTTCGGAGTGAGCGCCCGTACCATGCTGAACAAAGGAGATCATCCTTATATGAACGAACCTGCTTATAAGAATGCATTGGCTTTCAATCCTAACATCGTCGTTATCAAACTTGGTACAAATGACAGCAAATCATTTAACTGGAAATACAAAGCAGACTTTATGAAAGATGCGCAGACCATGATCGACGCTTTCAAAGTTCTTCCTTCGCAGCCGAAGATTTATCTCTGCTATCCTTCCAAAGCTTATCTGACAGGTGACGGCATCAACGATGATATTATCTCTAAAGAAATCATTCCGATGATCAAGAAGCTCGCCAAGAAAAACAACCTGTCTGTTATAGACCTTCATACTGCTATGGACGGAATGCCCGAACTCTTTCCGGACCGTATTCATCCGAACGAAAAGGGGGCGCAGGTAATGGCAAAAGCTGTCTATCAATCTATCTCTGCTTTAAAATAAAAAATATGTTACCGATCATTGAGCTTTTAACCGGATAGTTGTATTAATAATATAGCCCCTGATAAAAGAAAGGAGAATATTATGATTAGAACAGTTGCTGTCTTTGTTTTTGTGTCTTTTGCTTGTGTTGCTACTGCCTTTTCTCAAACTATAGAAAAGGAGAATAAAATAGATGTGCAAAAGAAAAATAGCTCCACGGAAGTGAGCGGACGTCAGTTGCCCGAAGCAAAAAACATAGAACCGAAGTTACCGGATATAGAGGTTAAAAAGCTCGCAACAGGTGATAAGTCCATGCAGACATACGGTCTGACACCTTCAAGTCCTGCATCGGGCTTATCTCCCTATTTTTACGATTTTCCGGCATTGCTGGAAAGTAATCCGACATTGACGGATTTTTATAATTTTCGTCAGCATTCTATGAATGGACAGCTTTCCTTTATTGGGAGTGCAGAACAAAAGACTTATCTGGGATTGGGGCAATATGTCGCGGTAAATGCCGGAATGCGCTGGATTCCTTCTCAAAGATTTTTCGTTGAAGCGGGAGGGACCTTGAGTCGGCAATTCTATTTGGCTTTGCCTATAGCGAGGCAAGATATAGCGGGAATATATACGAGAATGCATTATTCTTTAGCCAGAAATGTCCGGTTAAATGTCTGGGGACAATATTTTATGGGGGGAAATACACCTCCTCCGGCTTATAATCCGTTATTTCCACATACAGGGGTAGGAGCCTCTATCTCGGTCGATGTGAAAAAGAATACGGAAGTAAGTGTCGGTGCGGAATACCAGTACGACAAAAAATCAAGAGAATGGAAAATGGAAACGTCAGGCCGCGTATCCATTGGCTTTTGACACATATTTCATCATTCATTTGGCTCTGTTATTTATTTCTCATATCTTTGACGCATTAAAATTATAATGTTTCATTAAAACTAGTGGATGTTTAACTCATCATTTATTACATCGGATTTGGTCTGATAAGAATCTGTTCACTTTAACAGATTCGAACTTCCATACTTTCGGATAATCTTTCCGGAAGTGATTTTCCTATATTATATAACTTTAGTTTTTATACCCGCATACAATAGCGAAAGCATTGTTGTGCTTTTACGTGTATGCTATATACATTAAAATAATGAGTAACGAAAATAATAATCTGTCATTATATGGTTGGAGTGATAATCTATTCCGGCAAAAACAAATCTCACAATATAAAGATATGTCTCATGGACGAATCATCGTGACACATAAAACCTGTTATGAAGTAGTTGCAGAGGATGGTGTATATTTGTGCGAGTTAACAGGAAATATGATTTATGGCAGAGTGCCTGATGAATATCCTTGTACGGGCGATTGGGTGATTTTTCAGCCATTCGATGCAAACAAAGGGATTATAGTTGATATATTGCCCCGTGAACGGGCGTTGTATCGAAAGAAGAACGGAAGGGTAGCCGACCGGCAGGCCATTGCTTCTTACGTCGATAAGGCATTTATTGTGCAAAGCCTTGATGATAATTTCAATGTTCGCAGGGCGGAACGTTTCATTGCCCAGGTAATGGAAGAAAAAATCAAACCGGTATTAGTGCTCAATAAAGCCGATTTAGGTTGTGACAGACAGAAAATAGATGAAGCGATCAAACACATTGCCCGTCAGTTTCCTGTATTTATCACAAGTATTCGTCAACCTCAAACGATTCTTCGGTTGCGGGAATCCATAACAAAAGGCGAAACAGTTGTGTTTGTCGGCTCTTCGGGTGTCGGCAAGAGTTCTTTGGTGAATGCCCTTTGCGGGAAATCGGTATTGAATACTTCTGATATAAGCCTGTCTACAGGGAAGGGGCGGCATACTTCGACTCGTCGGGAAATGGTATTGATGGATGGCTCAGGTGTTTTAATCGACACTCCGGGTGTTCGGGAATTTGGTTTGGCGATTGACAATCCCGATTCGCTCACCGAAATGTTTGAAATATCCGACTATGCGGAATCATGCCGTTTCAGCGATTGTAAACATATCGACGAGCCGGGTTGTGCTGTTTTAGAGGCGGTACATAATGGTACGTTAGATCATAAGGTATATGAGAGTTATCTGAAACTCAGACGAGAAGCATGGCACTTCTCCGCTTCCGAACATGAAAAACGTAAAAAGGAGAAATCCTTTACGAAACTCGTAGAAGAAGTGAAGAAACGCAAGGCTAATTTCTAAAGAACTATTGAAGCAGGGAATGCCGGTACTTTATCAGACAAGGTGATACTGTATGACGGCTTCTCTGCTTCTTATTGTTTGGTAAGAGTTTACGGCAACTATTCTCTTGCTTTTAGAGTAAAGGCATTTCAACTCTTGTGACATGTTCCTCTTCGGGTACATCCGGATTGCTGTAATAATACTCTATTGATGTTCCCGAGGCCTTGTAGCCATTTGTTTTTATCCATTCGGTCATCTCATTGTACAGCTGTGCCAGTTCATTGTAATTTCCTCTGTGCAGACATACGACTATTCTTCTGGCGGGGAGGATGACAGATTGTATTTTTTCGTCACCTTGTAAAGGTTTCGAAGATTTCAGTCCGATAATCATTTTTATACGATCTTCGGTCAGGCTTTCGAAGTCGGGGTACTCTACGAAGGGGATATCCGTGGTTACTTCTCCCTGTTTCTTGAATAAAGAGTCTATTCTTACAAAATTCTCTCCGATAGCCTGTGACATACCTTTCATGTAGGTTTGTACTTCAATAGCCAAAGCGGGCTGTTCCGGCTGCTGTAAAAGCATGATTTCTGATATCTTTGCCATAGATTCTGTTTTAATGGTGATTATTTCCGTATGACCGGTATATATATTTCTGTTAGTAATTCCGACGTTTCCGTGGTGGACGGATGATTCATATACATCTCAAAGCTGAATGTGCTTTGGGGATGGTATTTACTTTTCGGAAACCATTCCTCATAAATGCTCCTGTACACTTTGTGTAAAGAAGAATAGCTCCCCGTATGTCTGAACACGGCATATCGCCCTCCGGGAATTTGCATGATTCCCGGTACCGGTCTCGCTTTAGTATCATCGCGAAGGGTGATGCCTAGATAGAACCGGCACTTCTCCGTAGGCGTAATCGACGGATCGTCCATGCTAAGGCTGATAAACTTGTCATATCGTGGGTCTGCTTCATACTGTTCGGCATGATGCAGTAGTTTATTCCAAAGTAATCTGTATTTTAGTTTGTTTTTATACGCTTCACCCACTTCGATGCAGAATATCTTTATCGGGCTGATCACTTTTATCTCCGGTTTTATGTTTGTTGCCGGATTTTCACCGTTCGGTCTGTGCTTCTCTCTGTATTGAGAAGTTGATATACCAAAATGTTTCTTAAAAGCTTTGGCGATACTGTATTTAGTCTGATAACTCGTTTGCTCTATGATTTGCTTTAGCGTATAGTCCGTAGAGATCAGCAGATGTGCAACGTGTTCCATGCGCAAACGCTGTATGTAACTGCCGATATTCTCTCCGGTAGCGGTGCGGAACACTCTTCTGAAATGAAATTTGGACAGTCCGCTCATCGAACTCAGCGTGTCGGTATTCAGTACCTCCGTCAGATGACCGTTGATGTACACTATTATGTTCTGAATCATCTTATGATGAAGGCTGCTTGTCTCTTGCTTTTGCCGCCATCTGTTCAGTGTGGGAAGGCGTTTGTCCAGTATCTCCCTCAGCTCTTTCGGAGAATAGTCCGTGTCTGCGTATTCATTATATTTATCTGTATATTTTATCCAGATGTCGATCATTTCCCACATGGATATATCAACAATGTATTTCCCATCCTTCAGGCAGTAATAACAAAACTCATCACTCCTCGAACCGTCAGAGTTGGTGCCTAAATATTCCTCCACGTCGAAGCGGAGCGGCATTCCGCAGCTTTGGCAATATCTTTTATTTATTTCTGATTCAACCATTTGACTAATCTTGCATTCTTTGCAAAAATAAGCTATTTTTTCAGTAAACAGTTGTCCGGAATAGCCATCTTTTTATTAACAAATGTTCATTTCCGCTATTTCTTAAAGTTGTATCTTTGCCGCGCTTTTATAATATATAAGGTAAAGATGGAAACAATAACTGGAAAAAGAAGTTTATCATTCTATGAGCCGATTGTTTGGTGTAGGTCTGTTTGTCATCGATTCGATATTGGATATGTTTTGGGCTTTATGTAGAGTCTTATATCTATGTTCTGTGTATATTAATAAAAAAACCTCTGATAATCAATGATTATCAGAGGTTTTTTACTCCGTGATCCAGCTGGGGCTCGAACCCAGGACCCCAACATTAAAAGTGTTGTGCTCTACCTGCTGAGCTACTGAATCAATCCTTTATGCTTTCTTTCGAATTGCGGGTGCAAAGGTAGAACATTTTTTTAGAACTCCAAAGCATTTCAAACATTTTTCTTATCTTTGTGCCATTATCAACAATATACAATCATTAATATATGGCTGACGATAAAAAAATCATCTTCTCAATGGTGGGAGTGAGCAAAGCTTTCCAACCAAATAAAAATGTACTGAAAGACATTTACCTGTCGTTCTTCTATGGAGCGAAGATTGGTATTATCGGTCTGAACGGTTCCGGTAAATCTACCTTATTGAAGATTATCGCGGGGCTGGAGAAATCCTATCAGGGAGAAGTGGTCTTCTCTCCGGGATATTCTGTGGGCTATTTGGCACAAGAACCTTATCTGGACGACACAAAGACAGTAAAAGAAGTAGTAATGGAAGGTGTGCAACCGATCGTTGACGCACTGGCAGAATACGAAGAAATCAATCAGAAATTCGGTTTGCCCGAGTATTATGAAGATCAGGACAAGATGGATATACTTTTCGCCCGTCAGGGAGAATTGCAAGATATCATCGACGCAACTGATGCATGGAATCTGGACAGTAAACTGGAACGTGCGATGGATGCGCTCCGTTGTCCGCCCGAAGATCAGCCGGTGGTGAATCTCTCCGGAGGTGAACGCCGTCGTGTCGCTCTTTGCCGTTTGTTGTTGCAGAAACCGGACATCCTGTTGCTCGATGAGCCTACCAACCACTTGGATGCTGAATCTATCGACTGGCTGGAACAACATTTGCAGCAATACGAAGGTACAGTTATCGCCGTAACTCACGACCGTTACTTCCTTGATCACGTTGCCGGATGGATTCTCGAACTCGACCGTGGCGAAGGTATCCCTTGGAAGGGAAACTACTCATCCTGGCTGGAACAGAAGACCAAACGGATGGAAATGGAAGAAAAGACCGCCAGCAAGCGTCGTAAAACACTGGAACGTGAGTTGGAATGGGTGCGCATGGCTCCGAAAGCTCGTCAGGCGAAAGGAAAAGCCCGTCTTAATTCATACGACAAGTTGCTGAATGAAGACTTGAAGGAGAAAGAAGAGAAGCTGGAAATCTTTATCCCGAATGGTCCCCGTCTGGGTAATAAGGTAATCGAGGCAAAACACGTAGCGAAGGCATACGGCGACAAACTGCTGTTCGATGATCTGAACTTTATGCTTCCTCCTAACGGTATTGTCGGTGTCATCGGTCCTAACGGTGCAGGAAAAACAACTCTTTTCCGTCTGATTATGGGATTGGAAACGGTAGATAAAGGTGAGTTTGAAGTAGGAGAGACCGTAAAGGTATCCTATGTAGACCAGCAGCATAAAGACATTGACCCGAACAAGAGCGTCTATCAGGTAATCTCCGGTGGTAATGATTTGATCCGTATGGGTGGACGTGATATCAATGCACGTGCGTACCTGTCCCGTTTCAACTTTGCCGGTGCCGATCAGGAAAAACTTTGTGGTGTTCTTTCCGGTGGTGAAAGAAACCGTCTGCATCTGGCGATCGCTCTGAAAGAAGAAGGTAACGTTCTGCTGCTCGATGAGCCGACCAATGACATTGACGTGAACACCCTTCGTGCTTTGGAGGAAGGTTTGGAAGACTTTGCAGGGTGTGCGGTAGTCATCTCTCACGATCGTTGGTTCCTTGATCGTATCTGTACGCATATCCTCGCTTTTGAAGGAGACTCTAATGTATTCTACTTTGAAGGTTCCTATTCAGAATATGAGGAAAACAAATTGAAGCGTCTGGGCAATGAAGAACCGAAGCGTGTTCGTTATAGAAACCTAATGACTGACTAGTATTTGCTGACAGATTACAAGTTAAATCTCGCTTAATATACGAAAGTGAAAGGCTCTGCAAACATTGCAGGGCCTTTATTGTTTTCGAAAGCAATAAAATGTTTATCTCTCTTAAAAGAATGTAGCATAATTGTCATCTAAGTCTAAATAATATTAATTATCTTTGTGCACAGTTTCAATGAAACAAACAATTAGTATTAACTAATAAATTACATTATGTTGAAGAGAATGCGGTCTTTTTTAGTGGTCGTAATGTTACTGATTACTGCTACGATGAGTGCGCAAGTTACCACAGCAAGTATGAGTGGTAAAGTAACAGCACAAGATGAACCTATTATTGGAGCAACGATCGTTGCTATTCACGAGCCCTCCGGTACCCGCTATGGTACAGTGACCAATGTCAGTGGGCAATTCAATCTGCAAGGTATGCGTACAGGCGGTCCTTACAAAGTTGAAATCACCTATGTCGGCTATCAGTCAGCCATTTACAAGGGCATCCAGTTGTCATTAGGAGAAAACTACGTATTGAATGTTTCTTTGAAAGAAAGTTCAGAGTTGTTGGATGAAGTAGTAGTAACAGCACCAAAAACTATCGAAAAAATAGGTACTGTTACTAATGTAAGTGAACGTCAGATGAACACTTTACCTACTATTAACAGAAGTATAACAGATTTCACAAAGCTCTCTCCTTATGCAGGTGGAAGCAGTTCTTTTGCGGGGCGTGATGGACGTTATAACAATATAACGATTGATGGTGCTTCGTTTAATAATAGTTTCGGATTAAGTTCTAATAATTTACCTGGAGGAGATTCTCAACCCATATCTTTAGATGCAATCGATGAGATTACTGTAAATGTCTCTCCTTACGATGTTAAATATTCCAACTTCACAGGTGCTTCTATTAATG
Source organism: Bacteroides sp. MSK.20.82 (assembly GCF_019052485.1). Classification (NCBI taxonomy): domain Bacteria; kingdom Pseudomonadati; phylum Bacteroidota; class Bacteroidia; order Bacteroidales; family Bacteroidaceae; genus Bacteroides; species Bacteroides sp. MSK.20.82. Next base: position 67,356 of record NZ_JAHQUN010000011.1, read on the forward strand.
CTGTAACAAAAAGTGGAACAAACTCATTTTCGGGTACTGCATATACCTATCATAAACCAAGAGGATTTGCAGGGAGCTCTATTGACGGTGAGGATATTCTTAAAGCAAAAGAATACAACTCTCATTCATATGGTGTAACTTTTGGAGGTCCAATCATTAAGAATAAGCTTTTCTTCTTCTTGAATGCTGAAATTGAAAATAAGGAAACTCCGGGGGTAACTTGGCTTCCTAATCAAGATCAAAATGGAACAGGGGATAGCGGAAAACGTATCTCACGTACTTGGGTGGGTGATATGCGTACTATCAGTGACTTTGTTAAAACTAAATATGATTATGACCCCGGACAGTATGAGAACTTCAATAATTTCCAAAGTGATAATTGGAAGTTAATGGCTCGTATTGATTGGAATATACATCAGAATCATAAGTTGACAGTGCGTTTTAATTCTGTTTCCTCAGAAGATGACAGAGAAGTAAGCGCTAAGTCCACTATTATAACTAGTACTAATTCTAATCGTTATGGTTTGGATGCCTTTTCTTTTGGTAATTCAAACTATAAGATGAAAAACGTAGTAACATCGATAACAGGCGAGTTAAATAGTCGTTTCTCGAATAATGTTCAGAATAAACTGTTAGCCACATATACTCATATTAGTGATACACGCGAGCAGAAAGGCTCTGATTTTCCTTTTGTCGATATATATAAGGACGGAAAGCAATATATAACTTTAGGTACAGAAGTGTTTACTCCTAATAATCAGGTTATCAATAATGTATTTAGTCTTGTTGATAATGTGAGTATATCATTAGGAAAACATGAATTGCTTGCTGGCGTTTCTTTTGAACGCCAATATTTTAAAAATTCTTATTTGAGAGGCCCTTACGGATATTATCGTTATGATTCAATGGATGATTTTATGCAGGGAAAAGTACCTACCATTTATGGTATTACATATGGGTATAATGGTAATGATGCTCCAGGTTCTGAGTTGACATTCGGAATGGCTGGTGTGTATGCCCAAGACGTATGGTCTCTTACTCCTAATTTTCGTTTGACTTATGGCTTACGTCTGGATATGCCAATATATATGAATTCATTGGATTCTAACAAGTCAATAGAGGAATTAGCTTTTGTAAATAATACTCATGTCGATATTTCTAAGTGGCCGAAGACGCAAGTCTTGTTTTCGCCAAGAGTCGGTTTTAATTGGGATGTAAAAGGTGATCGCTCCGTAATTGTATCAGGAGGTACAGGAATCTTTACTGGATTGTTACCTTTTGTATGGTTCACTAATCAACCAAGTAATTCGGGCTTATACCAAAATATGGTAGAGTATAATACACAAAAAAATCCGGGCTCTTTACCTGCTGACTTTGGTTTTAATCCTAATTATAGAGAAACTCTGCAGAAATATCCCAGTTTATTTCCTTCTACACCTTCAGAGCAAGCACCTGATGTTATAGCATATGTAGATCCTAAGTTTAAGATGCCGCAAGTTTGGCGTAGTAATTTGAATGTGGATATTCAACTGCCGTATGATTTTATGTTATCTGTTGGAGCAATGTATACAAGAGATATTTATAATGTTGCGCAGATCAATATGAATGAGGCTGAGCCTACGGGTGTGTATAATGAACAACCGGATCGTATTTATTGGGCTTCAAAAAAATACGAGTATAATGATTATACTAATGGTAAGAATGTAGTAGTAAAACTTTCTAATGGAGAAGATAAAGGATATCAATATTCTTTTAATGCTATTTTGACAAAGAAATACGATTTTGGTTTTACAGGGTCTATCGGCTATACTTATACAATGGCTAAAGATCTGACTGCAAATCCTGGGTCAGCACCTAATTCAGCATGGCAAAATAATGTGGCAGTAAATTCATTGAATGATCCTGGAGTATCTTATTCTTTATTTTCTACGCCCCATCGTATTATTGCTAATGCTTCTTATGAAATTAATTATGCTAAATGCTTAAAGACAACGTTCTCGTTATTTTATTCAGGATATCATACAGGACGTTATTCCTATACATATTATAATGATATGAATGGTGATGGCAATTATTCGGATTTAATATACGTGCCTAACTCTCAGGATGAAATGACCTTTGTTGATATTACAGATAAAAGTGGTGCTATTACTTATTCTGCTGTAGATCAAGCTAAAGATTTTTGGGATTTTGTGAACAATGATTCTTATCTTAAAGATCGTAAGGGAAAATATGTGGAACGTAATGGATCTTTAACACCTTGGATTAATCGCTTTGATTTTAAAATTGCTCAGGATTTTTATGCAACTTTAGGTGGGCGTAAATATGGAATACAGGTTAGCCTTGATATGCTGAATGTAGGAAATATGATTAATTCAAAATGGGGAGCATATCAATCTTGTGGTCTCAAGAGTTATGACAATGTACAGTTATTAAAAACTGCTAGCAAAGTTGGTGAACCCTTGACTTACCAGATAAATGCTAATTCACGTGAAGCTTTTAAAGAAAGATCATCATGGCAATATACCAATACCATTGGTAGTGCATGGTCTATGCAATTAGGAGTAAAAGTTACTTTCTAATACAAGTTTTAAAGTTAAAAAGAAGGATTTTATTTTAATGGGAAGCCAGTTAATTCATAATGAGTTAACTGGCTTTTTTGTAGCCTTTCTATATAGTGATATACAGCGTAAGGTTTATAACCTCATTCTCATCACCACCGGATTATGATCACTATACTCCAAATCCGGAGAGAAGTAATCTACCCCTTGAAACTCAGACGAATGGAGGATATAGTCGATTCTCAGCAGATGCTTGAAATATCGGAAAGTGTACATATACCCATGTCCGCAGGTCTGAAAACCATCATTCAGTTTTTCTCCTTTTACCGTTTGATATACATATGAAGAAGGGAGAGAGTTGAAGTCACCACATACCAGGGTGGGATAGGGAGAAGCGGAAATCAATTGATTGATATGTTCAGCTTGTGCGGCACGTTTCTTGAAGTTCTCGTGCAGACCATCGGCAAGGGTGAGAGCGGCACGTTCCGCACGGTCGGTATCATCCGCACGAAGTTCTTTTTCCAGTTTGCGCTTGTTGCGGCTGACTTCCGTAGTCTGCAGATGATTGTTGAACAGACGGATTGTTTGGTCGTTAATGTCGATATCACACCACAGGCTGCAGTTGTTGGAATTTGGGTAGGTGACGAGCTGCTTCTCCTTGATGGGATAACGGCTGAACACAGACAGTTGCAAAAGACTCTCCCCGGCAGGAGAAGAAGGTACATAGTAATACGGCCATTCGGAAAGAACGGTGCGAAGACTGTCAATACCAAATTCATGATTGATCCCAAACTCTTGAAAACAGAAGATATCTACACCGAGCTCCTTCATGTAAGCAGCGATTTGCTTGCATGAGAAACCTGTGTGCTCGTGATTAAAGCTGTTAACGTTATAGGTGGCAATAGTCAGTGCTGATTCGGTGTCCCTTTCGTTTTTCTTCAGAAACGAAGATTCAGTATTCGGTTGGGAAGCCGAATCAAAAAGCGGGAACTGGAGGACACGGGTCAGATACCCCCAATTTCCCAGTATGGCGATTAAAGGAATGAAAACCCAGCATCGCCAGCGAACCGTCCAATAGATGGCAGAGGCGACATTAGCCAGCAAAAGTATCGGCAGAACCAATCCGATAAAGGGCATCAGCTTAAAGCCGTCCGGCGAAGCATCTCCGGCGAAGGCTCCGGCTAATGTGGAACCTGCCAGAATACTCGTCAGCAGGATAGACAGGTAGTAAAGTAATCTATATAAGGCTTTCATTTTATGGTAACCATTTATTAATCATATCCTTGAGCTTCGCTTGCGAGATCGGTTTGGCGATGAAGTCGCTGCATCCGGCATCCGTTGCAGCGATCTGATCCTGTTGATAAGCATAAGCACTTTGTGCGATAATGGGCACAGTAGGAGAGAGCTCACGAATGATCTTCGTAGCCTCCAGACCGTCGAGATTAGGCATTTTGATATCCATCAGAATAAGGTCCGGCTTCGCTTCATCGTATGAGGTAACGGCCTCCATACCGTCCCGTGCACGTATAAGCCTGTACTTTCTTCCAAGAATAGCTTTCAGCAAATCGAAGTTACTGTCCTCATCTTCCGCTATCAGAATAGTCCGCTGGCTTGGAGAGGCATTGGCGGAAATACTATCGGAACTATTATCGTCCGTATTTCCGGAAGTCTTTTCAGAATCCTCCTTGACAGACGTTTCTACTGACGTCTCCGTAGAAGCCATGTCAATCTTCATAGAACCCGTGCCGGTCGATTGTTCCGACTCGTAAGGCAGGGTGAACGTGAAAGTCGTCCCTTGACCTACCACCGAAGAAACGGAGATTTCACCTCCCAATCGTTCGACAATTGTTTTACAGATAGACAGTCCGAGTCCCGTCCCCTGCGCATAGTTGTTCAACTTGGCGAAACGTTCGAACACACGTCCTATCTTCTCCGGTTCGATGCCCGTACCGGTATCAGTCACGTGGAAAACGATCTGATTACCTACCAGTTTATAGCCGTAACTAATGCTGCCTGCTTTCGTGAATTTGAATGCGTTACCTATCAGATTCGAGAACACCTGGAACACCCGGTTCTTGTCAGTCTCTATCACCAGTCCGTTTTCGGATGGCTCGTAGATCAGTTGTACCCCTTGCGGCGTGCGAAATACGTGAGCGTCATGTACTTCTTTACACAGACTGTTGATATTTATCGGTGCGCTGGTGAACTCGATAATGCCCGATTCGATCTTCGAAAGATCAAGAATCTCGTTGATCAGTTGCAGCAGACGTTCGTTGTTGGCTTCGACGATCTCATAAAATGTTTTACGTTCTTCCTTATTTTCACTTTCGGCTATCAGATGCGAGAAGCCGACGATGGCATTCAGAGGTGTGCGTATTTCATGACTCATGTTGGCGAGGAAAGCAGACTTCAGTTTGTCCGACATTTCGGCTTTCTCTTTGGATGTCTGAAGTTCCCGTTTGATCTTCTCCAGTTCCGTGATGTCCCATTCGATGCTGACGATGATGGGGGAGGAAAGTTCGTCTCCGTCCACCCGTATTTTCCGTTTGTCGAGGATGATCTCGTTTCCGTTTTTGTCTTTCCCTTCGGTTGTCCAGTGCAGTCCCCGTCCGGTGGTGGCAACTAGTGTATCTTCCTCCCTTTTCTTTTCTGCCACTTCGGGGGGATAGTAGTCGAAGTCATTCTTGCCGATAGATTCGCCGATGCACAGATTCCGGTTGTACGATTCCCGGTTGCGGTAGATATATCGGAAATCGTTGTTGATCTCCTTGACGACAATTCCGGCGGGGAGGTTGTCGATGGTAGTATCCATGATCAGGTTGAGTCGTTTGATTTGCGCTTCGTAGTGCAGTCGCTCGGATATGTCGTGGGAGAATGACCAGTAACTTTCTTCACCGGAGTCATTGGTGACGTTGTACATGATTCCCTCGTAAGCCAATATATTCTTGCTGACCTTCGAAGGATGATGGGCGACGAAACTTCTGCTTCCTCCGTGCAGGATATCCTTGCAGCGTTCATGCCAGTCTTCCTGCGTGTTCATATCGCCGGCGATTTCATAGATTTTCAGCTTGCCGATCTCCTCACTTTCCGGGATGCCGTGGTTGTGGAGGAACTGGCGGTTGGCGAAGATCAGCGTACCGTCCTCTTTGGCGGCGAAGATGCTCTCCTTTGCGTTGTTGATAGCGTGCGTCAGCGTGTTGATGTCGTTTCTGCGACGCTGTATGTCAGTGATGTTCTGGATGTAACCTTCGATGTTGCAGCTGCCGTTCGGTAGTTCGTCTCGCAGATAAGCCTGAAGGCGCATATAGTAAATCTCTCCGGCGACACGGACCCGATAGCTGATACTATCTTCGTTGAGTCCTTCCTCATTTTTCCGGCACCAGTTGGTGAAGCTCAGGCGGTCTTCTTCGACGATAAATTCCTGATATTTCTCCAGAGAGATACTTCTGGAAGATTCCTCGCACAATACTCCGGTGTAGCCCATGTAATAGAAGACATTGTCGCGGGTGTTGTACATCCACTGTCCGATCTGAGCCACTTTCTGTATCTCCCTCAGATTTCGGTTCACCTGTTCCAGCTGGCGTTTCACGTTGCTTCGCTGGGTGATGTCCCGATATTGGCAGAGCACCATGTCATCGTAAGGATACATGATACACTTGAAATAATAGGTATTATCCTCCAGTTCCAGCTTGTAGTTCTTGCTGATGCTTCGCTGTTCCCGAAGCACGGTCTGGAAGGTGCTGTAAACCTTCTCACGGGTGTGTTCGGGCATCCGTTCGAATATATTTTTTCCTAAGAGCCTCTCTTCTTGTAAAAACCATAAATTGCTATGAATATCAATATCAATGCAAATGCCATTTCTATCGACTAATAGCATGGTGTCGGCGGTCAACTTCAGTATTCTCTGCGCATTATCTGCCTCATGTAATGTTCTGTTCATGCTTGTCCGATTAGATTTATAAGATTCTGTTTCATGCAAAGATAGCAAAATATTTGATTCTCTGTTCTTATTTTTCGGCACGTTTTGCTTTTTCCCAGGCGCCGCTTCCTTTTTTTCTTTTCAGATAGCCGATTCCTTTGAGCACATTCACGTTCATGAATAAGAAATAATAGGGAATAAACAGTACTTTATTCTTTATTTGTCTGGTAGAGAGGTAATATCCCCAGTATCCCATTCCGTAGAAAAGAATCTGTAACCCCAGCAGGGTGCCATAAAACAGGGGAGATTCGCCCAATAGCAAAACGACTATATTCAGTGGTAACAGCGCAAACAGCAGGAATGGAGTGACAGACCAGCGCAATACCCGGTGCGACGTGTACTGAAAACTCAGGATTCCGTAACGGAAAGGATTCAGCAACGGGAGCAGACGCCAGATCGACTGTAATCCTCCGGCAGCGATACGCACTTTTCGTTTTTCCTCTTCACCCATATCTGCCGATCCGCTTTCGATGGCGTAGGCATTGGTGCAGTAGGCGATGGTGTATCCTTTCATGGCGATGCGGAGAGAGAGGATGAAGTCGTCGAGCAGCGTATCCGGTTCCATCGGTTCGAAGAGTTCGCGGCGGACGGCAAACAGTTCTCCGGCAGCGCCTACAGCTGAGTAGAGACGGGAGTCGAGCGCTTTCAGTGTCGATTCGTATTTCCAGTAGATGCCTTCGCCTCCGGCGGCTGCTCCGTCCTTCGTCTGTACGGCTATACGTTTTTCTCCTGCCACGCAGCCCACTTTCGGGTTTTGAAAAGCCAGTACGATTTCACGGATTGCCTCGCTGTTGACCATTGTGTTGGCGTCCGTAAAGACGACAAGCGGGGTCCGGACGAGTGTCATTCCTCGTGTCATGGCGGCTGTCTTTCCCTGCCATTTCGGCTGGAAGTAGACGGTTGCTTTTCCGTTCCAGCGGGTTTGGAGACGGTCGTTTGTGCCGTCATCGCTTCCGTCCGTCACCCAGACGATGCGGAGTTTGTCCGCAGGGTAGTCCAGGGCGAGGCTGTTCTCCATCTTTTCGTCCACCACGTCTTCTTCGTTGAAGGCGGTGATGAAGAGGGTTACTTCCGGCAAGTCACTGTCCGGTGGCAGCACCCGTTTCACGGGTTTCACGAAAAGCTCTTTCAGCTTGACGAGGGCGTAGAGGACGATGCCGTAGCCCAGATAGGTGTAGAACACCATGAACAGGGCGGACCAGAAGATGATTTCGAGGATGAGAGTTTCGTTCATAGCTGTATTCTCGTTTAATAGATGTTTGTTGATTTACTTATTGAAGTCGTTTTTTCAGTGCCTCTTTTTTAGCCGATTCTTTCAGCATGTTTACAAAGTAGAGGGCGTCTGCTTTGTTGGAAGCATCGGAAGGATTGGCCTCGTATCGTTTTACGAAGTTCTCGGCGTGTTCAAACAGGTATTTCCGACAGTCGATATTGAGCATGATACCGTCTTTGTAGTCAGCATAAGATAGTCCGGTCAATGCATCATTTCCTTCGATGGAAACAATGTCATACATGCTAATTCCCGATAAATTGATAGTGGTAGAAGGATAGTAGAAGAACTTTTCTCCCGGTAAATTTATTGTTAATTTGAAAGAACTTGCGTCTATTTGTGCTATACTAATATGGCTGTTTAAACGATAATAGTTATATTCATAATATTCTTCCTGGCTTGGAAACCATAACGAATCATCCCCATCTTTACCATAATTACTATTTAACCATAATAAAAAGTCGATCCAATTGTTGTCCGTACCATGAACACCTATGCAGATTGCTTTACGTTCTTCTTTGGGTAATTTTAGCAGGTCAGTAATCTGTTGTTTAAAATATGCTGGTGAATCGTTAAACTCCCGTTCTATCAGAGATTTTTGTAAAGTTTCAGACACTTGATACGGATATAGGGTAATTGCTCCTGCTTGTGCGGTCATCGTTTGAATTTCCGGACATTGAAGAGCAGCAGTTACGTATGTCTTATTTCCATTGGGTTCAGCAAGAAATTTGCATCCCCTTCCTGTGAGTTTCTCTACAATAATGTTTTGGGCAATATCAAAATGTTCCAATATTTGTATTGGATCATTAGCATCTTTTGTCATTACATCATGGAGGGCAATGCCTGTTCCATAGTTCAACATCTCTCGTATGTTATCCCATATAAGTCCGGATTTCATATAAAAACGATAATAGTTTGCAGTAAACCCCGGCAGTACGTTTGTTTCAGCATCCATCCATTTTTCTTCAGGGGCAAGAGTGGTAGTAATAGCAAACCGAACTTCATTTCCTGCTCCGTCTGTACATCCCAAAGATTGGTTGGCGGAAATAATAGTAGGGGGAAGATCCCCTTTTTGCAAATGTTTGATGTCAAAATATAATTGATGTTTCATATTCTGATCAGTGGGAGTTGGAGTAGGATAAGGTATTGAACTTGAGATCGGTTTACCGTTTATTGCAGCCCATGTACGGCAAAAAGCAGCCTGCATGCAGTCGTCTTGTGTTAGCATCAACATCCATGTCTTATTGTATTTTAAATGAGGGATTTCGACATTAATATCTTTGGTCTGTATTTCTTTTTTTGTGTGAATAATGATTTCTGCTGTAACGTTTGTTGTTTCTTTGTCGAAAGGATACGTATAGATGGGAGTAGAATCTGTATCTTTTTCGTTATTGTCTTGGCCTGTATTTCTATTCTCATCATATAGATTCATTTTTCTTATACAGGAAGTATAGGTGAAAAGACAAGCTGTTACTAAGATGATATTTGCTATATATTTTGCCATATCCATAATGATTTTGATGAGACTTTATTTGATGAGATTAGAGTCTTTATCTTTGTATGCCGTTTTTTTGATAAAGAGTCCAGTGATTTCTTTCAGTGCTTTGATTACCCGTATCCATATATTATCAATCAGTGATCCTTCAGAATTTAGGGTTCCATTACTTGTAAGCACTCGTGCTTTGCGACTTGTAATAAATACGATTTTTCCATACGGTTTCATAGCTAATGCTAACGAACCGTCTTCTCCGCGGATAATATCTGTACGAAATCCAAACCGACGTCCTATTTCCGTATTAAAACTGAAAGCCATACCTCGCACACAGAGTTCAGGACGCTGGATGGCTTGTAAGCGGAGGTATATATCGCGCAGGCCTTCGTAGCACCATAGTCCGAATCGGGAATGTCTTTCGTCAACCATAAAACTCCATAAACTGAATGTACATGCAACCTTCGGATTCATTAGATATTTTACATGCGTTTCAATGTAATGCGGCGGATATAAAGTATCTGCATCAATACAAATATGATATTTTCCTTTTGCATGGTCCAATCCGCATTGGCGGGCGTATCCCGGACCTTTCTTCGTTTCGTTATAATAGGTAACTCCCAATGATTTTAATACTTCTTCCGTTTTATCCGTTGAATTGTTGTTAACGGCTATTATTTCAATGGGGAAATGGCAATGATTCTCGGAGAGTGACCAGATACAACTTACCAGATGGCGTTCCTCATTGTATGCAATGAGTACAACCGATACCAGTGGAGAATCGTTTTGACGTTCTTTGAGTTGTCTTTTGACTTTGCGGATACTATCGTCAGAAATCTCATCAAAAGATTTCCCGTATACTTCCAGATAAGTTTTATACCACTTTACCATATATTGTTCTGTTATTTAGAAGAATAAGTTAATGATTCGAATAAGTTTTTCCATTGTGGCATCACATTTTCCGGCAGAAAGCGTTTTACGTTTTCCCTGGCTTTGTGTCCCATCTTGATGCGTACATTTTCATTCTCAATCAGATAGCAGATTTTGTCTGCAAGTTCCTTGATATTTTCTTTCTCCACTAGTAGACCGTCTTCATGGTCTTTTATAATATCCGAAGGACCATGCGGACAGTCAAATGAGACACAGGGTATACCACATGACATTGCTTCTGCCAAAACGAGTCCAAAACCTTCGTATCGGCTTGATAAGACAAATATCGAACTCATACAGTATTTTTCGGCTATATTCGATACAGTGTGATGAAGCAGACAATTATTATTTAGTTGTAGTTCATCTATTAGTTTGGTGAACTTCTCTTTCAGGTCGCCTTCTCCATAAATATGTAGTTTCCAGTCCGGATGTCTTTGGGCGACAATGCTCCAGGCGGGGATTAGCATATCAAATCCTTTTTGGGGCGCATATCGCCCTACAGCAATAGCATTATGTGACAGAATATCTGTTTGTTTTCCTTCTACAGGAGTAGAAATAGGATTAGGGATGATGCTGATATTAGTCAGTTCCGGCCAGTCTTTAGCTCCTTCACTTGTAAGTATAATCACTCTGGACAGTTTAGACTGGTTTTTGACAAATCTGTTTGCCCATCTTTTCTTTATCATGTTGACAATCGGGCTTTTACGTTTCAGTGCTTCTGCGCCATAGGCGTAGCGGCTGACGTGAAACTCTCCGATTTTCAGGCTACCGTCTTTCAATTTAGTGATAAAGTTCAGTTCCCGGCGCATGGTTGAGATAGTAATGTCCGGTTTCAGTTCGTTCAATAGATTCGATAGTCGTTGTTTAAACCGATAGTAGCGGAACGGATACTTCAGCACTTTACTTACTATGGATTGAGAGTAGGGCAGGTCGAAAGATACTCCTAAGTCGATATGCTTTACTTTGGGGGATAATGGAAAGTGTGGTGCTTTACCCATTTGTTCGGATGTAATGATGGTGATGTCGTATCCTTCAAAATGTTCTGCAAAATAATTGGCTTTGAATGTAACTATCCGTTCTATTCCGCCAGGTGCCTGTAGTGAGGGCAGGTAATAGGCTATCTTCATGATTTAATAGATTTTAGCAATGATTTGTTTCCGATAAAATTCTCCGGCGTCGGACACTTGTTTTCCGTTGGCGGCTTCGTTTACATATTTTCGTTCCAGCTTTACTTTCCGTTTGGCTCCCATTCGCCACCATTCATATTCTACGTCCACGTGCCCTGCGTCAATTGCCTGATAACCGGACTTGAATAAATCGTAAGCCAGTACAGTAGCCGTAGGTCCTAAAGCAATCAGGAAGAGAGCGGTTTTCTCGAGTTTTTGCGCTTCATTCAGTATTTCTTCGTAGCGGTCAAATGCGTCACGGGGCGGACAAAGAATACGTCTGATGCTTTTTACATTGTCAAAGAGGTCGTTGCCTACCCCCAAACGGCTTTTTTCGCCTTCAATGAATACGACATCCCTGTCTTTCCAGATAGCTTTCATCTGGTGAAACCACCGTGGGCAGTCTTCTTTGGAAGCGAAGTCCATGTAGGGACGGGTGATGAATGTATTGTAGTATAGCCTGTCGGGCAACAGCAAGCGGTCCCACCAACTGCCATACAGAAAGAAGTGAGTTCTCCAGAATCGGCGTGCTTTGCGGTTATAGCGATAAATGTTTTCGAAAGTATCGGAGATACAAACCAAATGTCCTTCTTCATGGCTTGTCAATACTTCCTTGAGACGCTGAGCCAAGAGTACATTTCCTTTTTGGAATCCTATTTCCTTGTCCGGGTTGGTAAGCAGCATCTCACCATCGCCGAAACGGCTCACGGAACATTGGTCTTCTACGATTATCCGAATGGTCTCATCAATGGAAGCTACCTGCGGAGTTATTTTCTGATGGCATCTGAGAGCCATGTACCAGAAATTGTACCATTCTACAGTAATGCCATAACGCAATTTATAGCGGATAGCATTGATCAGTGGCTGTATATTCATAGTGATATAGTTTTATTCAAAGGTTTCATTAATAACAATTTGCATCTGGGCTTTCCATGAAAGTGATTGCTCTATAGACATCCGTATTTGGAGCGGCGTTGTTTTCAATGATTGATAAAAGCGAATTACTTTTTCGATGTCAAGGGGCGAATCGTCCGGTGCTGCCTTAAGTATGTATGGTTGATGCTCAAAGTCATCATCCGTTTCTGAATAAACAAAAGGAATGCCTCTTGCTGCATATTCACGGTTTTTTAAGGTCTTAATTTTGTCAATACCGCTACGATGGCGAGCCAGACTGCCTATTCCCATGTCCGACTGCTCGAACACGGCATCCAGTTCTTTGCCGTATAAGGCACTATGAAAGATGATATATTTCTCTAACTGATGTTTGGCTACATCTTTTTTATAGCTGTCCACCAGTTCGGGAACCCCGAAGCCTACGATATTGAGATATACTTTATAATCATGAGTGTCGGTATGTGTACGATAGTAATTTGCCATGCCGGCTATAACTCTGTCGAAACCATGCCATGGGTGCATTGTCGCTACGGCAATCAGTTGTAGAGAATGTGCGGTATCATTCTTTGGACCTCTTAAAGGGATTTCGCTGAAATCAATTCCATTTGAGATGCGGATGGTGGGGCGATTCCAAATAATGTCATAGTCCGAAAAAGTGACGATCTTGTCAACATAGCGTGCCAGATGCTGTCGGAAACATTTGTCTATAAATAGGATTCGTTGGTATACGAATGGGAGTCCCTTATATTCTTGGTCGTATGGATATGTCGGGATTTCCATCACTATACGTGCTCCGGTCTTTTTTAGTAGTTTCATCAGCCGTATGCTGAAAGGGCTGGCATTATGGACATAGCGTACATAGATAAAGTCTATGTTTTCTTTCTGTACATAATGTACGATACTGTCAAATTCGATTCTTTTTAGGATTTTTCCTTTGATCCCGAAACCATAGTCGGCGATTATCGATTCATCTACCATACGGCGTTTATGGTTGTCAGTATCGTCTAGCCAACACGTATGCATTTCTAGTCCGCATTCTTTGAGGGCTTTTACTTGATAACGTATCTTTTTACTGATTCCGTTGAATGCTTCGAAACCATGGAATATGAGGAATAATCCTTTCATTGTTTGTTCTTTTGTACCAACTTTCTATTTCTTGCAAGAGTCTTCACTTTGCCTGTGATATCATAGGTGTGTGTTACTTGCATATATGTCACAAAGATAATAAAACTTACGAAACTTTTTGCAATAAGTGTTACGAAAATATTCATATTTTCCATCATATAATATATAGGCGTGAGAAATGCCGTTATTAGTAGGCTGACAAGGAGTGGAGAAAGAAGTTGTCTGATAAATATCCATGCGTTTCTTTGAAAAGTTACTCGGTACATCATCCAATAACATTGTACGAAATTGATAGTAAAAGTTATCACGATACATGTTGCTACAGCTGTCAATGTACCAAAATAAAAGATTCCGACCAACATACCCGCTACATTAAGTGCAGAGGAAAATAATCCGCAGATGAATAAGCTTCGTGTGTCTCCTGCTGCCTGAAAAATAGAACCTGAAGAGGAGAGTATGATCTGAATACCCACCGAAAGTGCCAGTATCCGGAACACCGGAACCGAAGGCAGCCATTGATCGCCAAAAATAATCAGTGTCACTTCTTCTGCCGTAAAGAAAAGCAGTACGCTGAGTGGCAGACCGATGAATGACAGAAAACGGACAATGCGTTCGTAGGATGTTGCCAGCTTTTCCTTGTCATTCTGGAAATCGCTGAAGATGGGGTGCATTACCGGTGTGATGACTTGCGTAATATTCTGCAGAGGGAGCATCATCAAGCGGTAGGACTTTTCATAGTATCCTAGTGCTGACAAGCTCATATATTTACCAATCAGCAGTTTATCCAGATTGCGGCTGAAATAGTTAATCACGTTAAACAAGAATTGATAGGCCGAATAAGAGAATATCTTTCGGAGTACTTTCAGTCCTAATGTGAAACGCAGCCGTTGCGGATAGCGTTGATAGGAAATAACGAATATCAGTATGCTGGAAAGTATAGGATTGATGATCAGCGCATATAAACCGGCTCCGCAAAGCGCGGCAGTTATTGCTCCAGCGCCTCCGGCTATCTGGATGATAAAGCTTCGGATAGCAATGAACTTGAACTCTTTGTTGCGGTAGAACAAGGCTCCCGGCACGATGTTGGCAGAGGCAAAGAACAGGTTGACGGACAGGAGCTGGCACAACGTCCGTAAGATCCCACTTTCGTAGTAATCGGCGATCAGCCAGGAAGCGGCAAAAAAGAGTATGCTGATTCCGATGCCTGTCCATACGGTGAATGAGAAGATGTCCGATAGTTCTTCTTTAGTCAATGATTTATGTTGTACGATAGCAGGCGATATTCCCATATCCGTAAAGAGATTGAAAAATGCAATAATGACCGTAGCGATTGCCACTACTCCGAAGTCATCCGGAGAGAGCAACCGCGCAAGAATCCCTGCCACGACGAGTGATATAATGATTCCACTGTATTTGGCTAGTGCCGTGTAGAATACTCCGGAAAATAACTGATGTTTAATATTGTTTGCCATTGCCTGAATGATTCTTTTCTGATCTACTTGTGAATGATGGATTTGAATAACAAGACTCCGATGCTTCTTATGGATATGAGTTTTTTGTATCTAAACAGACACCGCCACGCCAGCCGAAGCCGGTACGGGTAAGGGAGCACATGAGCTTGCCAAATGACAGCATTCAGCATTTGCGACAGATATAAATTAATAGTATTCTTGATTTCGTATTCAGAGGTTTGTTGCTTGAATTTGACTATCTCGCGAGTGACAGTGAGATATCCTTTTAAATTTTGCAGTGAAAAATCGCATGTCATAATTGAATTTTCACGGAGGCGGCGGTGAAAGAAAGAATGATGGATACGTCCCGTTCTTTTGGCGTGCAGATAAAGAGTGACTGTAAACAGCTGATCTTCATGTATTATGCCCGGATAAAACAGTATTTGATGCTCTTTCAGGAAGCCGCAACGAATGAAATTCAAGCAGGGAGATGGAGTGAATTCATTGTTGTCCAATTGTATTTTGAATGCTTCAATGCCCGTATAGACTTTATCTTCCAGTTTACCAGTATGTTTATAGCTCAATGCGGGTGCATTCTCGACGTTGCCGTCAATGAAAGTTTCTGCATCGAAGAAAACGAAATCAAGCTGTTCTTCCTCACATTTACGGTAGCACAGATCGATAGTTTCTTTTTCCAGCAGATCATCACTGTCCATAAAATAAATATATTTTCCGTAAGCTCGCGCGATGCCTGCATTACGTGCGACCGAACCTCCCTGGTTGGTTTGCGAATACACCTGTATCCGACTGTCTGCCGCAGCCAGTTCTTCTACAACTTGCAGACTGTTATCCGTGGAGCCGTCATTGATGATGATGATTTCCAATTCCCGCAGTGTCTGATTCATAATGCTTTCTACTGCCTCCCGAACATATTTTTCGGTGTTATAGACAGGTATGACAACACTGACTTTTATTTTTTTATTTTCCATAAATTCTGTGTATGGCTACTCTATTGTTGTTTGTTTTTGAGGATCGTTTAAAGAGAGAGATTGGCTAGGTTTCTGTAAAGCTCCGCATATTCTTTTCCTATTTTTCCGCTGTTCATGTTTTCGATGGCATATGCATAGTTGTCTTCCCCCTTCCTTCGGGCGGACAGTTGGCGGGCTGCCTCCAGTGCTCGTATGATATCAAATTGGTTGTCGGGGTGGAAGACGGGGTTGCCCGTATCTTGGAGGATTTCTCCTATATTCCCGATATTGGGACCTATGACCACTTTGTGAAAAAGGAAGGCGAGAGGTATACTGGCAGAGTTCAGAATATCTTTTCGTTGGATGAATATTACATCGGAAGCGGCCATGTAGTAAGGCAGGTCGCAGTTGTCTATAGGTTCGTCGCTGGTTCCGGCGTGCATTCTGCGCAGGCGGTTGAGCAAGGGTATAAGCAGGTAATATCCTGCCCGGGATGTCCAGCGCTTGAAGAAGTTGCTGCCATACCTGTTGAATCTCGAAAACGGGTACAGCCGTGGAGCAAGCAGGAACTTCTTTGCTTCATCCCATTTTCGGAACGCTCCGGTCACCATCCGCCTCTCTTCACGATTCCGGAACTTTCCGAACGACGTGACGATAAACGCCTCCTGCGGCAGATTAAGATGCTGGCGCGCACGTTCCACGCTGATGTCCTCCTTGTATGTGTACTGATAAATAGGATGAGGAATGATGACATTCCGGCTGTCTGCGTGTTTGGCTGCAAATTCGTCGAGACTGTAACGTCCCATGTGCACCACCACATCGCTTTGTTCTTCGATAATGTCATAAGCACGGCCGATCACCTCGTCCGCATCATGCGGACGGACATTGTGGCGCGTATACACGAACCGGGCCCCACGAGACCGAAAAAAAGCGATACGCTCCTTCAGGCGGCAAATCCTGTCCGGACCGTCACAATTCCCTTCCATCACCTCTTCGGACCATTGGAAGTGGATGATGTCGTAAGGTGTATCCGAGTTCCAGAACTCATTCGTGGAACATCGTACGTCAATCCCCGTCGTCCTGATAGCATCGCATAAAATGGGGACAAAAAGATTGTCCGTATCTCCATTCTCTCTGAAAACGATTAATGCTTTTATCGGTGGATTGCCTATTTCATTGTCGTTCATGCTTGATTCTTTGTTTTTGGTGGGCTTTTGCCACATACAAAGGTAATAAAAGATATGATACTTTTCATCTTTTTTGCTTTTTTTCGGTGTTGTGCCTTTATTCTTTGTGTGTCCGTTTTATCTCTCTGTTACTCTATTAGTTGTCAAGCGTGTTCATATCTATGAGAAACAGGCTCCTGTCGAAGGGGATATGCCGCTTATGGAGGTACTTCTGATAGTGGTAGCATATCGTTATGAAACTTTGTACGCTGCATTTGGTCACTTCGTTTTCGTACCGGCTCAGGGTGGAAATACTGAGATTGGTCACATCTGCCGCCTCTTCAAGGTTCAGATTACATAGGTGGCGCAAATGGATGATTCGTTCTATTTGTGCATGACAGTTCGCTTCAATACGCAGCCGGTCGTAAATTTCTTCCTTGGTCGCTCTTTCGTATCCTTTCATAATTTTTTCTTTTTACTAATTATGCCGCAAAGTTCATAGAAAAATGTCAAACATCGTTTGCAGTTCTGCAAGTAGTTTTTCAAAAAAGTATTCGGACCTTTGCAGAACGAATTCGGGACATCCTGAATCACAGTCAATTAATTGTAAGATATGAAGAAAGATCAGTATTTTAATTTAGAGGTAAATTTTTTGAGTAATGACAATATTGTCAGAATGATGATGGAACTTGACGCTGCGCAATCGCTCGGAATCTATATGATGCTTCTTACGCATTTGCGTAAAGCGGACAATTATGAAGCATCTTGTTGTCCGCTTTGTATGGGGGCTTTCGCGCGGATGTATGACTTGGATGCCGATGTGTTGCAAAGGGTTCTCCGTGAGTTCGACCTTTTTGTGCTTGATGAAGAACGGCAAATGTTCCGTTCGCCTTATCTGGACAGGGTGATGGCAAAGCTCGAAGAAAGGCGGATGATTAATGTGGCAAACGGCAAAAAAGGAGGTCGTCCGAAACGCATGGGAAGCACACCGGAAACACCGATGGATAAAGGCGAAAAACCGAATCAAAACCAGAAGAGTAGAGAAGAGGAGAGAAGAGTTACTACTGTTGTCAAAGACAACAACAGTAGTAACGAAGAAAAGACAGAGAAAGAGCACTCTGCCGCCGCCGCTTCTCACGGACTTCAGATTGTTCCTCCACCGGAGGATAGGGGACAGTTGCCCCTACAGCCGGTTCTTCCGTGGGAGATGCTGGTGGATCAGATGGCCGAATCGGAAAGTTACATGGAGTCGATGGCTATGCACTCCTGTATGGGCAAACTTTTCGTGGAACGGCAGGAGGAGGTGATCGCTGCTTTTAAAGAGCATATCCGACGCTTTGGCAGGGAAGATGGCTTGCTGTTTTTGAGGGATGTGAAACTGTATTTCGGCAATTACCTCTCTCCGGGCGGACGTCCGGCTCAGGAGCTGAAGAAAAGGCTGCTCGGCAGTTGCCGGCAAGCAGCTGAGGAAGAACTGTATCGCTTTGAACAACTCATTGGCGGGCAACGGACGTATCTTGGGCATCCGATTCCGAAGGATGCGCCTCCAAGACCGGACAGGTCTGCCGTGTGGGATGAAGTGCATTGGAAGTGGGGAAATTAGCTCCGGATTTCTCCGACATCCGGCTACGTGAGCGTTGCCTTTCAGCTCGGTGCTCGTTCATGCTTGGCTCGGTGCTCATTCATGCTCAGCTCGCTGCTTATCAGTGTTCAGCTCGCTGCCCATCGGTGTTTAGCTCGGTACCCATTGATGCTTAGCTTTCCGCCTGCATTGGGAACTGATAGAAAAATTATTAACTGAAGTTTCGCAAGTTCTTTATAATATTGACAAACAATAGTATCTCAATTGGGGTTGACTAAAAAGTCGGTTCTACCTTTATTCTCCTCCTTCCTGAAGGAGGGGAATTAAGATAGTTTTGATAACGCAAAGGTAACCTGCGAAACTTGAATTATTAATACAACTTAAAATCTCCTTTTCGAAAGGGAGGAATAGAAACAAGAAATATGAGAAATTTTGCTAATTATCATGTCGATGTCCGCAGACATACCAGCGGTGTCGTTAAAACCATTTGCGAGCAATGCCTCCCGACGAGGCACAACAAGCGTGACCGTTCGCTGCGGGTCAATATCGACACAGGACATTGCCATTGCTACCATTGCGGAGCCGACTTCTACGTCCCCGACGATGCCGAAGAGCGTGCGAAAGCCGAGCGACAGGCTGCCCGTAAACGTCGTGCGGCATCTGCCGTTCCCCAGCATTTCCACCGTCCGGTGTTCGACGCTTCGAAGACGACGCTTTCCGAAGCTACGGAGCGTTGGCTGGTAGAGACGCGTTGCATTCCGCAGTCCGTCATCGCCGGTCTGCGCATCACGGAGCAGGAAGAGTTCATGTCGCAATCCGGCACGAAAGAGCGGTGCGTCTGTTTCAACTATTTTGAGGACGGGAAACTCGTCAACACCAAATTCCGTAGCGGTGCCAAAAATTTCAAAATGGTGCAGGGAGCCGAACTGATTCCCTACAATATCGATTCCGTGCTGGGACAGGACACCTGTATCATCCACGAAGGCGAACTGGATGCCGCGTCCTCCCTTGCCGCCGGATTCAAAAGCGTGATCTCCGTACCTGCCGGAGCAAATGCGAACCTTTCGTGGCTCGACCGCTTCATGGAGTCACACTTCGAGAATCTGAAAGACATCATCATAGCCGTTGACACTGACTCTGCCGGGCTCAAACTGCGTGACGAACTGGTCAACCGTTTGGGTGCCGAACGTTGCCGTGTGGCCATCTACGGACCGGGCTGCAAGGATGCCAATGAACATCTTGTCAAATATGGGATCGACAGCCTTCGTATCGCCATCGAGCAGGCGGAAGAAATCCCTCTTGAAGGCATCTTCACCGCCGCCGATCTGCACGAAGATCTGCGGGCATTGTTCGACAACGGCTTCGGTCCCGGTGCGGAGACGGGCTGGGAGGAGATGGATAAGATTTGTACGTACGAACGTAGGCGGCTGGTCATCGTTACGGGCATACCGGGGGCCGGAAAATCGGAATGGCTGGACGAACTGGTGTTGCGCCTCTGTATGCGCCATCAGTGGAAGATAGCGTTTTTCAGTCCGGAGAATAATCCTATCGTCTACCATCTCCGCAAGTTGATCGAGAAACTGACCGGACGCCGTTTTCAAAACGGTTGCGGCATGACGGAAGGACTTCTGCTCCGTTCGGAAGAGTTTCTTGCCGAAAACGTCTGTCACATCGCCCTCAAAGGCAGCGCCACTCCGGAACGGGTGCTTGCCAAAGCCCGTGAACTTGTCCTGCGTCGGGGATGCCGCATCTTCGTCTTCGACCCGGTCAACCGTTTCGAGCATACCCCCGCGCCGGGGCAATCGGAAACGCAGTATCTTTCCAATTTTCTGAATCTGTTTACGGAGTTTGCCACGCAATATAACTGTCTGGTGATTCTTGTGGCGCACCCCCGAAAGATGAACCGCAATCCGGTGACAAACCATACTCCGCGTCCGGATATGTACGACGTAAACGGGTCTGCCGATTTCTTCAACAAGGCGGATTACGGCTTGGTAGTGGAGCGTGACAAGGAGGTCGGAGTGACACGTGTCTATGTCGAAAAAGTGAAGTTCAAACACCTCGGAGCAGGTGGTGTGGCTACTTTTGTCTACGATCCCGTCAGCGGACGTTACCTCCCCTGCGAAGAGTCCCAAGACCCGTCCGTCCCACCGGAACAACGGGTCAGAAACACTGTCAATGATAGCTCGTGCTGGTTGCCGGAGAAGGAGCTGTTTGAATAGGTAATAGGTAATAAGTATTAAGTATTAGGTAATAAGTATTAGGTAATAAGTAATAGGTAATAGGTAATAATCGTAGTTGGTGAGGGTGGTGGGTAACAGGTCACGGGGGATGAGTAACGATGTGGATCACTGGTTGAATGGTGATTCATTTTGATACCGGTTTACTTTATTTTCGCACAGTTTTGAGGTAAATACGGATTCATGAAACGTCATCCGATAGAATGATTATATTTGCATTTCGATTCTAAGAAACAAATAATAAACCATTAATCTGTAAACAATGAGATTTAGTAACGTAAGATTATTAGTAAAGGACTTCGCCGGATGCTTCAAATTCTACACCGAACAACTCGGATTAGAGCCGGCCTGGGGAGATGAGAATAGCGGATACGCCAGTTTTAAAGTAGCCGACGGAATAGAAGGTCTCGCCCTTTTTGTATCCGACTGGATGGCGCCTTCGGCAGGTAATGCAGATAAGCAGCAGCCTGTTGGGATGCGTGAAAAATTAATGATCTCATTCAGTGTGGATAACGTGGACGAAACCTTTGTCGCACTGAAAGCAAAAGGCGTGACATTTATCAGTGAGCCTACGGATATGCCCGATTGGGGGATGCGTACCCTGTACCTGCGCGATCCCGAAGAAAATCTTATAGAACTCTTTACCCCTTTGGCACCGGAGAAATTTAGCCAGGAACTTATCGAAGAAGATCAGAAATTTCATTAAGAGACACGGCTGAAAAGCAACGTGTTCATCCGAGTGAACCGGAAAATGATATTGAATGGAGTTGTCCGAAAAGAGAACGTCTGCTATCGTTTTGCTCTGTCATCCTATGTCTGCCGAAGAATCAGCTCTTTATATTAGTCAAAGAAGAGATTCTTCTCCGTGTGCTGAATGATAGGTTGATAGTATTTATCTACTTTTCGGACAGCTTTATACGTTAATCGGGTATCTTGTCCGGAACTATTCTTATTTTGTTTTAACTGCTGATTGGCACCAATACTTAATACTTATCTTCAAGGTTCTTGCAGCACCTCTACGATCAGTCGTACTTGTGCGGGTGTGTAGTGTCTGCTTCGGGGATTCATGCCGGTGGATAGCAGGCGTTCTTTTAGTCCGGGTGCGGCTTCGATCCATTCGTTGAAGCGGTCTACTGCGCTTTGTTGCTGGACGTTGGGGATATATAGCATGGCGAGTTCTCCTTTTCCGTAGCTGCGGTATTGGAAGGATTTTTCTTCTTCCTGTTTTTGCAGGGTATCTGTATTTGCTTTCATTTTTGATTTAATTGTAGGGTTTGTAATGGGTATAAAGTTACTGTTTTTTACTGGATTTAGCAAATTTGTTGCTCATGAAAGTGTCGCTTTTATGCTTGTATTATTTAGTTGTTATTCACGTTGTCTGCTTGTCTTTTTGGGGGGTGTTTATTCGGGGTTGGTTGGGAGCTTTTTCAGCTTTTATCTGCTTTATGGTTACTTTGTATTCGCTTTTAGTATGCTTTCAATCTGTTTCTAATTCACTTTATTCTGCTTTATGCTGTCTTAATCCGTCTTTATCCGTTTTATCCCGTCATAGTCCGGTGCAGTCCGTTGTAATCCGGGAAATCGCCGATGCACTGCCGTATCTTTGTTTCACCAACAGAAAGGGAGAATGTCCTTCTTTTCTTTAATACAAATTCAGTATGGCAACAGTGTCTGTGGTGCGCTATCAGCGCAAAAAAAAGATTGGTGATGACAAATCGCCGATGGTGTATGTGCTCAAACCCAAGCCGGGGGAATCGAAACTTTATTCTATCGAGTCGCTGGCGCGTGAGATCGAGTCGATCGGTTCGCTTTCGGTGGAGGATGTGGAGCACGTGATGCAATCCTTTGTCCGTTCGATGAAGAAGGTGCTCGTAGCGGGGAATAAGGTAAAAGTTGATGGCTTGGGGATTTTCTATACCACGCTTACTTGTCCCGGTGTGGAACTGGAAAAGGACTGTACGGTGAGGAATATCACTCGTGTCAACCTTCGTTTCAAGGTCGATAATGCTCTGCGGCTTGCCAACGACAGTACGGCAACCACACGTGGCGGGGACAATAACATGGTCTTCGAACTTGTCTCCAAGAATGCGCCGGCTTCGGGAGGCAACGGTGATGGCGGAGGCTCCGGTAGTGGCGGTGGCAGCGGTTCCGGTTCCGGTGGCGATGGAGGGGAGGAGGAAGCTCCCGATCCTACCGTTTAGTCCGGTAAGTACATCAGCATCATTAATGTGTGATACCTGTAAATGAATAACCTGTAAAAATGAAAAGTTATGATTGACAAGATTTTGGAGATTGCATTGGAAATCCTGTTTTTCTTCCGTAGGAAGAGAAAAGGAAAACGAACGAAAGGGCAGGTCGATGAGGAAGATTGACCTGATTGTGATCCACTGTTCCGCCTCTAGGGCGGACAGGGATTTCACGGAAACAGACCTTGAAGTGTGCCACCGCCGGCGGGGATTTAACGGGATTGGTTACCACTTTTATATCCGGAAAAATGGAGACATCAAGACTACCCGCCCCATTGAACGGATAGGAGCTCATGCGAAAGGCTTTAATCAGACAAGTATCGGTATTTGCTATGAGGGCGGACTTGACTGTCACGGGCGGCCTGCCGATACCCGTACCGAATGGCAGATACACTCGATGCATGTGCTTGTGCTTACGTTGTTGCGTGATTATCCCGGTTGCCGGGTGTGTGGACATCGTGACCTGAGCCCTGATCTGAACGGGAACGGGGAGATTGAGCCGGAGGAATGGGTGAAGGCTTGTCCGTGCTTTGATGCGGAGGAGGAGTGGGCTTGACGAAACTTGCTAATGAATATGGTTCAGGCACGGTTTTCATAGGGAAATTTTAGGCACGGATGATACGGACGCCAACACGGATTTGAGAGGCTGCGCAGCCAAATCCGTGTTAATTCGTGTCATCTGTGCCTTTTCTTTTCTTTCACGGTGAGGCTTTATTCTTCTCCGTGCTCGGTATGAATAAACTTTTTGTTCGCTCCTTTCAGTCGGAACATATTGGCTATCATTGCCAGTGCCAGTGTCGGAATCTGCAGGATTGCTTTTCCTAATTTCCGGTTCAGCAACTTTCCCGGCACAGGTATGATCATGGCGGCAACTTGAGCGGCTGACAGTATCCACCATTTGATGGCTGTATACCATTCATATCCTCCGCTTTGCAGACTCATTAGTAAGCCGATTGCGGTAAAGAGTAAAGTGAAACCGAAAACTCCCGCCAGTTGTATCAGACGGGGAGGCAGCATCCATTGAAGAATCTTGTCGCAGTAGTCGATATTTCCCTGAATCAGTGCTTTCGGGAAATCGGGCAAGGAAGCCCGCAATGCACCGTATTGTGCTGCAATCCATCGTTTACGCTGATTTTTGATACCTTCTTTTTTCTGTGTTTTTTCATCGTATACAGGCAGTTGTTCCAGATATTCGATATGAATGCGTTGTTTTAGCAACAGGGCTTCCAGCTCCTTGTCTTCGCCCGATGTTTGCAGATGTCCTACATTTCGGCGGAACCAATGAACGTCGAATGCCATTCCGGAACCGGCTAATCCGGCTGACAATCCTATCGCGTTGTGCCCGCTACGGAAGAATCCGTTGTTTATTTCTTCGCTGATCGCATCCAGAACAGCGATGTCTGTATTCATGTTTTTTCCTGTGCGGTGGGCTTGTACGGCATGCAGGCCGGACTCAAAAGCACGGTTGATTTCTGCGAGGAAATTGGGAGTCGTTACATTGTCGGCATCCATGATCACTACTACGTCATAAGATTCGTTGGCAGTGACGTTCATTGCCAGCGTAAGGGCTTTGGCTTTGGAACTATTGGTATAGTCGGCTACTTGCAAACAGATGGGGAGTGTTTGTAGGGCAGCATTCGTGTCCGGCTGCATCTGATCGGAGATGACAAGAACGTCGTACATTTCTTTGGGGTATTCCTGTTCGAGGAAATTACGGATAGTGGAGACGATCACCCTGTCTTCCTTGTATGCAGGGAAGAGTACAAGAAAACGACGCAGGATACGTGCTTCGGAAAGTTTTCGCGGACGATAGAATTTGGAGGCAATGGCGTAGAACAGCAGATAACCGACACAAAGTGCCAGAAGAATAAAGAGAATCCAGTCAATAAAGGTGTACATGGTCTTTCATTTTTAAGGGTTATCGGATAGGAGAGGTGACAGAAAAGCTTCTGACAACGCCTTTCCATACTGCGGCAAATAAATCGAAACGACCTTTCACGGCAAACTGAAGGCTGTTTTTTCCGGCAGCTATGGTAGATTGATAAAGAATGGAGAGCAGCCGTTGAGCACCTTTCCGGTTGCGGCGGGTGTAGAGCAAACGGTTGCGCGTCATGTAGAAGGTACGTAGCTTGCTGAACTGTCCGGTGCTCTGGCTTTCTTTGTGGAAGACGGTGCAACGAGGCTCATACCATAGTTCGTAACCGGCATTTGTCATCTGTGTACACCAGTCCATTTCTTCATAATACAGGAAGAATATTTCCGGCATTTCTCCTACTTTCTCAATGACTTCACGTTTTACCATGAGTGCCGCCCCATGCAGGTAGGGGGTCGTGTGCGGGGTGTCGAACGTGCCGTCGTCCGGACAGCCGAAACCTGTCATTTCGTTGCGTATAGTGATTGCCGACAGGGGGGTGAATCCGGCAAACTGTATGTTTTGCGGAGGAAAGGCAAAGCGTATCTTCGGAGAGACGGCTCCGATGTTTTTCTGACTTTCCAGTCGCTCTGTCAGGTAGTGGAATCCGTCTGATTCAACATAAGTGTCATTGTTTATCAGAAAGATATAGGCTCCTTTGGCTACTCTGATCCCCAGATTATTTCCGCCAGAGAAGCCTAGGTTAGACTCGCTCCGCAGGGTGACTATATCGGAATATAGCTCCTTGATTTTAGTCGCTTCGTCTTCGCGCGAAGCATTGTCTACGACGATGATTTCATAGCTCACGGAATGTACATGTGTTTGCAGCGATTCTATTAATTCGCAAGTGTCTTTAAAGCCGTTGTAGCAAACTGTGATAAAGGAGACTTGAGGTTCGTTCATCATAATCTATTGTTCGTTTTTCAGTTCTGTTTCTTTACTTTGCTGCATCCGCTTGTCAATGTACGGTCCTGCGAAGCAGAGGGCAAAGGCTGTGTATATGGGGATGGAGTTGGGATATTGCATCACGTCGTTGGCATAGGCTGCCAGATAGAATCCGGCAGCGGTACAGAGCCAGGCAGTAAGTAAGCCTCGCAGGCGTTTGTTCATGATCTTGAACATCAGTATCCATCCGCACCATGCAAAAAGGACTCCGTGAACAGCCAGGTAGAGAACTAGACCGATGATTCCGGTTTCTACCCATACTGAGACTAACCAGGAATCCGGTGGATAGGGCATACGTTCTTTGGGATAGAAACGGTCGCCTTTGGATAACCCTATCCCATATCCAAAAGGCTTGTGAATCATCAATTCTCTCATTTTCTTTCGATTGTCTACACGTAATTGATAGGAAGCGTCTTGGCTAGGACGA
The DNA here is from genome assembly GCF_019052485.1 of Bacteroides sp. MSK.20.82. Taxonomy (NCBI): domain Bacteria; kingdom Pseudomonadati; phylum Bacteroidota; class Bacteroidia; order Bacteroidales; family Bacteroidaceae; genus Bacteroides; species Bacteroides sp. MSK.20.82. Next base: position 93,707 of record NZ_JAHQUN010000011.1, read on the forward strand.
AATGCAGAACGCATCTTGCGGATATATTGATTGTCATCTCCTATATTGGTACATACAAAAAACAAGAATAACAAGGCAAGAACTGAAATACCTGTAATACATGCTTTGCGATTGCGTGAAAGAATAATGAAACTCCCTAAAGCACCGATAGGCAGAGCTATCGCAGCCCGTGTTCCAGAAATTCCCATTCCGTAAATGGCGGCAATAATGACAATTATAAAATAGATTTTCAGCCATACACCTTTTATATAAAAAAGTGAAATTCCAAAAAGTGAAACACCCATAGCCATGTGTACGCCGAAGTTCGCTGCATCACTGAAGAATGAGAAATAACGAATACCGGACCAAATAATATGAGTTCTTGCTCCTCCCAAAACGTATAAAAAATACTGCTCACGTTCATTAAAACCACAGTTTTTTTGCCAATATCCTTTGGCTGCTGCCAAGAGGATGAAAAGAGACCATATAATTAGAAGCCACTGAATCCCCTTGATGTTACGGATTGCTAACGGTACGATGACAGCACATACAATAGGATATATGAGATAATGGGTGATGGAGATATTCCATGCTGCCTGAACATTGTTCGGATTAGCTATCTCTAATATGCAATAAACTCCCCATATCAGAAAAAGCATAAGCATACCATTACGACTTTCCGACCAGTCAATTTTTTCATGCATTCCGTACGCAAAGAGCAAAACAACGGCAAACAATGTACACATTAATGTTGCTACTCCCAATGGTATGTCTGTCACTGCATAAGCTGCTGCCAGCAGGAATTGGAGAATGAAAAGTGTATAGAAACTTTGCTTTGAATATTTGATAATTAATAAGAAAATAACTGTCATTAAAGGCAATGAACTAATCGTCAGAAAGAAAGGAAGGGAAGTACGAAAGAACATTTTGTATAATATATACAATCCTCCTGCCAATAGTAAATGTACCCATCCTTTATTGGCAAAATAGTTACCGGCTACTGTTAAGTATTGACTGTATTTTCCTTTATCATTCGTCATCTTCATCTCCTGATGTTGCCGGCTGCTTCTTTCTTTTTGTGAACGTAAATATACTTTCTGTCAATGCTAATTGTGACAGTCGGTATACTATTTTCCTCCAAAGTGTATATGGTGGAAGCATACCAGTGTAGTCTTCAACCACATTGCGGGATGCGTGTGTCAAGTAAACATAAAGTGGAGTTTTACCTACTTGTTGACTTAGCTTTTCTGACAAAAGCTTATCGGTCTCTTTCCAACCACGGTCAGCACGGGCTACGAGTATATTTAGATTAGCTTCTTGTAGTAATTCCAGCGATATGCTAGCTTCCCGCAGATTGGGATATTCAACGATGAGAATATCTTCTTCCTCTGATGTGTATAGATCGGTAATGCTTTTGGCCAGGTTGTATTCTCGTGAATCAATTCTGAAGTCTGACTTCCATGTTATTACTTTTGTTTTAAGTCCGATACTGTTCCAGTATTTTTTTAGGGCTTCGATCACATAACTTTTGCCTTCCCCGCCTTCTGTGCTAATAAAATTGATAATGTAGGGCAATCCTTCTTTCTTTTGCTGACAGAAACGAAGGATACTATTGCTTAACTGTTTTGTAGCTATACTTTTTGATTCTTCAACATAATTGTGATACTCTAAAATAGAGTCTTTTGGAAAGGCGCCTAACATCGGAAGTCCAATCAAACGACGTGTACGAATAGAATCGCGTAGAGTACGGTCTAATAATTCAAGAATTAAGAAGAACCCCAAAATAAATATGAAGGTACCGGCACACGCTGCCATCACCATTTTTTTCAAAGGAGTGGGCATGGCACTGATCGGATATGCCGGAGCATTTAATACTTTTAATGCAGCGGAGGTCATTTCCAAATTTTTTCTACGCATGAGGGCATCATTGTAGCTTTTCAATACAGACAAGTAATTTTGCTCTATAAAAGTTATGTTACGCTCTTGACGTTTGATAGTGGAACCTACTGGTGCAAACTGTCTGTATTTCTCGTTGAGGTCTATACGGCTTTGCTGTATAATTTGTAAGTCTGATTTGGCTTTTTCGTATTGCATGGTTACTTCAAGCCACTGTTCTATGATGTTCTCTTTAGCTATTCCTTCTTTGGTATATTTGTTCTCTACATATTTGTTTGAAAGCTCGGAAAGCTCCTTGCGCGTTTGATTTAAGCGATTCTTATATTCCTGTAATGAGGCTTCTTGATTCTGATGATCACTTGAAATCGTTTCCATTTCTGAGATTTTTCCTGTAAGCGAAGCGGCTTCATTTAGTTTATCCAAGAACTGAAGATTGTTGATTACATGTTTGGCATTGCTGCCCATTTGCTTTTCCAGTTCGTTTAACATTGCTTTGGCGCTATTGTATGCAATCAGTACGTTTTGTTCACGTAACTCAAACTCTTTGTTGATGGCAGCGATTTCTTTGGTCTCATCGTAATAATTAATAACACGTTTTTCTACGTTATATTGCGTTAGTGAGTCTTCTTTAAGCCGAAGTTCCTTTCCGATGCGTTGAAGTTCGCTTTTAAAATATTCGATAACTTTATCTGTTTCACCATAACGGATTGCACTGTATTCGTTTACAAATTCTTTGGTCAGAATGTCAATGGTATTATAGGCGATACCCGGATCACTTGCCGTATAACTTATTTCAATCAGATCGCTGGCACCTTTACGCGCTACTCTGATTGCTCTGAGATCATTATAAGAGTAATAGGGCAAATTATAATAGAATACTCCATAGAGATAGTTTGCTTGAGTCGGTCTCAAGTAATTGAAAAAGTTGGTTACCGTTTTATCTTCGCTGTTTTTATCTATTAATGACAGTATTTCTTTCCCGTTCGGACTATTCTTTAGGTGTTCATATATTCTGTTATAATTGCTGGCTTTGATGAATTCATTGTCTTCTTTTGGATTACCTTTGATCAGACTTCGGGCATATAATCGCATAGATACCCGTTTGAGTGTACTTTCAGCCTTGATAATGTTCATTAGGTTATCCATAGCGTTCTGAGTTGTCGCCCAATCCACTTTGTTATTTCCACCTTCTAGATTGTAGCCGGAAGCAGCACCAGTGTAGAGGGTTGCCTCTACGTTATATGTTTTGCCTATCATGCGTTTTCCAAAATAGTAAACAGCAAATGTTATAATGGCTGTTCCAATTAGTAACCACCAACGGATACGATATAGGAATCTGCTGATATAAAGGATGTATTCCATAAATGTATGTTTATTTGTTTCTTAAAATGGGAGTGTGGGTGACTAACTCAAGTATCATTAAACTCTTGCTTAACTCGAATTTGCTGTTTTCGAATTTCTCTTGTGCGTCAGATTGGCGAGATTTTTCAGATGATAAAGTTCCCGAATCAATAGCTCCATTCGAGAAATCCTTTTCAGCTATACTATATTGTACATTAGCAAGCATGAGGGCTTCGGCATTAAGTTTAAGAATGTTTAATTGGGAGGTCGCAGTTGCGTATAGAAGGATAATTTCCTTTTTCATTTCCTCAAACTTAACTTCTCTTTCAAGTTGGGCGGTACGTACATTCAGTTTTTGGCGTTTTACCCGCGCTGTCAAGTCAAAGAGACCGTCCAAAGGAATGTTGACTCCTGCACCTACTGTATATCCGTTCTGTGCCTGTGTTGCATAGGTCAGGTAAGGTGCAATTGCTACATCTGTATAAGTAGACTCGTTACCGAACATACCATACTGGTAGCTGCCCCGTAAACTGAAAAAGCCTAAGAAGGCACGCTTCTCTTTTGCCAGAAGCTTCCGTTCAATTTGTTCTTTTACTGTAGCTAATTCATAGGTCGGAGCGCTTTTTGCGTTCTCGAAAAGAAGATCCAGCGGTGGAAGTGTAATGCTGGAATAATCACTTGGTTGTAGTTTTGAGTAATCGCTTACCTCTTGCGCAGTTACGCTTCCGATGGAGGCAAACAAAAATAGTAATCCTCCGAAGAGGTATCTGATTTGTTTCATAAATTAACCCTATTATCTGCTTTTGCTGTGTTATAGCAACGCAAATATAAGGATTAATTTTATTTAATGATGTTCTTATGGAAGCATTTTATCATCTTTCTTGTTAATTATGAGCAAATACTTGTTTAGAATGCCTCCGTCATGTTGAAATAGAATAAATTCTGCTTGTTCACCATGTCTCTGCCGAAGTCAAGACGGACGTTCATACGGGGCTGAACTTCAATGCGTAAACCGAGTCCCAGATTAGGAAGTACACCTTCGATTTTGCCCGGAGTAGGGCCCATGAAGCCGCATCCTCCCCATGCTACGTAGCCTACATGATTCAGCATCTTCTTCACCCAATTGCTTTTGTCCGTATTTATCATCTGACGGTATTCTGCCATCATCACGTGGGATGACTTGTCGCGAAACTGTCCCATATAATAACCACGAAGGTCGAAAGGAGTGCCGCTGAGTGCGTATTTAGTCAATGGAACATTGCCGAATACATTCTTTGTCTGCACTGTCCAAGCCAATACTTTACGTTTGCCTAGGGTCTTGTATTGGCGGTAGTCTATTTCCAAACGGTAGAAATTATTATCGCTTCCGAAGGCTTTGTTGTACATCATCCCACGAAAGTCCAGATACGTTCCCCGATAAGCATTGGCGGGAACGTCACGGGTGTCGTACGTCAGCAGGAAACCGAGTCCGGAACTGAGGTTAGAGTAGCCGTGATCCGTACCGCCGGCGGCAATATACGATGGTTGCTCTATCATTCCTGCGGCAGGTTTAGTGATCTTGTCATAATTGAAGTCGATCTGCGGACCGGCAAAGAAGTTGCTTTTCCCCAGACGGAATAAAAACCACGGATTCACCTGCACACCGCTATAACGGTATTCGCTGGTGTCTTCGCCACGCGGATAGTCCTTGTTGGTGCTGTATCCGATGCCGTAGAAATTTTCCAGTGTATTCTTATATGCAAAGACTCCGAAGATGCGGAATCGGTCGCCTTTGAAGAAAAGCTGCGGTTTGGTGAACAGGTTCAGTCCTCCTTCGAACATCAGGGCGATGGCCATCGGCACCACCGAACGTTGTTGGGTAGTATCACTCGGATTCATCCGAAACGTCATCAATGCACTACCGCCGATCAGTAATCCGAAGTCAGGAGTATAGCTGGGGCCACCTAATATATTATAATGTAGATTACGTTTGGCTACACGCTGGCGTCGCAATTCTTTTTTGGAAAGGGTGGGGGTGGGATCTGCCGGGGCTACCCCGACTTCGTCAACAGAAGTTGTAGTCGTTTGCAGTTCATCGCTTTTTACTGCCGTGTCAGCCGTTTGAGCTAACGAAATATTGATGAATAGAAACATCATCAATATACCTATTGTATATCTTTTCATATTCTTTCTTGAAATCCGCTGCAAAGGAAACTATTTTATTTCGATTAGTTTTCATTCTCATAGATAATAAATCTAAAAAAGAATCGTATTTTTGCCAATTAATAATATGTAAAACGAAATTGCCAACGGATTACTATTAGCATACAGGCAAAGTTAATTTATAAACGATCTATAATGAATAAACGAATTTTATCAGTTTTTGTTTGCTGTGCCCTTTACTATTCTGCACAGGCACAGGACGCGAAAGGCGGCATCAGCACTGACATGATGCAGCAAATCAAACAGAGTTATCAGGGCACTTCTACCGACAAGGCTATCCGGAACGCCATCAGCAACAACGACATCCGTAAGCTTGCCCTGAACCAGGACAACATGAAGGGGATGGATACACATTTTTCTGTCAAAGTGAACTCCAAGGGGATCACCGACCAGAAATCGTCCGGACGCTGCTGGCTCTTCACCGGCCTGAACGTAATGCGTGCCAAAGCCATCGATAAATACCATCTGGGTTCTTTCGAATTCTCGCAAACCTATCCTTTCTTTTTCGACCAACTGGAAAAGGCCAACCTTTTCCTTCAAGGCGTCATCGACACCAGCGACAAGCCTATGAACGATAAAATGGTGGAATGGCTGTTCCGCAATCCGTTGAGCGACGGCGGTACATTCACCGGAGTAGCGGACATCGTAAGCAAATACGGCCTCGTCCCCAAAGACGTGATGCCCGAAACGAACAGCAGCGAAAACACCGCCCGCATGGCGAATCTGATCGCTCTGAAACTTCGCGAACAGGGGTTACAACTCCGTGACATGGCTTCGAAAAAAGCTAAACCTGCCGCTATAGAGAACGCTAAAGTGGAAATGTTGAGCACCATTTACCGTATGCTTGTCCTGAACTTGGGCGTACCTCCTACAGAATTTACCTGGACGCAATATAATGTCAAAGGCGAGCCTGTAGAAACCGCCACCTACACCCCGCTTTCTTTTCTGAAGAAATACGGTGACGAAAAGCTGATTGACAACTACGTCATGCTCATGAACGACCCCAGTCGCGAATACTACAAATGTTATGAAATAGACTACGACCGCCACCGCTACGACGGCAAGAACTGGACATACGTCAACCTCCCGATCGAGGACATCAAGGAGATGGCCATCGCCTCTCTGAAAGACAGCACCATGATGTATTACTCCTGCGACGTCGGCAAGTTCCTGAACTCTGACCGTGGTCTGCTCGACGTCAAAAACTATGATTACGACTCATTGATGGGCACCACCTTCAGCATGGACAAGAAGCAGCGTATCCAAAGCTTTGCCAGCAGCTCCAGTCACGCCATGACCCTCATGGCAGTCGATCTGGACAAAAACGGAAAACCGACCAAATGGATGGTTGAAAATAGTTGGGGTGCCGGAGCCGGTTATCAAGGTCACCTCATCATGACAGATGAATGGTTCAACGAATATACCTTCCGTCTCGTTGTGGAAACGAAATACGTGACCCCGAAAGCACTCGAAGTCTTGAAACAAAAACCGATCCGCCTGCCGGCATGGGATCCAATGTTTGCCGGCGAAGAATAACCAACCGACAAACACGCTGCATAGACTTGTACGCTGCAAGGTCTTCCGGCCTACTTTATTAAAGAACGTGTGCGAACACAAAAGGAATTACGGATATTTTTCCGTAATTCCTTTCTTTTTTCCTCCCGAATCACATTATTATTTATTACTTTTGCGGCAAATTTTATGAAACCATTATTTTATATAGCATGGCAAATGTAATAAAGTTACGTAAAGGCCTTGACATAAACCTGAAAGGTAAAGCTGCTGAGACGTACACAACAGTGAAAGAGCCGGGATTTTACGCACTCGTACCCGATGATTTTCCTGGAGTGACACCGAAAGTGGTTGTGAAAGAGCAGGAATATGTGATGGCCGGTGGACCCTTGTTTATCGACAAGTATCATCCTGAAGTGAAATTTGTTTCGCCCGTGAGTGGCGTAGTGACGAGCGTTGAACGTGGTGCTCGCCGTAAGGTATTGAACATCGTAGTGGAAGCTGCCGCAGAGCAGGACTACGAAGAATTTGGTAAGAAGAACGTATCCTCGATGGATGCAGATGCTGTGAAGTCCGCGCTTCTTGAAGCAGGTCTGTTTGCGTTTATCAAGCAACGTCCGTATGACATCATTGCAGACCCGACGGTAACACCGAAGGGCATCTTCGTTTCCGCATTCGATACCAATCCGCTGGCTCCCGACTTCGAATTTGCTCTGAAAGGCGAAGAAGCAAACTTCCAGACTGGTCTTGATGCCCTCGCCAAAATGGCAAAAACTTACCTGAGCATCAGCGTGAAACAGAAAGCCGCTGCACTGACACAGGCTAAGAACGTTACAATCACCGCTTTCGACGGACCGAACCCTGCCGGTAACGTAGGTGTTCAGATCAACCACCTCGACCCCGTTTCAAAGGGCGAAACTGTGTGGACAATTGATCCGCAAGCCGTTATCTTCATCGGTCGTCTCTTCAATACAGGCCGTGTGAATTTCACCCGCACAGTAGCCGTGACAGGTTCCGAAGTGTTGAAACCTGCTTACTGCAAACTTCAGGTAGGTGCATTGCTGACTAACGTATTTGCCGGAAACGTAACAACTGACAAAGATTTGCGCTACATCAGTGGTAACGTGCTGAGTGGCAAACAAGTTTCTCCTAACGGATTCCTGGGTGCTTTCCACAGCCAACTGACTGTAATCCCCGAAGGTGATGACGTTCACGAAATGTTCGGATGGATCATGCCGCGCTTCAACCAGTTCAGTGCCAACCACTCATATTTCAGCTGGTTGATGGGCAAAAAGGAATATACGCTGGATGCACGTATCAAAGGCGGCGAACGCCACATGATCATGTCCGGCGAATATGATAAGGTATTCCCCATGGATATCATGCCCGAATATCTGATTAAAGCGATCATCGCCGGTGATATCGACCGCATGGAAGCGCTGGGTATCTACGAAGTGGCTCCCGAAGACTTCGCACTCTGCGAATTCGTCTGCTCTTCGAAGATGGAACTCCAACGCATCGTCCGTGTCGGACTCGACATGCTCCGTGCTGAAATGGCATAATCCGCATGGCAAATTGTAAATTGTAAATCGTAAAATAGTAATATATTAATGAAAGCGTTAAGAAATTATCTCGATAAGATAAAGCCGAACTTTGAAGAGGGCGGTAAATTCCACGCATTCCAGTCGGTGTTCGACGGCTTCGAAACATTCCTGTTCGTGCCCAGCAAGACTGCGAAAACGGGAACGCACATACACGACGCGATCGACAGCAAGCGTATTATGTCGATTGTGGTTATTTCGTTAGTACCGGCGCTGCTGTTCGGTATGTACAACGTAGGTTACCAGCATTTCACCCACACAGGTGCTACTGGCAGCTTCATCGAAATGTTTATCTACGGATTCCTGGCTGTATTGCCTAAAATTATCGTATCATACGTTGTCGGTCTGGGTATTGAGTTCGTCGTAGCTCAATGGAAGAAGGAGGAAATTCAGGAAGGATTCCTTGTTTCCGGTATTCTGATCCCGATGATCGTTCCGGTAGACTGTCCGCTTTGGATTCTTGCCGTAGCAACTGCATTCTCTGTTATCTTTGCAAAAGAAGTATTCGGTGGTACGGGTATGAATGTGTTCAACGTAGCGTTGATCACCCGTGCATTCCTGTTCTTCGCTTATCCGACCAAGATGTCCGGTGACGCCGTTTGGGTATCCGGCGATACCATTTTTGGTATGGGACAGGCTGTAGACGGTCTGACTGTGGCTACCCCGCTGGGACAAGCTGCTACATCGGGCACGGTTCCTGCATTCAACATGGATATGATAACAGGTCTTATTCCCGGTTCTATCGGTGAAACAAGTGTGATCGCCATTCTGATCGGTGCCGTTATCCTGCTGTGGACAGGCGTTGCAAGCTGGAAGACGATGCTTTCCGTATTCGTTGGTGGTGCATTCATGGCCTGGGTATTCAATGCTATCGGCATGGAAAACAACACAATGGCTCAGATGCCTTGGTACGAACACCTTGTATTGGGTGGTTTCTGCTTCGGTGCCGTATTCATGGCTACCGACCCTGTGACATCCGCACGTACGGAAAGAGGTAAATACATCTTCGGATTCCTGATCGGTGTGATGGCTATCGTTATCCGCGTACTGAATCCGGGTTATCCCGAAGGTATGATGCTCGCCATCCTGCTGATGAACATCTTCGCTCCGCTGATCGACTACTGTGTAGTACAGAGTAATATCAGCCGTCGCGAGAAACGCGCTGTTAAGTCTAACCAATAATACCGAATGAAAATGAATACAAATAGTAATAGTTATACTATCATTTATGCTTCGGTAATGGTTGTTATCGTTGCATTCCTGCTGGCATTCGTTAGTTCTTCACTGAAAGCTACACAAGACAAGAATGTGCAGTTGGACACTAAAAAGCAGATTCTTGCTGCATTGAACATTAAAAATGTAGAAGATGCTGATGCCGAATATCAGAAATATGTAAAAGGTGATATGCTGATGAACGTAGACGGCACGCTGACTGAAAACACAGGTGAGTTTGCCACTAACTACGAGAAAGAAGTGAAAGAACACCAACGTCTGCACGTATTTGTATGTGATGTAGATGGTCAGACTAAATATGTGGTTCCTGTATACGGTGCCGGTCTTTGGGGCGGTATCTGGGGATACGTTGCTCTGAACGAGGACAAAGACACAGTTTACGGTGTATACTTCTCACACGCAAGTGAAACTCCGGGTCTGGGTGCTGAAATCGCTACTGACTGGTTCCAACACGAATTCGCAGGCAAGAAGACACTGGAAAACGGTGCCGTTGCTCTGGGTGTTGTTAAGAATGGCAAGGTAGAAAAAGCTGATTACCAAGTGGACGGTATCTCTGGTGGTACGATCACTTCGGTAGGTGTGGATGCTATGCTGAAGGCTTGTCTGAATAATTACATAAGTTTTTTAACTAAATAATAAGGAGGAGGATAAAGAATATGGGACAACTGTTTTCAAAGAAGAATAAAGAAGTATTCTCTGCTCCGTTGGGAATCGATAATCCGGTAACCGTACAGGTGCTTGGTATCTGTTCTGCACTTGCTGTTACTGCCAAGCTGGAACCCGCCATTGTGATGGGACTTTCAGTTACTGTGATTACAGCGTTTGCCAATGTCGTTATTTCACTGTTGCGTAAGACGATTCCAAATCGTATCCGTATCATCGTTCAGTTGGTAGTGGTTGCTGCTTTGGTTACCATCGTTAGTGAAATTCTGAAAGCGTTTGCATACGATGTAAGTGTACAGCTCTCTGTTTATGTAGGTTTGATCATTACCAACTGTATCCTGATGGGACGTCTGGAAGCATTTGCCATGCAGAACGGTCCTTGGGAATCATTCCTTGACGGAGTTGGTAACGGTTTGGGTTATGCCAAGATTCTGGTAATCGTAGCTTTCTTCCGCGAACTGCTCGGTTCGGGAACTTTGCTTGGTTTCAATATCCTGAATTATGAGCCTATCCAGAATATCGGTTATGTAAACAACGGTCTGATGTTGATGCCGCCGATGGCATTGATTATCGTAGCTTGCATCATCTGGTATCAGCGTGCACGTCACAAAGAACTGCAAGAAGAAAGTAATTAATATAAATGAAGGGTGAAGAAGGATGAATGAAGGTAACACTCATAAACTCGAAATTCTTCATTCTTAATTTTTAATTAAAATATATGGAACATTTATTAAGTTTATTCGTCCGCTCCATCTTTGTGGACAACATGATATTCGCGTTCTTCTTGGGTATGTGCTCATATCTGGCTGTATCGAAGAATGTGAAGACTGCCGTAGGACTGGGTATAGCCGTAACATTCGTGTTGCTGGTTACGCTTCCGGTGAACTATTTATTGCAAACCAAGGTGCTGGCTGCCAACGCTATCATTGAAGGTGTTGACCTCAGCTTCCTGAGTTTTATTCTTTTCATTGCCGTTATTGCCGGTATCGTGCAATTGGTGGAGATGGTGGTAGAACGTTTCAGCCCGTCGCTGTATGCTTCACTGGGTATCTTTCTGCCGTTGATCGCCGTTAACTGTGCTATCATGGGTGCTTCTTTGTTTATGCAACAACGCATCAATCTGGGTGCAAGCGATCCGAAATACATCGGTGATGTATGGGATGCGCTGTCTTACGCACTCGGTTCGGGTATCGGCTGGCTGCTGGCTATCGTCGGTCTGGCTGCTATCCGTGAGAAAATGGCTTACTCTGATGTACCTGCTCCGCTAAAAGGTCTGGGTATCACATTTATCACTGTAGGTCTGATGGCAATCGCATTTATGTGTTTCTCTGGTTTGAACATCTAAAAAGAAAGGAATAAGACAATGGATATGAATTTAATATTATCAAGCATTGGGGTATTCCTTGTGGTTATTCTGTTGCTTGTTGTTATCTTGCTGGTTGCCAAGAAATTTCTGGTACCGTCAGGTAACGTGAAACTAACGATCAATGGCGAAACAGGACTGGAAGTAGAGTCCGGTTCCACATTGCTTAATACGCTGGCCGTAAACGGTGTATTCCTGTCATCCGCTTGTGGTGGCAAGGGTTCTTGCGGACAGTGCAAATGTCAGGTACTCGAAGGTGGTGGCGAAATCCTGCCTTCTGAAGTTCCTCACTTCAGCCGTAAACAGCAACAAGACCACTGGCGTCTGGGCTGTCAGGTGAAAGTGAAGAGTGACATGGCTATCAAGATTGACGAGTCTGTACTCGGCGTGAAAGAGTGGGAGTGCGAAGTGATCTCCAACAAGAATGTGGCTACATTTATCAAAGAGTTTATCGTGGCATTGCCTAAAGGCGAACACATGGACTTTATCCCGGGTTCTTACGCACAGATCAAGATACCTAAATTCTCAATGGATTATGATAAGGACATTGATAAGAGCCTGATCGGTGAAGAATATCTGCCTGCATGGGAGAAATTCGGTTTGCTGGGCTTGAAATGTAAGAATGAAGAGGAAACAATCCGTGCTTACTCTATGGCCAACTATCCTGCAGAAGGTGACCGTATCATGCTGACTGTACGTATCGCTACCCCTCCGTTCAAGCCGAAAGAACAAGGTCCCGGATTTATGGATGTAATGCCGGGTATCGCTTCTTCTTATATCTTTACGCTGAAACCGGGTGACAAGGTAATAATGAGTGGGCCTTATGGAGACTTCCATCCGATTTTCGACTCTAACAAGGAAATGATGTGGATCGGTGGTGGTGCCGGTATGGCTCCGTTGCGTGCACAGATCATGCACTTGACGAAAACATTGCATACGACCGACCGCAAGATGTCATACTTCTATGGTGCCCGTGCGCTGAACGAAGTATTCTATCTGGAAGACTTCCTGCAAATTGAAAAGGATTTCCCGAACTTCACATTCCATCTGGCACTCGACCGTCCGGATCCTGCTGCTGATGCTGCCGGTGTGAAATATACTCCGGGCTTCGTACACAACGTAATTTATGAAACTTACTTGAAGAACCACGAAGCACCTGAAGATATTGAATACTATATGTGTGGTCCTGGTCCGATGTCGAAAGCTGTAGAGAAGATGCTCGACGATCTGGGCGTTCCGGCTCAGAACCTGATGTTCGATAACTTTGGAGGATAATCTTCGGAAGTTGATTTCCGGTCGGAGAGGACCGGAAGAGTAACATAAAGAAACTGGCGGGAAATCTGTAAAAGACAATGGTGCTTTTCAGATTTCCCGCTTTCTTTATGCACTATCTTACCGAATCTTTTCGTCCTTTTTGTATCTTTGTCCCCATGTTAGAGAAAAATGAAATAATACAGTCCGCTCTTCAGAATTTGAAGATTGAATCTTTGAACCCGATGCAGGAAGCTGCGCTCGAACAGGGCACGGGCAGGAAAGATGTTATCCTGTTGTCACCGACAGGATCGGGCAAGACATTGGCTTATCTTTTGCCTCTGTTGCTTACCCTAAAACCGAATGATGACAGCGTGCAGGTGCTGATTCTGGTGCCTTCCCGTGAGTTGGCTTTACAGATAGATACCGTATTCCGGAGCATGGGAACTTCCTGGAAAACGTGTTGCTGCTACGGCGGGCATCCCATTGCCGAAGAAAAGAAAAGCATTGCAGGAAATCATCCTGCCATCATTATCGGTACTCCGGGACGTATCACCGACCATCTGTCCAAAGGGAACTTTGATCCCGAAACAATCGAGACTTTGATTATCGATGAGTTTGATAAATCGCTGGAGTTCGGCTTTCATGATGAGATGGCAGAGATCATTACCCAGCTTCCGGGATTAAAGAAACGTATGCTGCTGTCGGCTACTGATGCCGAAGAAATTCCTCAGTTTACGGGACTGAACCGGACAGTCAAACTGGATTTTCTTCCGGAGGCAACCGAAGAACAGGAAAACCGGTTGAAGCTGATGAAGGTGCTTTCTCCTTCCAAAGATAAGATTGCTACGCTTTACAACTTGCTTTGTACATTGGGAAGCAGTTCCAGCATTGTTTTCTGCAATCATCGGGATGCGGTGGATCGTGTGCATAAGCTGCTCGAAGATAAGAAACTATCAGCCGAACGTTTTCATGGTGGTATGGAACAGCCGGATCGGGAACGGGCATTGTATAAGTTCCGTAACGGAAGCTGTCATGTACTGATCTCTACCGACCTTGCTGCCCGTGGACTTGATATTCCGGAGATAGAGCACATCATTCACTATCATCTGCCTGTGAACGAAGAAGCGTTTACACATCGTAACGGACGTACGGCACGTTGGGATGCAACAGGTACTTCTTATCTGATTCTTCACACAGAAGAGAAACTACCTGAATATATTCCCGAAGATATAGAAACGATGGAACTGCCGGAAAATCCTTCGCGTCCTCCCAAATCAGTCTGGACTACTATATATATAGGTAAAGGAAAGAAGGAGAAACTGAGCCGGATGGACATTGCCGGATTCCTTTATAAGAAAGGTAATCTGACGCGTGAAGATGTAGGTGCGATTGATGTGAAAGAGCATTATGCTTTTGTTGCCGTTCGTCGGGCAAAAGTGAAGCAACTCCTGAATCTTATTCAAGGGGAAAAAATCAAAGGAATGAAGACTATCATTGAGGAAGCTAAATAAAGGGAGCCGAAAAACAACAGGTGTTCTCAAAGCTGAAAGGGGAATTTCAAGAACCGAATAGGTGATTGGGATGCTGCAATGACGAAATGATCGGCTTTGTCATTACAAATAATATCACTTTTCTGAAGTGGGAGATATCTTCCCCGGATGACAGAGTAAAATGATAGTAGAAAAATATTTCTGTGACAGTCTCCATTTCTTTTCTTTTAGGAAGGTATTGGAGACTCCTTTCTTTCTGACTTATTTTTATAATTTTAGTCTCGTCGCTTGTTAGGGTGAGAAATCCTCGTTTTTCTCTGTCTTTCTTAATAAATATTCATTTTATAACCGTTTTCCTTTCACTCTATAACCGATTATTTCCCACAGGTTATATTTTCACCTTTTATCCCTTGCTTGATATGTATGGATAACAATATGGTGTATATATCTTGTATAAACCAATAAAAAGAAAGAGAAATCTGCTTTAGAACAGTATTTTTATAAGGAAAGATTTGTGCACCGGAAATAAATTCGTAAATTCGCAAGGTCAAAAGACATAAACTAACGAAATGTTAAACCAAAAACAAACTTCAAATGAAAAAGCATAATTTCAATGCAGGACCTTCCATTCTTCCGCGTGAGGTGATAGAGGATACAGCGAAGGCTATTTTAGATTTCAACGGCTCTGGTCTCTCCCTGATGGAAATCAGTCACCGTGCCAAAGACTTCCAACCTGTGGTTGACGAAGCAGAGGCATTATTCAAGGAATTACTCAATATCCCCGAAGGTTATTCGGTACTGTTCCTTGGTGGTGGTGCTAGTATGGAGTTCTGCATGGTACCTTTCAACTTCCTTGAAAAAAAGGCTGCTTATCTGAATACAGGTGTGTGGGCAAAGAAAGCGATGAAAGAAGCTAAGGGGTTTGGTGAAGTCGTAGAAGTTGCTTCTTCCGCTGAAGCTACATATACTTACATCCCGAAAGATTACACAATTCCTGCTGACGCAGATTATTTCCACATAACTACCAATAACACGATTTACGGTACAGAATTAAAAGAAGATCTCAACTCTCCGGTTCCGATGGTTGCCGATATGTCTTCTGATATTTTCTCTCGTCCGATCGACGTTTCCAAATATATCTGTATCTATGGTGGTGCGCAGAAAAATCTGGCTCCTGCCGGTGTTACATTCGTTATCGTGAAGAATGATGCGGTAGGTAAAGTTTCTCGTTACATCCCGTCAATGCTA
This sequence comes from Bacteroides sp. MSK.20.82, assembly GCF_019052485.1. NCBI lineage: Bacteria > Pseudomonadati > Bacteroidota > Bacteroidia > Bacteroidales > Bacteroidaceae > Bacteroides > Bacteroides sp. MSK.20.82. Next base: position 109,489 of record NZ_JAHQUN010000011.1, read on the forward strand.
AACTATCAGACTCATATCGATAACGGTTCTATGTTCAACACTCCTCCGGTAGTGCCTATCTATGCTGCACTGTTGAACCTGCGTTGGATTAAGGCACAGGGTGGTGTGAAAGAAATGGAACGTCGTGCTATCGAAAAGGCTGATATGCTGTACGCTGAAATCGACCGTAACAAACTGTTCGTAGGTACTGCTGCCAAAGAAGACCGTTCACGCATGAACATCTGTTTCGTGATGGCTCCCGAATACAAGGATCTGGAAGCTGACTTCATGAAGTTCGCTACAGAAAAAGGTATGGTAGGTATCAAAGGACATCGTTCAGTGGGTGGTTTCCGTGCATCTTGCTACAATGCTCTGCCGAAAGAAAGTGTACAAGCTTTGATCGACTGCATGCAGGAATTTGAAAAACTTCATTAATAATATAAATAGAGTCACCACAGATTGCACGGATTTACACTGAAATCTTATTGAATATAGTGTGTAGGCCGGTGAAGTCTGTGGTGAATCTTTTTTAAAAGATACAGATAAATTATGAAAGTACTTGTAGCTACTGAAAAACCGTTTGCCAAAGTTGCTGTAGACGGTATCCGTAAAGAAATCGAAGCAGCCGGATATGAGCTTGCTTTGCTGGAGAAATATACCGATAAAGCACAGTTGCTGGATGCAGTGAAAGATGCTAATGCTATCATTATCCGTAGTGATATTATTGATGCAGAGGTGCTGGATGCTGCTAAAGAACTGAAGATTGTAGTTCGTGCTGGTGCCGGATACGATAATGTAGACCTGGCTGCCGCTACCGCTCACAATGTTTGCGTGATGAATACTCCGGGACAGAACTCCAATGCTGTTGCCGAACTGGCTTTGGGCATGATGGTATACGCCGTTCGTAACTTCTATAACGGTACTTCCGGTACAGAATTGATGGGCAAGAAACTGGGTATCCATGCATACGGAAACGTTGGTCGTAACGTTGCCCGTGTAGCTAAAGGCTTCGGAATGGAAGTGTACGCTTACGACGCTTTCTGCCCGAAAGAAGTGATCGAAAAAGATGGCGTGAAGGCACTTGACTCTGCAGAAGAACTGTACAAGACTTGTCAGGTAGTGTCTCTTCATATCCCGGCAACTGCTGAAACGAAGAACTCTATCAACTACGCTCTGCTGAAAGATATGCCGAAAGGCGCTATGCTGGTGAACACTGCCCGTAAGGAAGTGATCAACGAAGCCGAGCTGATCAAATTGATGGAAGACCGTGCTGACTTCAAGTATATGACAGATATCATGCCTGCTGCTAATGCGGAATTTGCTGAGAAGTTCGCAGGACGTTATTTCTCTACTCCGAAGAAGATGGGTGCACAGACTGCCGAAGCGAATATCAATGCCGGTATTGCTGCTGCTCAACAGATTGTCGGTTTCCTGAAAGACGGCTGTGAGAAGTTCAGAGTAAACAAATAATGAGATGAATCGTAAGACTGCTTATCGTTGCTCAGTCACTTATTTGATGATAGGTGCTGGTCATTAAGCAGTATATTTAGAAATATGTTATCAGATTTCGCCCTCGGCTTTTGCGAGGGCGTATCTGTTCTACTAATCTTAAAACATACCATGACTTATGGCTATTATCAAACCTTTTAAAGGCGTTCGCCCTCCACAAGACCTGGTTGAACAGGTTGCTTCCCGTCCTTACGATGTATTAAACTCAGAAGAAGCGCGTACAGAAGCAGCTGGAAATGAAAAATCCCTTTATCATATCATTAAGCCCGAGATTGACTTTCCTGTTGGTACGGATGAACACGATGAACGTGTTTATGAGAAAGCTGCCGAAAACTTCCGGCTGTTTCAGGATAAAGGCTGGTTAGTGCAGGATGCAAAGGAAAACTATTACATCTATGCCCAGACCATGAACGGGAAAACTCAGTATGGACTGGTAGTAGGCGCTTATGTTCCTGACTATATGAACGGTATCATCAAGAAGCATGAGCTTACCCGTCGTGATAAGGAAGAAGACCGTATGAAGCACGTTCGTGTGAACAATGCGAATATCGAACCTGTATTCTTTGCCTATCCCGATAATGCGAAATTGGATACAATCATTCGGAAATACACTGCCGAAAAGCCTGTTTACGACTTTATCGCTCCGGGTGATGGCTTCGGACATACTTTCTGGATTGTTGACCAGGACGAAGATATCGCTGCAATTACTGCGGAATTTGCTAAAATGCCGGCATTATATATTGCCGACGGGCATCATCGTTCCGCTGCTGCTGCTCTTGTAGGTGCCGAGAAAGCAAAGCAAAACGCGAACCATCGTGGCGATGAAGAGTATAACTATTTCATGGCTGTATGTTTCCCTGCCAATCAATTGACTATCATCGACTATAACCGTGTAGTAAAAGACCTCAACGGGCTGACTCCCGAACAATTTCTTGCTGCATTGGATAAGAATTTTGTTGTAGAAGAAAAGGGTACAGATATCTATAAACCGTCCGGTTTGCACAATTTCTCCCTCTATCTTGGCGACAAGTGGTATAGTCTGACGGCAAAGGCAGGTACATACAATGACAATGATCCTATCGGCGTGCTTGACGTTACTATTTCTTCCAATCTGATTTTAGATGAGATTTTAGGAATTAAAGACCTCCGTTCGGATAAGCGTATTGACTTTGTAGGCGGTATCCGCGGTTTGGGAGAATTGAAGAAGCGTGTTGACAGTGGAGAAATGAAAGTAGCTCTGGCTCTTTATCCCGTATCCATGAAGCAATTGATGGATATTGCCGATACTGGCAACATTATGCCTCCCAAAACGACTTGGTTTGAACCGAAACTTCGTTCAGGACTGGTTATCCATAAGTTGGATTAAGACATATTCTATATAGAAAATAGAGCGGTCAATCTCTCACAATCAACAGGACATTTGTGAGAGATTGACCGCTTGTTTTTGTATAAATGACCGCCCGATTCCGTTAAAACGACCACCCGACTACCTCCAATTGACTGCTTGATTGCACCCCATCGACCGTTTGATTGCATGAAATGAAGCGCTCGTTTCAATGAGAAGCTCTAATATTTTCGAACAGCAGATGGAATTTCGTCAAGAAAGCCGTATCTTTGCGGCATGACTGCTGAAGATACTTATAAAACTATCGTCGAACCTTCCGAAGGTATTTATACAGAAAAGCGAAGCAAGTTTATTGCCATCGCCTTGCCTGTGCGTACCCTTGATGAGATAAAAGCGCATCTTGAAACGTATCAGAAGAAGTATTATGATGCACGGCACGTGTGCTATGCTTATATGTTAGGTGCAGCGCGAAAGGATTTTCGAGCCAATGATAACGGTGAACCTTCGGGAACGGCGGGAAAGCCCATTCTCGGGCAAATTAACTCTAATGAACTGACTGATATTCTGATTATTGTAGTCCGTTATTTCGGTGGAATCAAGTTAGGAACGAGCGGACTGATTGTAGCTTATAAAGCAGCTGCTGCCGAAGCAATATCTGCCGCTACCATTATAGAAAAAACGGTAGATGAAGAAGTGACCGTAATGTTTGAATATCCTTTTATGAACGATATCATGCGTATTGTAAAGGAGGAAGAACCGGAAATTCTCAGCCAATCGTACGATATGGATTGCAGCATGACGTTGTGTATTCGTCGTTCCATGATGCCCAAACTGCGTGCACGATTGGAGAAAGTGGAGACCGCAAGGATTCTTGATGAAGAGTAAAATAAAGAAAAACAAGAATATATGGCATTTGAAGCAACAAAAAGAGAATGGTGTGAACTGTATACTTTCTTCCGTCTGCTGACAGAAGGAAAAGTAACGTTGGGAACGGCTAAAGCGAAGAAAGGAGAGATCAACTGGCCTATCGCAATGATTCAACGGGAGGAACATGACGGAACGCGCTGCTACTATATAGAAAAAGAGATGGTCCGCATCAAAGGAGAAAACAGTGAGAAATCCGTTCCTCGGGAAGATTTCGGGATTGTGGCAGATTTGATTTTGCAGGCTGTCAAGTCCTCTTCGGAGGATGAAGTCGCTTCTCCGGATGGGGTGGAAGAGTTTTTGGATGAAGTCGCAATTTTCGATCTGGAAGCGAAGACGGAAGATCGTACCGATTTTTATATTGCCTTCTGGCATCCGGAGGCACCGTTGAGCGGGTTCAGCGTTCGTTCGCGATTGGGTGCTATGAATCCGCTGTTGGACGGAGGCCGTGCGGCTAACTTGAAACTGGAACAGAGCGGAGTCAAATTTGCAACACCTACGGTGAATAAGATTAATGCGTTGCCGGAAGCCCCTAATGAAGTAGCAGAACGAATGTTGCTGATTGAGCGCTTGGGTGGTGTACTCAAATACTCGGACGTGGCAGATCGGGTATTCCGTAGCAATCTTTTAATGATTGACTTACACTTTCCTCGTGTGCTGACAGAAATGGTGCGCATCATGCACTTGGACGACATCACCCGTATCAGTGAACTGACGGAAGTAATCAAACAGATGAACCCGTTGAAAATAAAAGATGAATTGGTAAACAAACATGGTTTCTATGAGTTTAAAGTGAAGCAATTCCTGATGGCATTAGCCTTGGGTATGCGTCCGGCAAAGATATATACTGGACAGGATTCGGCTGTTGAAGGTATCCTGTTGATGGATGGGAGTGGGGAAGTTCTTTGCTATCACAAGTCAGAGAAACCGGTTATGGAGGACTTCCTGTTCCTGAATACCCGTTTGGAGAAAGGTTCTCTGGATAAGGACAAATACGGCTTTTTGGAAAGAGAGAACGGTACGTATTACTTCAAACTGAATGCAAAGATCGGATTGGTAAAACGATAAATGCAAGTGGTGAACGAGTTGTAAGTATAGTAAATATAGTATATGAAAACGAATGAAGTTTTAGAAAATATCAAAGCACGTCGTAGTGTACGGGCTTATACTGACCGGCAAGTTTCGGAAGAAGACTTACAGGCTATTCTGGAAGCTGCCACTTTTGCACCCAGTGGGATGCATTTGGAGACATGGCATTTTACCGCTATTCAGAATGCAGATAAACTGGCAGAATTGAATGAACGGATTAAAGGCGCTTTTGCTAAAAGCGATGAACCGAAATTACAGGAACGTGGTCATAGCAAGGCGTATTGCTGTTATTATCATGCCCCGACTTTGGTGATCGTGTCCAACGAACCCACTCAATGGTGGGCCGGCATGGATTGTGCCTGCGCGATTGAGAATATGTTTTTGGCTGCCCATTCTCTGGGAATCGGATCTTGCTGGATCAATCAGTTGGGTACGACTTGCGATGATCCCGAAGTTCGTGAATTTATAAGCTCTTTGGGTGTACCGGAGAATCATAAAGTATATGGCTGTGTAGCTTTAGGATATGCTGATCCTAAAATCTCACTAAGGGAGAAAATGCTAAAAGCCGGAACAGTGACTGTTGTCAGATAGAACCAGACTATGTTTTCGACAAACATGGAATGGAATGAAGAGCAGCATGATAACCGTAAGGTTTCGGAGTCGCTTCTTATGTTCATTTAGCTCGGTGCTTATTGGAATACGCTCGGTGCTTAACAAAGGTAAGCCCGGAGCTCACATCTGCTGAGCTCCGGGCTTATTTTTTCATGTACGGATTTCCTTTGAAAGCTTCTTCTTATTCGAACGTTCCGTAGCGGGTCGGCAATAATTTCCGGTCTCCCAACGTATTGTCTACGCGAGCCACATTCACCCAGAACTTATTCTCACGCACGCTTTCTATCGGATACGCTGCTTTCTCACGTGTGTAGGAATGTTCCCAGTTATCATTCACAATTTCATATTCCGGATGCGGGGCGTTGACTAATACATTATCATTCTTATCCGCTTCTTCGTTTTTCACTTCCTGGATTTCTTTCCATATATTCAGCATGACGTCTATAAAGTTGTTCAACTCCGCCAGGCTTTCGCTTTCAGTAGGTTCAATCATCAATGTGCCGTGAACAGGGAAGGAGAGAGTCGGTGCATGATAGCCGTAGTCCATCAGACGCTTCGCGATGTCATTTTCTGAGATACCCGTTTCTTCATGTACCTTGCGGCATTCCAGAATCATTTCATGTCCGACGAAACCGGTAGCTCCCCGATAAACAATACCGTAAGTATCTTTTAGACAGGCAGCCAGATAGTTGGCATTGAGAATGGCTATTTTAGTAGCCTGAGTCAAGCCTTCGGTACCCATCATCCGGATGTAGCCGTATGTGATAGGCAAGATACCCGCACTGCCGAACGGAGCTGCGGAAACCTGATTTTGCGTACTGCCGAAGATCGAATGTCCCGGCAAGAATGGAACCAGATGCTCAGCTACACAGATAGGGCCTACACCCGGACCGCCGCCGCCATGTGGTGAAGCAAACGTCTTGTGCAAATTCAAGTGACAAACGTCTGCACCTATAAATCCCGGATTGGTCAATCCTACCTGTGCATTCATGTTGGCACCATCCATATATACTTGTGCGCCACAAGAGTGGATGATTTCACAGATTTCCTTTATTTCCGTCTCGAAGATACCATGCGTTGACGGATAGGTGATCATCAGTGCAGCCAGTGCTTCCTTGTTCTCTTCGGCTTTGGCACGCAGGTCGCCCATATCTACGTTTCCTTGCTCGTCGCAAGCGCAGGTGACGGTTTCAAATCCGGCTTGTATGGCAGATGCAGGATTCGTACCGTGTGCCGAAGCCGGAATCAATATTTTGTTGCGATGTCCTTGACCAATACTTTCAAGATACGCACGGATAACTCGCAGACCGGCATATTCTCCCGCAGCACCCGAGTTCGGCTGCAGGCTGACACCTGCAAATCCGGTAATAACCTTCAAGTCCTCGCTCAAATTGCTGATCAATTCACGATATCCTTCCGCCTGATCTTCCGGCACCAACGGATGCATGCTCATAAACTCCGGACGGCTTAAAGGAAGCATTTCAGCGGCTGCGTTGAGCTTCATCGTACACGATCCGAGGGAAATCATGGACTGGGCCAATGAAATATCCTTCCGATCCAGACGTTTGATGTAGCGCATCATTTCCGTTTCCGTATGATAGTTGGAGAACACCTCGTGCGTGAGGAAAGGCGTGGTGCGTTTCAGTGCTTTGTCAATATTGCTCTTTTCCGGCACGTCCTCTACCTTCTGATAATCTTTCCCGGCGGCAATGGCGAAGATGGAAAGCAACACGTTCGTAGCTGTTACGTCTGTCGTTTCATCGATGCTGAAACCTACGTCTCCGTTCTCGTAATAGCGCAGGTTCACTTCCTTGCTTAGTGCGATCGTGCGAATCTGCTGCGCCGAAACGTGTTCCGGCAACTCGAAACGTAGCGTATCGAAATATTGTGCATTGACTTGCGTATATCCGAATTTCTTCAATTGCTTGTCGAGGAAGACAGTGATGCTATGAATACGCGAAGCAATCGTTCTGATTCCTTCCTGTCCGTGATATACAGCGTAGAAACCTGCCATCGTAGCGAGTAATGCCTGAGCCGTGCAAATATTGGAAGTGGCTTTTTCGCGTTTGATATGCTGTTCGCGTGTCTGCAAAGCCATTCGGTAGCAGAGTTTGCCGTATTTGTCTTTGGACCATCCGATGATGCGTCCCGGCATGTTCCGCTTGTACTCGTCACGTGTAGCGAAGTAGGCTGCCGAAGGGCCACCGTAAAACATTGGTGTACCCAGACGTTGTGTTGTACCGAATACGATATCCGCTCCCCATTCTCCCGGAGGAGTCAGCAGGGCAAGACTCAGAATGTCAGCGGCAACGGCAACTTTGCAGTCTGCTTCATGTGCCTTTTTTGTGAAGTCGGCATAGTCTTCCACATTACCGCTGGAGTTAGGATATTGCAGGATGCAGGCGAAGATTTCCGGTGAGGGTTCAAACTCTTTATATTTGCCTGTGCGCAATTCGATGCCTTGTGGAATGGCACGTGTGGTCATTACTGCCAAGGTCTGCGGGAAGATGTTTTCGTCCACAAAGACTATGTTGGCACCTGCTTTCTGTTGGGCACGCGAACGCAGAGCATACATCATGGTTACGGCTTCGGCGGCGGCAGTCGCTTCATCCAGCAGTGAGCAGTTGGCGAGCGGCATAGCGGTGAGGTCACAGACGGCAGTCTGGAAATTCATCAACGCTTCCAGTCTTCCTTGCGACACTTCTGTCTGATAAGGCGTGTAAGAAGTATACCATACGGGATTTTCGAATACATTCCGTTGGATAACGGCAGGAGTAATCGTATTATACCACCCCAATCCGATGTATGTCGTATACAGTTTGTTTTTACTTGCCAGGTCGGCAATGTGTTTTCCAAATTCGTATTCCGTCAACGGCTTGGCCAGTGCCAGCGGTTCCTTCAGTCGGATGTTGGCAGGGATGGTTTTGTTGATCAGTTCATCCAGTGAGTCTACGCCTATTTTGCGGAGCATCACAGCTGTGTCTTCTTCATTGATGCCGATGTGACGGCTAGCTAACAAATCTGTTTTCATAATTTATGGGGGATGTTTTTAAGTAATAGATAATAAGTAATAAGTAATATCCATGCGGATAAATATACTGGCAGCTACGATTATTACCTGTTACTTATTACCTATTACTTGTATTCTTTTTTTTATCTGAAAAATGGATTCTCTGCCTTCTCCATTCCGATGGTCGTTGGCGCACCGTGTCCGGGGTATACGACTGTCTCGTTGGGAAGTACGAATAAACGGCTGCAAATATGATCGATCAGTTCGTCGAAGTTGCCACCCGACAGATCGGCACGACCGATGCTGCCTTGAAACAATACGTCGCCGGAGAACATGCAGTTTTCTTCCTTGCAATAATACACCAGGCTACCGGGCGAATGTCCGGGGACATGGATTGCTTCCAGTTTGGTGTGTCCGAAAGTGATGATATCTCCGTCATGCAGATATTTCCCCAACGGAACCGGTTCTTCCTGCAATTGGAAGCCGAACATACGGCTCTGTTTCGGAGCTTCATCGATCCAGAACTCATCCGCCTTATTGGCTTCTGCCGACAGACCGAACTCTTTCAGCATAAACGGATTGCCGAAGATGTGATCCAGATGTAAGTGAGTATTCAGCAGATGTTTCACTGTTAACTCATTGGTGAGGATGAACTTCTTTAGTGCTTGTTTTTCCTCTTCGTAGAAGCAGCCCGGATCGATGACAACCGCCTCTTTTGTGTCATCCCATAAAACGTAGCAATTTACGGGAAACATATTAAACTCAAATCTCTTTATTTTCATGGTTTTGATAACTCCTGATTCCTATATTTGTGAATATACTACCTTCTTTGTTTCAAAGAACTCTTCCTCGAAGTTTTCGCTCAGGCTGTGGATGACTGTTTTATGCTTGAACGGCATCGTTTCATGCTCCAGTTCGCCTCCTTTGAGACAGATCAGTCCGTTGGGCAAAGCATTCTGCTGTTTGGGGGAAATGTTCTTTTTGATGATCTTGATCAGATCCGCCAAAGGCATTACGGCACGGCTCACGACGAAATCGAACTGTTGTTTTTCCTCTTCGGCACGGGCATGACGGAAAGTGACGTTTTTCAGTCCGATGGCATTGGCCACTTCTGTCGCCACACGTACTTTCTTGCCGATGCTGTCTACCAGATGAAACTTGGTTTCGGGGAACAGGATGGCGAGCGGAATGCCGGGAAATCCTCCTCCTGTACCCAAATCCATGACCTTGGTTCCGGGACGGAATTGAATCACTTTGGCGATGCCTAATGAATGGAGCACATGATGCTCGTACAGATTTTCGATGTCTTTGCGGGAGATAACGTTGATTTTCGCATTCCAGTCGATGTAGAGGTCGTATAGAGCGGCGAATTGTTTACGCTGCTCTTCCGTCAGATCCGGAAAATATTTCAGTATGATTTCCACTTTAAGTATTTTGAATGGTGAATTTCGATTTATAAGTGAAATGAATATCCTTCTGCATCACACGGGGCAATAACAACAGGATATTCATTGGTGTTCAATCTTTTAATAGCTGTTTAATCTTTCAGGTCTCCAAGAATTGGGTTGCTGCCCAGCAGATGTTCCATCATAGAGTATGGAATGGTAACTTTGACAGGTCCCATCGAGTACGGTGTGATGTCGTATATATTATAGTAGAAGGTGATACCTTCTTTACTCAGATAGAAGTTCTCTGTCGGGGCGATGTCTCCGGTCGAAGCATATCCCATGTCTTCCAGCGCTTCGTGAGTAGTTACTTTGTTGTCAGCCATCAGCTGGTTCCAGATCAGATCCGTCAGGGCTTCCTGGAAGTCGCCTACAAAAATATCATCGAGGCGGAGCGGACGCATCAGAGTGAGATCCATGTTCAGGAAAGTCGACATATACATACCGTGTGCGCCTCCGGTATATTCGTTGTAGTCAACGCGATATACTAGCAGGTCTTTCTCATAAAGTTGCACGTGGCTTTCGATGCTCTTGTAATAGGAGTACCATGCGCCTACCACTGCATCGCTTTCTTTATTCTTTTCGTCTTCGGCGTACATCGGCTCTTGGTCGTGGCGATACTCGTCAATGTAATTCTTGGCGTATTGCTTCACTACCGCTTCTGGCTTTTCGCCGATATATTTGTCTCCGAAGCAGACGGAGATGAAGTAAGCGTTCAGACTGTCTTTCAGCATCTCGTCCGACGACTTGACGGGATAGGCGAAGTTGATGATAATATTGCACGCGGGTTTGGCGGTGTCATTAAAGAGGTGTGCCGTCTCGTTAACCTGTATACTATCGAATTGTAATGCTCCCGTGTTTTTGTTCATCTTGTCATGACAAGAAAACAAAAAGCCGCTTACCGAAAGTATAACCGCAAGCAGACTGACATATTGTTTTTTCATACTCGTTTTTTCTATAAATTCAACATTGATCATATCTATCACTATCGACAAATATAAATGAAATTACCGAATACTGCGAATAAAAAAGGAAAAATATTCAGCTACTTTCTCCGGCAATGTATATAGGGGATGCCATTGTTAATGATTCTTTTTTTCTTGCTTCTGTATCATATGTTACAGTTTTAATCTGTACGCCGTACTTATCTTTGCAGAAAAAATAGATTATGGAACAGTTACATGCACACGAAGTCCTTCACATGATGGAGGGAAATAGTTATACTGAGGCATCTCTGAGGGCTGCAATTGTAGAGAAGTTTGGCGAACATCAGCGTTTTTATACTTGTTCGGCAGATAATATGGAAGTGGATGAACTGATCGGATTTCTTAAACGAAAAGGGAAGTTCATGCCTGCCGGTGAGGAATTTACGGTCGATATCAGTAAGGTATGCAGTCATTGATTCTCTGTGGCGGACGGTATGATAGATAAGCCAATAGGATAGTTGAGAGAAGAAATGTTAGTAGTCATAGGTTATACCTGTCGTTTTTCATAGATAGGGAAATTCCTATTTGCAAGTAGGAAGAAGTCTTTGCGAAGGGAATTTTCTCATACTACATTTGGGGTATTCAAAAAAACTACTAAACTACACCTATTATGAAAAAGAGTCAGATCCTTATGTCTTTGCTGCTGGTGATATTGCTCAGCAGTTGTTATGCAAGCAGAATTACTTATGAGAATTTGAGTATTATCCAACGTGGGATGTCTTCTAAAGAAGTAATAGCCATTATGGGTAAACCGAGCTATCGAAGTTTTGACGAAGAGAGTGAGATGCTGGAATTTCGTACTTCCGAGTCAAGTATTGCAGGAGTCGTTAATATCTGGTTCGTTGATGACCGGGTGACTAAGATGAAAAGTTATCATACCAATGGCTGTATGGACCGGAACAGAGCCATAGAGGATAAGGAAGAGGAGGAATCTGCAAAGAAGGAAAAGAAAGAAAAAGAAGAAACAAGCGCCCGCATACGTGTGACGATGGACGGAAAGCATATCATACAGACTGGTTCCATCATAGTCACTCCGGATGGAAAGCACGAGACGGTGGTCAGTGATTGTGGTGGAGTAATCATAACAGCTTCGGGGGAGCATATACTTGCTCCTTAATGCCTTCCGTCAATTCACCATACCCTTGTCAATACCAAATTTCTCGTCTGTCTGACATTCGCCGGCAGGTTCCACGTGTACTAAGATATCATAGACATTGTCTATAGAGCTTTTTATGCTTTTCTCCACAGCGTCGGCTATCTGATGGGCCTGTGTGATGGTTATCTGCGGATTTACCTCGATATCGAGGGTAATCATATAAAGATTCCCGATCATTCTTGATCTTACCCGGTGTGGGTTGCTCGCACCGGGAACTGTTTCTACTGCTTCGAATATCTTATTGTACACATTGACATCTTTGACGCCATCCATCAATTCCACATTCGAATCGATGAAAATGCCAATCGAAGATTTTATGATAAAGAGGCTGATGATTAGTCCTGTGATGGAGTCGAGTATAGGCAGTTTGAATATGAACGTGAATATCAGTCCCAGCAGCACACCGGAGGAAATGATAACATCATTGCGCATATTGATGGCATTGGCCGTCAGCATGGAGCTATCTATCTTTTTCCCTTGTTTGTACTGATATAAAGCCAATAGAAGTTTGCCGATAATCGAAAAGATCGTGACGTATATGGCAATGGCTGACGGAATTTCTTTTGCTTCTTCGGAAAAGATACTTCCGATAGATGATATCAACATTTGCACCCCTGCATAGAATATCACAAGCGAAAGAATTTTAGTCGCAATCCCTTCGGCTTTCTCATAGCCGAATACGTACTTCTTGGAAGGCGGCTGGCTGATAATGCGTGCTGTGAAAATCATGACAATGGAGATGATCACATCCGTTGCCGAATCAATACCGTCGCCTAGCACGGCAAGACTGCCGGCCCATAAACCTACGATGATTTTTGATGTGGAAAGTATGGCATTACCAATAGTACTAATCCAGGAAGTTCTGATTAATATCTGCTCTCTTTTAGCTTTCATGTGATTAAGCCTTTGACATTCCGGTTAGTATATAGCTGCCTTTCAAGTTATTTTCTTTCATATAATTGACTACTTCTATCCGGCAAGCTGACATTAAAGCGTATCCTGTTAAGTTCCCGTTTATAGCTTTAATGAACGAATACTCTGTATCGTTGTGGATGAAAGATATACGATGATATTCCATGACATGATGTATTTAAAAGAACTAATATGTGGTCAAATATACGGATAATATCAGTAGTACGAATAAAAATGGAGAATTATTTAATTTGATATTGTTGCCGGAATACCTTATCTTTGTCTCCCGAAATGAAGAGACTAGCCTACATAACAGCAGTGATCCTTTCTCTCCTGATTATCTATTCAGGGGCGGGAGTATCTATTGTTCATTATTGCTGTTCCCGTTGTGAGACTGTGCAGGGCTGTTGTGCCGATGGCTGTCCCAAATGTAAGAAGTCTCATACTTGCGATTCAAAGAAAGATTGTAGAGAAAAGGGCTGTACGGCAACTATCTATAAGCCCGATTTGATGAAGCATATTTCCGAACTGACAGTTTCCGTTCCGGTGATAACACTTTTCTGTGAACAGTATTGTCAGCTATTTGCTTTCACTTCTATAGACCGGACGGTGGACTTTTCCAGTCTTCCTTCTCCGCCATCTCCCTGTCCGAGGCAGAAGCTGGCGTTACATTCCGTTTTTCTGATTTAGCTGTTATTTCATCTTTTTTGTCCGATTGTACTTTGTTTTCAGCCTTTGCAGGGTATGAAAACAAGGAGAATGAATGCAACTCAGTTGCAAGAGAAATGAATTAATTTTGTATCGCAAAACTAAGTCCAAGAAAGAATGAAATATATAATAATGGGACTGTTCTCATTACTTGCAGTTACGACACAAGCGCAGGTGCGGGGAATAGTCAAAGATAATACCGGAGAGCCTGTTCCGGGTGCTAATGTATTCTGGGTGAATACGGGTCAGGGTGTAACTACCAAGGAAGATGGCAGCTTTTCTATCTCCAAACCTTCGAAGAGTCACATGCTGGTAATCAGTTTTATCGGCTTTCAGAATGACACGGTTCATGTCAGCAAGAAGAATCAGGAACTGGATATTACCCTTCGGGAAGGTGTAGAACTGAACGAAGTGAATGTAGTCAGCCGCAGAATGGGAACGATGAAGTTGCGCAGCAGCGTGATGAACGAAGAGATGATAAGCAGTGCCGAATTGAGCAGGGCTGCCTGCTGTAATCTGGGAGAAAGTTTCGTGACCAACCCTTCGGTGGACGTGAGCTATTCGGATGCGGCAACGGGAGCCAAGCAGATCAAACTGCTCGGATTGTCCGGAACTTATGTACAGATGCTCACGGAGAATATCCCGAACTATCGCGGTGCGGCATCTCCTTATGGTCTGGGATATGTCCCCGGTCCGTGGATGCAAAGCATACAGGTTTCCAAAGGAATCTCATCAGTGAAGAATGGTTACGAAGCCATCACGGGACAGATTAATGTAGAGTTCAAAAAGCCGCAGTTGCCGGAGGCCGATTGGGTATCTGCCAATCTTTTCGCAAGCAGTACCAACCGGTATGAGGCGAATGCGGACGCCACCTTAAAGTTGTCAAAACGTTGGAGTACCTCTTTACTGGCGCATTATGAAAACGAAACCAAAGCGCACGACGGCAATGATGACGGCTTCGTGGATATCCCCCAAGTAGAGCAGTATAACGTGTGGAACCGATGGGCCTATATGGGAGATCATTATGTCTTTCAGGCAGGCTTCAAGGCTCTTTCCGAAAGTCGCACTAGCGGGCAGGCACATTATACGGATATGCAGACGGGTGATCTTTATAAAGTAGGAATCGATACCGAACGTTACGAATTTTTCACCAAGAATGCTTATATATTTAATAAGGAGAAGAATACGAATCTGGCACTGATTCTTTCTGCCAGTTGGCACAATCAGGATGCCATGTACGGACGAAAACTATACAATGTAGACCAGACAAATGTGTATGCCTCTTTGATGTTTGAAACAGAGTTTAATAAGCAGAACAGTTTCTCGGCGGGGCTGAGTTTCAACTATGACGCTTATGACCAGCATTATCGGTTGGAGAATCAAACGGAATTGCCGCTCATCAAGGCTTTTGCCAAAGAAGCGGTTCCCGGAGCCTATGCGCAATACACGCTGAATCTGAATGATCAGTGGATGCTGATGGCAGGTCTGCGTGGTGACTATAGCAATGAGCACGGTTTCTTTGTGACTCCCCGTGCACATCTTAAATACAATCCGAATGAGTACGTACACTTCCGCCTCTCTGCCGGAAAAGGTTACCGTACGAATCATGTACTGGCAGAAAATAACTACCTGCTTTCCAGTAGCCGAAAGGTCGAAATAGCGAAAGGACTGGACATGGAAGAAGCATGGAACTATGGTGCCAGTGTATCCACCTACGTACCTGTATTTGGCAAAACGCTGAATATCAATGCCGAATATTATTACACAGACTTCCTGAAGCAAGTCGTGGTGGATATGGACAGTAATCCTCACGAAGTAGCCTTTTACAATTTGGACGGGCGTTCCTATTCGCATGTATTCCAAGTAGAGGCAAGCTATCCTTTTTTTAAAGGATTTACCTTGACGGGAGCTTACCGTCTGACGGATGCTCAGACCACCTACAAAGGTCAGCGGATGGAGAAACCGTTGACCAGCAAATACAAAGGACTGCTGACCGCTTCGTACCAGACTCCACTCGGAATATGGCAGTTTGATGCTACGCTCCAGCTCAATGGCGGAGGAAGAATGCCTTCCCCTTACGAGTTGGCAGACGGTCAGCTATCTTGGGAGCGCCGCTATGGCAGCTTCGAGCAACTGAGTGCCCAGATTACCCGCTATTTCCGCCGCTGGTCTGTCTACATAGGAGGGGAGAACCTGACAAACTTCAAACAGAAGAATCCGATCATTGACGCAGCAAACCCGTGGGGAGGAAACTTCGACTCAACGATGATATGGGGACCTGTGCACGGGGCAAAAGCCTATATCGGAATACGTTTCAATCTGGCAAGAAATGAATAATAACCATTAAACGAATAAGAAAAATGAGAACAAAAAGATGGATGGCCACTTGCGTGGTGGCTCTTTTGAGCGTAGCAGCCGTGTTGGCAAAGGATATCCGTGTAGTCATATTCAAAGTCTCTCAGATGCACTGCGAGAACTGCGAGAAGAAAGTGAAAAATAACATGCGCTTCGAGAAAGGCGTGAAGGAACTTTCCACCGAACTGAAGAACAAAACCGTGTCCATCACCTACGATGCCGAAAAGACAGATGTGAAGAAGTTGCAGGCAGGATTCAAAAAGTTCAATTATGAGGCCGAGTTTGTGAAGGAAACCAAGCAGGACGGCAAGAAAGATGGCAAACAAGAATCTAAGAAAGAGGATAAGAAGGCCGATAAGAAGTAATCGAACAAATACCCGTATTTGCTTGTTTTATAAATACTAATTAATTAAAGAGTAAAGGATTATATGGGTAATATAGCAAAGAATGCGTTTCCCGTGCTTAATATGCATTGTGCGGGATGCGCTAACAATGTAGAAAAGACAGTGAAAAAGTTGCCGGGAGTCGTTGATGCTTCCGTCAACTTTGCTTCAAATACATTGACGATTTCTTATGAGGACGACAAGCTCACCCCCGGAGAAATCCGTGCAGCGGTACTTGCTGCCGGTTATGATCTGATAGTAGAAGAAGCGAATAAAGAAGAACGTCGGGAAGAAGAACAGCATAAGCGCTACCTTCGTCTGAAACGGAAAGTGATCGGTGCGTGGATATTTGTAGTGCCGTTGCTTATCTTTTCAATGTTATTAATGCATATGCCATACTCTAACGAGATACAAATGTTGCTTGCTATTCCGGTAATGGTGCTCTTCGGAGGAAGTTTCTTCACGGGGGCATGGAAACAGGCGAAGATCGGTCGTAGCAATATGGATACGCTGGTTGCGTTGAGTACCTCGATAGCCTTCCTTTTCAGTTTGTTCAACACCTTCTTTCCGCAGTTCTGGACAGATCGCGGACTGGAACCGCACGTCTATTACGAAGCTTCCGCAGTGATCATTGCCTTCGTTCTGACCGGAAAGATGATGGAGGAACGCGCCAAAGGAAATACCTCGGATGCCATTCGCAAACTGATGGGAATGCAGCCCAAAGTGGCACGTGTATTGCGTGGTGGGGTAGAGGAAGAGATACAAATAGACCTGTTGCAGGTAGGCGATATGGTGGTAGTCCGTCCCGGCGAACAGATTCCCGTGGATGGCCAGCTTTCGGAGGGCGATTCGTATGTGGATGAAAGTATGATTAGCGGTGAGCCGATTCCGGTAGAGAAGAAAAAGGGCGATAAGGTCCTTGCCGGAACAATCAATCAGCGCGGTTCCTTCATCATTCGTGCTTCTCAGGTGGGAAGCGATACTGTGCTGGCACGCATCATTCACATGGTGCAGGAAGCACAAGGCAGCAAAGCTCCTGTGCAGCGCATCGTCGACCGTATTACAGGCATCTTCGTTCCTGTCGTGTTGGGAATTGCCATTCTGACGTTTGTGCTGTGGGTGGCTATCGGTGGCAGTGAGTATATTTCTTATGGTATTCTTTCTGCCGTATCCGTTCTGGTCATAGCCTGTCCCTGTGCTTTGGGACTTGCTACACCTACTGCGCTGATGGTAGGAATCGGTAAAGCTGCCGGACAGCATATTCTGATAAAAGACGCCGTCGCTCTGGAGCAGATGCGTAAAGTAGATGTGGTGGTACTGGATAAAACCGGTACTTTGACCGAAGGACATCCTACCGCTACCGGATGGTTGTGGGCACAGCCGCAGGAAGAACACTTCAAAGATGTACTTCTGGCTGCCGAACTGAAATCGGAACACCCGTTGGCAGGCGCGATTGTCGCCGTACTTCAAGACGAGGAAAAGATAACTCCCGCTCCTTTGAGCAGTTTTGAGAGCATCACAGGCAAAGGTATAAAGGTGTCTTATCAAGGCAAGACTTACTGGGTGGGCAGCCATAAACTTCTGAAAGATTTCAGCGCTACAGTGAGCGATGTCATGGCGGATATGCTGGTACACTACGAATCAGACGGAAACGGAATCATATACTTCGGACGTGAGAATGAACTTTTGGCTATCATTGCCGTTTCCGACCCGATCAAGGCTACTTCTGCCGAAGCAGTGAAAGAACTGAAACGTCAGGGCATCGATATCTGTATGCTTACCGGTGACGGTCAGCGGACGGCTCTGGCAGTCTCTTCCCGTCTGGGTATCGAGCGGTTTGTGGCAGATGCCTTGCCGGACGACAAAGCCGAATTTGTGCGTGAACTGCAAATGCAGGGAAAGAAAGTGGCAATGGTGGGCGATGGTATCAATGACTCGCAGGCACTTGCATTGGCTGACGTCAGCATTGCTATGGGAAAGGGTACGGATATTGCT
Source organism: Bacteroides sp. MSK.20.82 (assembly GCF_019052485.1). Taxonomy (NCBI): domain Bacteria; kingdom Pseudomonadati; phylum Bacteroidota; class Bacteroidia; order Bacteroidales; family Bacteroidaceae; genus Bacteroides; species Bacteroides sp. MSK.20.82. Next base: position 127,897 of record NZ_JAHQUN010000011.1, read on the forward strand.
ATGGATGTCGCTATGGTAACGCTGATGACATCCGACTTGCTGTTACTTCCCAAAGCCTTCGAACTATCCAGGCAGACTGTACGACTGATTCATCAGAACCTTTTCTGGGCATTCATCTACAATCTGATCGGTATTCCTATCGCTGCCGGAGTATTGTTCCCTATAAACGGATTGTTGCTGAATCCGATGCTGGCAAGTGCCGCCATGGCATTCTCCAGTGTGAGTGTAGTGCTCAATTCGTTGAGTTTGGGAAGAAGGAAGATTTAAGAAGAGAGCCTGCTTAATGTTCTTTTATGGATTTATGGGGCTGGCTAAAAAGTCGGTAGTATCTTCATTCTCCTCCTTCGGGAAGGAGGAGTACCCGTAGGGGGAGGTGGTAGGTGAATACGCAATTCTTTCATTCACAATAAATTAGAGATAACCTTGTTTTACCTACCACCCCGCCCTACGGTCACCCCTCCTTCGAGAAAGAGGGGAATCCATGCGGATAGTTGGCTCAAATCTGTATATCTGGAATCAAAAACGGTATTTCCGACTGATCCATTGATTTTAGAAGTAACGGACTCAACTATTTCTAAATTCCAGCGGCGACATCCCTACATGCCGTCTGAAGAACTTGCAGAAGAAAGAGGGATTCGGGAAATTCAGCGAATAAGCTATCTCCTGAATAGTCATATCCGTCCCCTTTAGCTGCGCTTTGGCGTCGATAATGACAATATAAGCAATAGTATCCAATACACTTTTCCCCGTCACTTGTTTTACGGTGGTGCTCAGATGTTGCAGAGAGATTCCCAGTTGATCGGCATAGAACTGTGCACAACGCTGATCTTTGTAGTGTTCAGTGATCAGTTGAATCAACTTCCGGCAAATCTCCTTCTTACGGTTCGAATGATTGTTTCCCGAATAATTCCGGTACATCAGTTGGATACTTGTCAGAATAGTCTGGAGTGACAAGTCCGCCAATTTGGAGTCCATCTTGAAAGACTCGTCACAACTGGCATGAGACAACAAGGCAAAATATTCCTTCAGATAGTCGGCGATATTCTCGGAAAGAGGGATGATCGGCTGTTCTATCAGCTTGGGATAAGCGTTCCCGATGGTGGTCAGCAAGTTGATATGTCCGATACATTTCGCGGAGAATCCGGCAAAACAAAGACTTACCTTTTCCGCTTTCTCACGGAACTGTATGATTGTTCCGGGAAGTAATGTAATCAGATCATTCGGGTGAACCTCGTATTCCAACAGATTGATGGAGACTTTCATGGTTCCTTCCGTACAGATGGCGAAAATACACGCCTGCAGCCGGCACGATTGTTTGTAGATGTTCAGAATATCTTCGGTTACTTTAGTCCATGCCAACACCTCCAGAGGCAAATCTACTTGTGGAACTTCCATTTTCATAAGAGTGTTTGTTATCTTTGGTTTAGAGTGCTTGTTATATTCGGTCCGCAAATGTACGATTTTTCTTTTTATTTCTTACTTTTGTCTTCATGAAAACTGTATTAGTAGACTGGAATTTGATTCCATACGCCGAGGCATGGCAGCGGCAGACAGAATGGTTTGATACCCTTGTCTGCGCAAAAGCGCAGGGAGAACCGTATGAAAACCGTATTATTATGTGCGAACATCCGCACGTCTATACTTTGGGACGTAGCGGAAAAGAAAAGAATATGCTGTTGAATGACGATCAGCTGAAAGCCATTCAGGCTACCCTTTTCCATATAGATCGGGGAGGGGATATCACGTATCATGGTCCCGGACAGCTAGTCTGTTATCCGATCTTGAATCTGGAAGAGTTTCATCTGGGGCTGAAGGAATATGTGCACCTGCTCGAAGAGGCTGTGATACGTGTCTGTGCCTCCTATGGCATTGAAGCGGGACGGCTTGAAAAAGCAACAGGTGTCTGGCTGGAGGGGAGTACGCCCCGTGCCCGTAAGATTTGTGCGATCGGAGTGAGGAGCAGTCATTACGTCACCATGCACGGACTGGCTCTGAATGTGAATACGGATTTACGCTATTTCAGCTATATTCATCCTTGTGGCTTTATAGATAAAGGCGTCACTTCTCTTCGTCAGGAGCTGAAGCACGAAGTGCCTATGGACGAAGTAAAGCAACGCCTCGAAGGCGAGCTTAACAGGCTGCTGAACGAAAAAAATCAGCAGATTGCTCAATGAAAGAACCCAGCAGACTCTGCTCAATGATAAAACTTAGCGGACTGCCCGAAGGAAAAACCTAGAAAACGATTCCAATGCCGAGCTGCCATGTCTTATGCATGAAACAGTCTTTATCAGCCAGTGCATAAGAGAAATCTGCGCGAATCGGCCAGAAGTTGATTCCGCAGCCCAGTGTACCGTAGTTGCCTGTTCCTTTGTCGTTATCCCCGAAGTGGTATCCTCCGCGGATAATTCCATATTTCAGGAAATTATATTCCGCTCCGATGCCGGCTTGAAGATGGCGGTACTCGGACGGGAGCAGGTAGTTGAAGTCAAGAGCCACCTGCAAGCGGTTGTCCATACTGAACGGCAGGTCGATGGCACCACCCAGTCCCAGTCGGGCAGGCAGTTTCTGTCCGTCCAGCTTGCTACCCAGGTTGGCGGCTTGAAATCCGATTGTCCATGAAGCCATTTCGTCCAGAATACCCATGCTGCGATGGTAGCTGGCACCGAGGTCCACGGAGACTGATCCTTTGCTGTCCGCATCCTTATAGGCTTTTGCCTGCAGATATCTGAGTGTTAATGAAAGGGACAGGTTCTTGGCTACATTTCTGAAGTATGCGGCTTCCACGTTCCATGCGCGGGCATGATCTTCTGCACCGTCCTGCCAATGAAAATCAGCATCCTTGTAGTGACGGAATCCTACGCTAAATCCGTGCTTCCCTTCCCGTCCGATGCGGTAGAAAAGGGATGCGCTATGCATTCCAAAGTCTTTATTTATGTCAGCGTATGAGTAGCTGGCACCCATTACATCCTGCGAGAAAGCGATGGTGGAAGCGTTATGAAAGATAGCCGTGCTTCCATTGTCAGTGATAGCCAGTCCTGTGCAGGCCATACCTGCCGATTGGGCATCCGGAGTAATCTCCAGAAAAGAGGCGCTTGCCACTCCCTGTGCTCCCAGAAAAGTAGGCAACAGACACGACGCGAGAAGTAAATGTTTTACTCGTTTCATAATCATTTGTTTTAAGGGTGAGACATCCGGACGACACGTATGCCGCTCCATGATTTATTATTGCGAAGCATTTGGCTGAGAGGCTCTTCGCTGACAACAACCTTGCCAAGCGTAGAAGAGGCGTGAAGCAAATGCAATTTTCCGTTTATATATTCGGCTATCCCTACATGAGCTACATCCAGTCCCGGAAGATTCGTGGTGATGGCGATGATATCACCGTCCATGATCCACGGAAGTCCTGCGTCGGGGAGTTTTCCTTTAGGTAGCCAGTGTACCTTTTTCCCGGACAATGCCTTTTCATGCTCGGCCATCCGTTTCACGTTCTCCGGCGAATCCGCCAGTTGCCTGTACTTTTGGGGATGGGTGGACATATAAGAGAGAGACAGTTTGGTGGTCTGCGTACTGTTTTGTGCAGTAACGTCTTCCAGAAATCCTTGGCGGACACCGTTCTCAATCCAGTCGGAGGTATAGTGCAACCGCGAAGTGTATCCGTCGATCACACCGTCCCGATAACGTATCTTTTGCAGATTATCGGCAAAAGAAGACCCCATCGCCTGAGCCAGCGTATATTCGACGAAAGTAAGGCAATCTACCGTTTGGGGCAGGATGACTAACTTTTCTTCCGTTCCCTGATCCAGTGTGTTGGCTACATACTTTGTTCCAAGGTACGTCTTTCCGATTCTCAACATCGGTGCTGTCTCCTTCGGAAATACGACACCCTCACGCAACCACTTTTCGAGTTCCTGTGTCCATTGTTGCTTATACTTGAAGTTGTCCCGGAATCCCCAGCCATGTCCGCCGGTAGGGTAGACATGAAGCGATGCGGGAACATTGTTTTTCTGTAAAGCGAGATAATAGTTCACTCCGTTGGAAGGAGGCACGGCACCGTCATCAGAAGACAGGACGATAAAGGCTTGCGGAGTATCGGATGTCACTTGCAGTTCGTTGGAGAAGAGTACCTCTTGTTCTGCGGTCGGATTTCCGCCCAGAAGCTCTTTTCTCGAACCGCCATGAGTACTTTGCGTCATGGTGACCACCGGATAAAGCAGAATCTGAAAGTCGGGACGCGATGCCGCACTGTAATGGGTGGCAAGGGTAGAGGCGAGATGTCCTCCGGCGGATGCTCCCATGATTCCTATTTTGCGGGGATGGATATTCCATTCTCCAGCATGCTCGCGTACGATGCGAATCGCTCTTTCCGCATCCGACAAAGGGACTTCGCAATGACCGTTCGGCATCCGGTACTTTAATACAACGTAAGTGATGCCCTGTCCGCAGAACCAGGATGCCATATCGTGCCCTTCATGATCCATGGCGAGGCGGCTGTAGCCACCTCCGGGACACATGATGACAGCCATTCCGTTCGGCTGCGGTGCACGGTAAACGGTTATGGTGGGGTCGGTGACATTGCTGATTCTGTGGGGTGACACTTCCTTTTCCCCGCCGGTCAGTCCGTTGGAGTTGGGAGCACCGTCGGGCCACAAAGGTAGCTCGACGGGCTGTTGTGCAAATGTCATTGCAGTCATAAGTGATACTATAACAGATAACAGTTTCCTCATCTTATTTTACTTTCATGGAAGCCTTGATAAAGTAGAGGATCAATAAAGCGTAAGCTCCTAATGCTAACACTTCCGACCAGGTATTGTTCAGCCAGGCTTCGTTGACCAGATTGATACCGCCGAAACGCATTGCCGCGCTCACTACTCCCATCAATGCGCCTCCGGCAATGAAACCGGATGCCAGCAACGTACCTTTTTCACCTCTTTCCGTATTGAGTGCCGTATCCTTGCTGCGGCTTGTTACATACCAGTTGACGGCACCGCCTACTACCAGCGGCACATTCAGCTCCAACGGAATAAACATACCCAGCGCAAAGGCCAGTGCGGGAATCTTGAAGAATGTCAGCACGATAGCAAGGATTGCACCGATGCCATACAGCAGCCAGGGGGCACCTACGCCGCTCATCAGCGGTTCGATAACGGCAGCCATCGCATTGGCCTGTGGTGCAGCCAGTGCGCCGCTGGTGAAGCCGTATGTCTTGTTCAGTATAATCATTACACCGCCTACTGTAGCAGCAGAAACGATGGTTCCCAAGAATTTCCATGTTTCCTGTTTGGCAGGCGTACTACCCAGCCAGTAACCGATCTTCAAGTCGGTGATGAAACCGCCCGCCATAGACAGTGCCGTACATACTACGCCACCCATCACAAGTGCGGCCACCATGCCCGAAGGACCTTTCAGTCCGACAGCTACCATCACTACGGAAGCCAGAATCAGTGTCATCAATGTCATTCCCGATACCGGATTGGTGCCTACAATGGCAATCGCATTGGCAGCTACCGTTGTGAACAGGAAGGAAATGCCTGCTACCAGCGCAATCGCTACCAGCGTATGGACGATATTTCCCTGCATGATATCGAAGTAGAAGAACAGCACGATCAGAATCAGCGTAAGGATAGAGCCGATAGCGATGATTTTCATCGAAAGATCACGCTGTGTACGCACGATATTCTTTTCTACATTGCCTTTACCGCCCATTTCTTTGGCAGCCAGTCCGACGGCACTCTTGATGATTCCCCATGAACGGATGATACCGATGACACCCGCCATGGCAATACCGCCGATACCGATGCTCTTGGCGTAATACTTGAAGATTTCTTCGGGACTCATCATGCCTACCGTAGACGTGATTTCGGGATTCCATGCGTTCAGCACGCTGTCTCCCCAGATGGCGGACATTCCCGGAATGATGATCCACCATACTGCCAGTGATCCGGCACAGATGATGGAAGCATATTTCAGTCCGACGATATAGCCCAGACCGAGTACGGCAGCTCCCGTATTTACTTTGAATACCAGTTTCGCTTTCTCAGCCAGCATTTCTCCGGCTCCGCATACGCGGGTGGTGAAGTTCTCGTTCCACCAGCCGAAAGTGGCCACGATGAAGTCATACAATCCACCGATCATTCCCGCCATCAACAGCGGTTTGGCCTGGCTGCCGCTCTTTTCTCCGGACACCAGCACCTGTGTGGTAGCGGTTGCTTCGGGGAAAGGATATTTGCCGTGCATATCGCTGACGAAATATTTGCGGAAAGGAATCAGAAACAGGATACCCAGTACGCCACCCAGCAGCGAGCTGATAAATACCTGCATAAAGCTGACTGTCATCTCAGGATATTTGACTTGAAGGATATAAAGGGCGGGGAGGGTAAAGATGGCTCCGGCAACGATTACACCGGAACACGCTCCGATAGACTGGATAATTACATTTTCTCCTAACGCATTTTTTCTTTTGGCTGCACCGGAGACTCCTACGGCAATGATGGCTATCGGAATAGCGGCTTCGAATACTTGTCCCACTTTCAGCCCCAGATAGGCGGCGGCTGCCGAGAAAAGGATGGCCATGGCGATACCCCATGTTACTGACCAGAAGTTTACTTCCGGATAATTTTTGGAAGGACTCATCAGGGGATTGTACACTTCTCCTGCTTTTAACTCTCTGAACGCGTTCTCGGGTAGTCCGGTGAATTTGTCTTCTTCTTGTTTCATATTATATTTTTAGTAGTTTATGCTTAATGGACTTCAAAGTAAACAAAAAAAAAGGAGAATCGAAAGATTCTCCTTTACGTTATGTCTATTTTTTCTTACTTCTCGTCTTTCGGGGTCATATCGCCTTCGATATAGAGGCGTACCATTTCGGTTTTTGCGTTGGTACGCAGGGTAATCGACTTTTTGAAGTGTCCCGGATATTTACCTGTTCCGTTGTAAGTTACTTTGATTGTACCTTTCTTTCCCGGCTGGATCGGTTCTTTGGTATATTCGGGCACTGTGCATCCGCAAGACGCTACCGCCTGATGAATTACTAAAGGAGCATCACCGATATTAGTGAAAGTGAATACGCAGCTTACTACCGGACTGTTTTCTGAGAATTTTCCAAAGTCGTGTGTTGTTTTGTCAAACTTGATATCAGCGTTAGTCTGGGCAAAAGCGAAACTTACTCCTACCACTAACAAGGTCATTAAAAAAAGTATCTTTTTCATTTTTCCTTCTTTTTATTGATTACAAACGCCAAAGGTAACGCTTTTCCCTGAAATTATCCCGTCGGCAGAGTTAATTTTATCGAAAAAGGGAATAAAATAACTTCTGTTTATCATCGTCCTTGGGCTTGGCAATCCTGACCACCGAGGTGGGGAACACTGAGCGCCGAGCTGAATGAGAGTAAGCAGCGAGGCGAAAAACGCTGAGCACCGAGACGAGCAGAAGTGAGCACCGAGGTGAATACTGCCGATCTCTGTTCGCTAAATTAATTCATTTCAACACGCTAATGAATACTCATATTTTTTGTTTATCGCATAAAAAATTACTATATTTGGAACAAACCCATAAAATCCAGCTATTATGAAAACAAAACTTGATTTCTATCATATGACTCCCTTTTATGAGTTGAATTACTTTATAGCATTTATTGTTAAGTTGTACAAACGCATTCAACAACGTAGAGAACAGAGAGAACATCGAATCAAAGATGAACTGGTCTGATTCATTTCTACACCGAAAGTGAATCGGCGGCGGCAAAATTCTTTCTTCTCTTTCTTAGTAATTCTATTTCTTTAGAATAGAATTATATACTCTACTCTTCTCTACTGGTTAAGGTTCGGTTTCCCTTTCGGTTAGGATTCGGTTTTCGAGCCCTGCCAGAAGGCGTTTCAGAGCTTTTGGTTTTGCAAATAAAACACTATTTCTTCAACCCGAATCCCAGCATCATCCCGTCGTAGTTTTCAGCCAGTGAGCTGACAGTTTTCAGTGCTGTGCTGTTTGTCTTGCTGCCGAGGAATGTCATTAATTTAAGCAGCTTGTCGGAGTTGAACAATAAATCCATAGAGTTGGAAGTGCAGTTCACTTTCGCGTGCAGGTTCAGTAGTTTCAAGTACTTTAAGTCTACCTGCTTGGTGGAAGCATTGTACGAATAAGTGCCGTTCAGTTTCTTTTTTCCGACGGTGCTGGTGAAAGTACTGTCGGCGTTGAACGTGAAGCTCATTTGTCCTTCTTTGATGCCCACTTTACTCAATTGCTCGTTCAATTTGTTTTCTGCCATCGTGGCGGCTGCGGCTCCTCCTGCTTTCATCAGCAGATTGTCCGATTCAAATTCTACTGCCGAACCGCTGTAAGTCCATGTGCCTGTCATGTCTATCGTTTCGGGTGTTCCGGTGATGGCATTTACTACTTTGGAGATGTTGTCTTTGTTGAGCAGATCCTTTAATGATTGTGCCTGACTGTTGCTTGCAAAGAGTGAGAATAATGCAACCCATGCAATAAATAAAATGTTCTTTTTCATTTTCGTTTACTTATTTTTATAGACTTCTTTACTGATGTTTTCGATGTAGTCGAGGATTTCCGTGCGTCCTGTACGGTTTTCCGAAGAAGATACGAAATACGGGGGAAGTTCTTCCCATTCCTTGCTCAGTTCACGCAGGTAGTTGTTGATATTCATTTTCAGACGTCCGCCTTTCAGTTTGTCTGCTTTGGTGAAGATGATGGAGAAAGGGATGCCGTTTTCGCCCAGCCATTCCATAAATTCCAGGTCTATTTTCTGCGGTTCCAGACGGCTGTCTATCAATACAAACAGGTTGGTCATCTGTTCCCGTTCGAGGATGTAGTCTTCGATGATGGTACGTATCTGGTCTTTTCCTTTTTGTCCGCGTCTGGCGTAGCCGTATCCGGGAAGATCGACCAGGTACCAGCTTTGGTTGATCAGGAAGTGGTTGATAAGCATTGTCTTTCCCGGTGTGGCGGAGGTCATCGCCAGTCCTTTGCGGGCAGTCAGCATATTGATAAGGCTCGACTTTCCTACATTCGACCGCCCGATGAAGGCGTATTCGGGAAATACTCCTGTCGGACATTTCTTCACGTCCGTGTTGCTAATCACAAATTCTGCACTCGTTATTTCCATTTTATTGTCATTTATTTCTTTGTTTTTCTGCTTCTAATAAACTCTCTTATCGTTTATAATAAACTATGGTCACGTTTATAATAAACTCCACTACTTTTTATTATAAACTCCGGACGCCAGTTTTCAAGGCGTTTTCGCCGTTTTCTCTTTTCCGGACAGCAGCATGAGCCCCGCAAAGGTAAGGCTTCCGTTCAACATTAGCAATTCATAGCCAAATTTATATCCGGTTTCTTTGTTTATCCACCAGTCCAGAGCGTAGCAGAGCACCGGAGAGGCGATGGCGATGAGCGGGACCAGCCGGTCTTTTGTCTGGCGCCGGGTGAACAGTCCGAAGGCGAACATGCCCAGCAAAGGCCCGTATGTGTAGGAGGCGATGATGTAGATCGCGTCAATCACGCTTTTGTTGTTCAGCATCTCCACCAGGCAGATAAAGAAAGCCAGCAGGATGGAGAGGGACAGGTGTACTTTCTTTCTTTTGCGACGGGCTGTTTCTTCCGTGTCTTTGTCCGTCTTCAGCAGGTCTATACATACGCTGGTGGTCATGGCGGTCAGCGCGGAGTCTGAGTTGCTGAAAGCTGCGGCGATGATGCCGATGGTGAAAAGAACCAGTACCGACTGTCCCAGATATCCTTGTGTGGCAAACATGGGAAGGATATCGTCATTCATGGCCGGTAGTTCCAGTTGCATTTGTCCCGCTAATGCGATCAGCAGAATGCCCAGGCACAGGAACAGGAAATTCAGCGGGATGAATGAGAATCCGTAGCAGTACATATTCTTTTGGGCTTCGTGCAGATTGCGGCAGGAGAGGTTCTTCTGCATCATGTCCTGATCGAGTCCGGTCATGACGATGACGATAAAGATGCCGCTGAAGAACTGTTTGAAGAAGTTCTGGCGGGACATCCAGTCGTCGAATACGAAGATGCGGCTGTGTTCGCTGTGGCGGATGGTCTGTACGATGCCGTCAAAGCCTATATCCAGCTTCTGTATGGTGAAGTAGATGATGAATAGCAGGGCTGCGATCAGACAGAATGTTTGTAGCGTGTCCGTCCATACGATTGTCTTGATGCCGCTTTTGTGGGTATATATCCACACGAGGGCCACGGAGCCGACGGCAATCACCCAGAAAGGGATGTGCATATCCTGAAATACGTGCGTATGCAGGATCAGACAGACGAGATACAGTTTGGCTGCCGTTCCCAGCATACGGGAGAGCAGGAAGAAGAAAGAGCCGGTGCGGTAGGCATTCACGCCGATGCGTGTACCGAGGTATCCGTAGATACTTGTCAGATTCAGCCTGTAGTAAAGAGGCAGCAATATGTGTGCTACGATCATATAGCCGAAGAAGAATCCGAATACGGTCTGCATATACGTCATGTCCATTCCGCGAACCATGCCCGGTACGGATACGAAAGTCACGCCGGAAATTGTAGCGCCAATCATGCCGAAGGAGACTATATACCAGGGTGATTTGTTTTCTCCTTTAAAGAACGCTGCATTTGATCCGCCTTTATGTCCGGTAATGTGGGCTATTAACAACAAGCCCGCAAAATAGCATATAATAATGACTAATATCATCATATCGGCTGCAAAGGTAATACTTTCTTTGTATTAAAAACAATAATCCGTATCTTTGCGCCCGAAACAGATAGAATTTCATTCGTAATCTATGAACCAACAATATCCTTCCGTACTGCTCGAAAAGGCAGTAGGCGAATTTTCCAAACTTCCGGGCATCGGGCGCAAGACGGCAATGCGGCTTGTATTACATCTGCTCCGGCAGGACACGGCTACTGTGGAGGCATTCGGCAACTCCATCATTACGCTGAAACGTGAAGTAAAGTACTGTAAAGTATGTCATAATATATCTGATACCGAGACTTGTCAGATTTGTGCCAATCCGCAGCGTGACGCCTCTACTGTCTGTGTGGTAGAGAATATCCGCGATGTGATGGCGGTAGAAGCCACCCAGCAGTATCGGGGACTTTACCACGTACTGGGCGGAGTGATCTCGCCAATGGACGGGGTAGGACCGAGCGACCTGCAAATAGAAAGTCTCGTACAGCGGGTATCCGAAGGAGGAATCAAGGAAGTCATCCTCGCTTTGAGCACCACGATGGAAGGAGATACCACCAACTTCTACATCTACCGTAAACTGGAGAAGATGGGGGTCAAACTCAGCGTAATAGCACGGGGCATCTCCGTTGGTGATGAACTGGAGTATGCCGATGAGATCACTCTGGGACGCAGTATTGTCAACCGGACTCTTTTTACCGGAACCGTATAATCTAACTTTATTATTTGAACGAATATCGTAACTAACATGGAAGAACAGATAAAACGCGCAGTGAGAAATTTGAATATCAGTTATGTTTTCTTTTGGGTGCTTCCCGCCTTTTTGCTTGGGGCAGGGGAGTTCGACCTTCTTCCTGTGGGAGCTTTGGTCGATAACCCACAGGCCACCTATTATATGGAGACGGCAGGTATCTTGCTGACCGCCTTGTGTGTGCCGCTTGCTTTGAAACTGTTCAGTCTGGTACTGAAAAAGAAGATAGACCTCCTGACGATTCCTCTTGCGTTGAAGCGTTATGTGCAGTGGAGCATGGTACGCCTCGGATTGCTCGAAGTGGCTATCGTCCTCAACGTATTATGCTATTATCTGACTCTTAGCAACACCGGAAATCTCTGTATGCTGATCGGGCTGACCGCTTCCCTTTTTTGTCTGCCCAGTGAGAAAAGACTTCGTAACGAACTCCATATTAATAAAGAATAAGCCGGTATGAAACAGTCTTTTTTAAGTAATGACCGCATCTATCTTCGTGCGGTAGAGCCGGAAGATATGGATGTGATGTATGAGATGGAGAATGACCCTTCCATGTGGGATATCAGTAATTTTACCGTTCCTTATTCCCGCTACGTGCTCCGGCAATATATAGAGGGTTCCCAGTGTGATGTGTTTGCCGACAAGCAGTTGCGCCTGATGATAATGAGTAAGTCCGATCATCGGATATTGGGGACGATTGATATCACGGATTTTGTTCCTCTCCACTCTCGTGGTGAGGTCGGCATAGCTGTTCATAAAGACTATCGCCGGCAAGGTTACGCATCGGACGCTTTGCAGTTGCTGTGCGAGTATGCTTTCGATTTCTTGTCGCTGACTCAACTTTATGCCCATGTGGCTACGGACAATGAAGTCTGTATGAAACTGTTTACTTCCTGCGGTTTCGTCCAATGCGGACTGTTGAAGGATTGGTTACAGGTCGGTGGATGTTACAAAGATGCTGCTATCTTCCAGTATCTGAATCCGAAGAGACATTAATTGAAAGTCGGCACTTGCGGAAAGCGTGACCAGGTTTCATACTTGCTGCCTAGTTTCTCCAAGGCTTGTTTCCACATATCCTTGGTGTCTCCGTTCATCAGATAGGCATTCTCTTCTTTGGAGACGAGCCATGTGTTCTCTTTGAGTTCGGTGCTCAGTTGTTCGCTTTCCCAGCCGGAGTATCCCAGGAAGAAGCGGATGTAGCGGTCTACTTTGTTTCCTTGCAGTATGTATTTCTTTATCTCATCAAAGTCACCGTTCAGATACAGTCCTTTGCTGATAGGTATGGCACCCGGAATGTCTGCCAGTGTATGAAGGTAGAACAGGGTATCTGTAGCGATAGGTCCGCCTTTGTATAAAGGTATATTTTCGATATACTTGAATTCTTTGATAATGTCGTTGACAAATATCGGCAGTTGTTTGTTGATAATCAGCCCCATGCTGCCTTCTTCGGTATGGTCGATCAACAGAACTACAGATCTGCCGAATGTGGCATCACGAAGGAAAGGTTCGGAGATGAGAATCTTTCCTCGTGATGGCAATACATTATTCGATTGAATTTTAAATATGTCAGAGTCTATATTCATGCCATCAGATTGATATTCGTGCCACTAATATAAGAAAAGAAATGGAATAATAGCCATACTTTCCCATTTTTTTTGTTTTAAGAGCAGCTTTTATGAATATCCGCATCTGACATGAACATCAGTTCCGGCATAAATACGCTATTTGGCTGTCAGGCAATCGGGTGATGTTCGGCAAACAGCTTCATTCTTTCGTCGAGCTGTGCGTACTGGTGGTCTTTAATAAAAGAGGTACACGCGCGTAATCCTTCCTGGTGGCTTCCGGTGGTGACCAGTGAAATGGCGCTCACTCCATAGTACATCAGTTCTTTGGCAAGTTCGCCGCTTGTCATTCCCGGATAGCCGATGGTGAAGTAAAATCCGTCGGCAATCGGATCGCCCAAGTCATTGTCATATACCAGATAGAATCCGTGACGGAGGAAAATCTCTTTTAACTTCTGCGCTCTGTCACCATATACCTTCACTTCGCTGAGGAAGTTGTATTGACCTTCATTGGCAGCTTTCAGCATGGCAGCCATCGCATACTGTGCGGAGTGGCTTGTGCCGGAAGACAGTGCATAGAGTACGCGGTGGATGAAGACCGTGCCGAATGTTCCCCCGCCATAACGCTTCGTCAGTCCGGGATAGCTGCGGTGATACAACTTATCGGAAATGCAGCTCACGCCGATACGTTGTCCGGCATAGCTGAAGGCTTTGGAACCGGAAATCAGCAACACATAATTATCTGTGTAGTGAGCTACCGAAGGCTGGAACGGAGCTTGATAAGGAGTGCTCAGATCCTGACGGAAATCCATTGCAAAGTATGCCAGGTCTTCCAGTACGATTACGTCATATTGGGTGGCAAGTTCGCCGATGATGCGCAACTCTTCGTCTTTCAGGCAAATCCAGCTCGGGTTATTGGGGTTTGAGTAGATAATAGCCGATATATTTCCTTTTCTCAGATAGCTTTCCAGCTTTTCTTTCAGCTTGTCACCGCGGTAGTCGTAGACATCAAATGTCTCATACTTTTGTCCCATCACTACCAACTGCTGTTTCTGTACGGGAAATCCCGGATCGATAAACAGGATCGTGTCTTTCTTTTCATCGCACTGGCTGCAAGTAAGGAACGAAGCGAATGTTCCCTGCATAGAGCCGGTAACGGGTACGCATCCCTCCGGGCTTAAATCTACATTGATGAATGCTTTGATAAAGTCGGACGCTTCTTTTTTGAGTTCCGGCAATCCGTTGATATCGGGATACAGGCTGGCAATTCCGTTTTGCAGCGCTTCGATTTCCGCTTTTACTCCTACGGCAGAGGCCGGAAGTCCCGGAACACCCATTTCCATCTTGATAAATTCAACGCCTGATACTGCTTCCGCCTTTGAAGCTATCGCTTTCACTTCACGGATAGTAGCCTTCGAAAAGTCGACAATTTGAAACTCATTAATCGTTTCGTCAATCACATTTCGTTCGATTGGTGTATTTTTCATTCTATTTTCTATTTATAGTAATGCTTGCAAATGTACGTGATAATTCTTAATAAACACACTTTTTCAGAAAAAAGATACTCTTGCTATTGTAGGTTTCAAAAAAATGTCTACCTTTGCATCCGCAATTGAGAGAGATGCGAATTAAAAAGGAAATTTTGGTGCGTTAGTTCAGTTGGTTAGAATACATGCCTGTCACGCATGGGGTCACGGGTTCGAGTCCCGTACGCACCGCTTCTTTTGATTTTTATAATTAGGAAAAGCTCTGGTTCTTAACGGGATCGGAGCTTTTCTTATTAATCTTACTGAGTGAAAAAGCAATTGATTGGGAATATGAATATTGAGACATGCAGAATTAACTCTGCTGAAATTTAATAATTTAGCCAAAGTTTTAAAGGAGCTATTTTGTCACGGCTGACAATTATCTTATCTTTAAAAGGCGGCTTTACATGTAAGATTGCTTTTCCCAGAAAATATGACTCAACCTTTACGATGGCATTGATGCTAACTACTGTTTGCCGATTGCTTCGGAAAAAAACATCCGGATCGAGTTGTTCCATAAGCTTGTCCAAAGAAAGGTCAATGATAAATTCTCTATTTTGCTTGGTTACGGCAAAGGTTACTTTATTTTCTGAATAAAAATAAGCAATGTCTTCCACTTGTAAGGTAAAAAGTTTGTCATCGCCTGAGATTAGGAAACGGGTACGGTATTTCTTTCCCGGTTGGGTGATGTTTTGTAAAATTTCCATTAAGTCAATTGGCTTTTGCCCCTGATTCAGGTATTTGGTAGTCAGATGTTCGAACTTTACAATTGCTTCTTCCAGTCGGATGTTATCAATCGGCTTAAGTAAATAATCGATACTGTTGACTGTAAATGCCCGAATGGCATATTCATCATACGCAGTGGTGAAAATGATAGTACTTTCTGGTTGTGCCTGTTCGATGAATGTGAATGAAATGCCGTCTGTCAATTGTATGTCGAGAAAAACAAGATCCGGATGGGGATTTTCCGCAAACCATTCTACACTCTTCTTTACACTACCGGGTAATACTGTAATTTGCCATTCGGGGCGTAACTCATTTAATGTATTGTTTAACCGACGGGCGGCCGGAATTTCGTCTTCAATAATGACTGCTGTAATTTTATTCATTCAGTACTGGGATTTTAACGGTAAAATAATTCGTATTGTTTTCTATGGTAATATCCTGATTGCATATCAGGAGGTAACGGGCTGAAAGATTCTTTAATCCCATGCCGGTGCTGACCACATTGGGCTTTATCCTGATTTTGTTGGTTACCAATATTCTTCCATTCTCAGAATCATAATCGATCAAAATATTCATTGGCATATCCATATTAATTATATTATGCTTAATGACATTTTCTACCAATAGCTGCAGGGTTAATGAGGGGAGTTTCAAATCATAATTATCAGCTTCTATTCTATTCTCTATCCGGATGCAGTCTCCTAAACGGACTTTATGAAGAAAAATATAAGAGTCGATGAAAGAGAGTTCGGATTCTATAGTAACCAGACGCTGTTGCTGGCTTTGTAATATATATCGGTATACATCAGACAAACGTTGGGTAAATAGAATTGCGTTTTTGGGAGCATACTCTATTTCGGATATAAGTGTATTGAGACTGTTGAAGAGAAAATGAGGATTCAGCTGATTTTGCAAAGCTGCATACTGTGCCTTAATGGAATTCTCTTCGACTTGTTCCGTTCTTTCGTGCAGAAGAACTAGCTGCCTGTAAAAATTGATAGTCAAAGTAAGGTTGGTTATTACCATTTCTACCAGCCAGACTAAGGCTATCATTCTCAGCCCGGACCCTTTCAGAGTAAATGGTGCAGGAACCTCAAATATGGCTTTGACTATTGACAAGACCAGATAATTCATTAAAAACAGAATAATTGCCGTCAGAATGCAATCGATAATCAATCGCTCTTTTCGTTTGACCAGAAACTGAAAGCTTCGCTTTTGCCAGTTGTGGATCATTAATACTCCGAAACCGACTAGATTAAAGGCGGCAAGTATCAGGATAAATGACTTGAAAGAAATCAGTACTTCCAGATGTTGCGGGGTGAAGTCGGAATAAAGCAAGAGAAACAGATATGAGAAAAATGCCAATCCTGAGAATAGCAAACCAATAAACAGATAATTGAACTTTTGCCGCATATTGAACGTAGACTTTATATATTACAAATTTAACAAAAAAACAAGAGGTCGCCAAAAGTAACTATAACATTTTGTACTTCCTCTTGTCTTTTTGAGAGAATCTAGATCATGTCAGAAACAAACACCTAAGCGGAATCCAATATTATTATTTCCATCCTGACAACCGGTCAGCAACTCGCTTTTGTTGGTGGCATAACTATAATATGCAGCCAGATGGAAACCAAATCGGCTTTGGGAAAACGGATAAATGTTCACTCCAATTTCTGGAGAGACATAGAACCCCCAGGGTTTATCTGTCAGACTTATAGTATTCAGATATGTTGTATTTTGGGCATACATGGTTCCTATCTTGGTGCCAACATAAGGTTTCAGGCATCCATTGCTGATAAATCGGTATGAAGCGGCAAGCCCGAATGGTAGCTGGAAAGCCGACTCTTGTCGGTCAGTAGTCAACGAAGCAGTACCTTCAGTTATGGTTTGACGCGGAACATATTTATGATTTGTATGGAAATCAAGGAAAGCCCCCAGACTCCAGTGTGGAGTAAGGAAATAACCTCCTTCCAGATTCATACCCCAACCACTGATTTTATCGGCAAAATTCGTATTGAGAGGAGCATTCATCTGCCAGTCTACATTAAAATGCAATCTATCGCTGATATCCTGTGCATAACTACTGAAATAAAACAGGCCCGATATCATGAATGCCAGAATATACTTTTTCTTCGGAATAAATTTTATTGTTTTCATAATTTTGCTTTTTAGGATTTCTTGATATAAGGAGATTGGTCAAACGCTTGATTGACCGCATCCAACGTTAGTTGCATGTTATATTTGGAATTCTCAAATAATAGTCCGGTTGCGTATGAATGCCAGATTACCGGTAACTTTACTTTCTGACTTGTATCCTCGGGATGGTCTGTCAAATTTACCATTTCCATTATCAATGTTCCTGTATTATAACTATAAGTTACAGGATACGGATAATACCAGTCGTTCCAATATGGTCCCCAATAACCGGGTCCCCACCAGCCGTTATACCATCCGCCTCCATACCATCCGCCGGTTCCTATTATTTGGGTTGTTTGGCGCGTGAAAGAGAGCTGTAACCCAATGTTAGCATTCTTAATCACTTTAACCCTTGTATAACCACGGGTATCCATCTCATCAGCAACCTGCTTAATAATTTCTTGTGCATTCTCATCCTTCCAAAACTCCGCCTTCATTCCCTGTCCTATCAGTAGAATACTATCGGGCAAACAATAAGTTTTGAAATCATTGAAATTAGTTTTGCTGTCATAATTGGTGTAAACTGTGAAATTATTGTCAAGCTTACTTAAATCCGGATCTTTTTCACACGAAGTGGCAAGTACTGCCATTAATCCTATAAACAGATACTTTTTCATATTCTTTCTTTTAAGTGTTAAACCATAGTTGTTTTTAATTTAATGCCTATAGTCAGCTAAAATATTTTAACTTGTTTATTTACTAAACACACATTTTCTACCTTAGAGTGAATTGCCTTTGAATACATTGGCCTTAGCCATTGGGAGTAAACTTCCTGTTAATGAAAAGTTGTTTGAATTGAAGTTCGGACTTATGTCTACCGATGCGTTATTACTTCCTTTATTCAAGCGGATGTTCACCTGTGCTGATATTCCGACTCCCATTACGTTCATCGAAACGGATATATTACCTTTTTTGTCGGTAGTCTGCTTATATCTGGATATATTCCCGTTGACAGTAATGCCGCCTAGACCGTTGGGACCGCTGATCGGAATATTGAAGGCTACCTGAACCACAGCTTTATTACCTTTTACCGCTACAAAATTTGTGTTGGGAGAAACGAAAGCTGTGGTACCATATTTAAACATAACATGATCTGCTTCCAAAATGAAGTTTTTCATTTCTATAGCTTGTTTAGCTTCATCGAAAAACATTTGGTCGAGTAATTCTTGTTCAGCTTTTTTTTGTTTGCGGGATTCTTCTTTGACAGTTTGTGCCTGAATGTTTCCCATGCTAATGAATAATAGCAACATTGATAAGATTGATAACTTTTTCATAATTGTACTTTTTGAGTTATACTTTTTCTTTTCTTTGGTTCAAAGATAGTGCGCCGATTTTATTTTCTTCCGGTTTTTTTTACTGAATCGTAAACGGCAATTTCCCAACTGTAGATATGGTGTGCTGAGTCGTGAAAAGTCTGTTTCTGGATACCATTCAGCAGATAATTGATGCTATTCAGGTTTGCCGTTTCGTTAGTTGGATACATACGTACTGCTATATCGTTGAGATCTGTATTGAGGTCGGTACAAGTGATGTAACGAAATTTTCTTGATAGAATCGTGAAGAGAATTACCGATCTGTTACGGCTATACCCAATTGAAAAAAATAGTCTTTGTTTCCGTTTCCGGAAGCAAAAAGGGATTGTTTTTTATAAGTATAATGGAAATAGGTATAATAAAAAGTTTCATGTGGAAAATAATGAAGAGACTTTACTGGAAAGGGAAAGAAGGATTGAGAAAATATTGCAGGGACAAGGAAGAAACCATATTGCTTTGTATAAAGTAATCGGCTGTCGGAACATAAAAATACGATTGGATTAATGCACTCATCAGATGGTGGGAGAATTGGAAATAATTATGAAACAAGAGGGGGAATTGCTAAAAAATAAATTTTTTACGCATGCTTTGTGCTGAAACGAGGAAATTTTACCTATTTTTGTCTGTCTATTTTTGAATGCTATGATACAGGTAATACAATTAAAAGGAAAAGACAAACATTTATATCAGCTTTTGGCGCCTCTAGTAATGGATCCGGATGTAATACGTGCAAATAATAACTATCCGTTCAAGACAAGCGAAGATTTTGTTTGGTACATTGCGATTGATAACAGAGATGTGATAGGCTTTATTCCGGTTGAACAGAAAAGCGGGAAAAAGGCTGTCATTAATAATTATTATGTAGCTGCGGTGGACGAGAAACGAAAAGAGATCTTGTCGCTTCTGCTATCTTCTGTAGTCACGGCATTTATACCTGCGGGTTGGACGCTTAACTCTGTCACGCTGATACAAGATCAGGAAACTTTTGAGAAATTCGAGTTTGCATCTATGGACAAGAAGTGGACACGCTATGTAAAAATGAACAGATGAATTATGGGAAAAAAAACAATCACAGGAACAAAAAATGTATATGAATTAGCACAAGAGCGACTGAAAGTAATATTTAACGAGTTTGATAATATTTATGTATCTTTCTCGGGAGGAAAGGATAGTGGGGTTCTGCTGAATATGTGTATCGACTACATCAGGCGGAATAATCTGAAAATACGTTTGGGAGTGTTTCACATGGACTATGAGATTCAATACAAGATGACCATCGACTATGTGGACAGGATACTGGAGGCGAACAAGGACATCCTGGATGTATACCGTGTGTGCGTGCCTTTCCGGGTATCTACGTGTACATCTATGTACCAGTCCTTCTGGCGGCCCTGGGAGGATAACAAGAAAGATATCTGGGTACGCTCCATGCCTAAGAAGGCCATGAAGAAGGAGGATTTTCCTTTTTACAATACGACCATGTGGGATTATGAATTTCAGATGCGTTTTGCGCAGTGGCTCCATCAGAAAAAGGATGCGGTACGCACCTGCTGTCTGATCGGTATCCGTACGCAGGAAAGTTTTAACCGCTGGCGATGTATCTATATGAGCCGCAAATTCCAGATGTATCATAAGTATAGATGGACTTCAAAGGTCGGAAATGACATCTATAATGCCTATCCCATCTTCGACTGGAAGACGACGGATGTGTGGACGGCAAACGGAAAATTCCAGTGGGACTATAATGTACTGTATGACCTGTATTATCGTGCCGGAGTCAATCTGGAACGTCAACGGGTAGCAAGCCCGTTCATCAATGAAGCGCAGGAGAGTCTGGCGCTCTACCGGGTGCTTGACCCTAACACCTGGGGGAAGATGATAGGACGGGTGAATGGCGTGAACTTCACCGGTATGTATGGAGGCACGCACGCTATGGGATGGCAGATGGTGAAACTTCCGGAAGGGTACACCTGGAGGGAGTTTATGTACTTCCTGCTCTCTACCTTGCCGGAACGGGCCCGAAAGGGGTATCTGCGTAAACTGTCTGTCAGTGTACATTTTTGGCGAACCAAAGGAGGCTGTCTGAGTGATTCCACCATTCAGAAACTGATTGATGCCAAAGTGCCGATTATCGTGATGGACAATAGCAACTATAAGACATACAAGAAGCCGGTGCGCATGGAATATCAGGATGATATCGATATTCCGGAATTTAGGGAAATACCGACTTACAAGCGTATGTGTATCTGTATCCTCAAGAATGACCATGCCTGCAAATACATGGGATTCTCGCCGACCAAAGAGGAGATGAGTAAGAGAAGTCAAGTTATGGAACAATATAGAATCATAGTATCATGAGTGTAGATAAAAGTCCGGTCTACGAGGTGAAAGCAGTGCCCGTAGAAAAAGTATTAGCGAACGATTATAACCCGAATGTCGTAGCTCCTCCCGAAATGAAGTTACTGGAGCTTTCGATCTGGGAAGACGGTTTTACAATGCCTTGTGTATGTTATTACAATAAAGAGGAAGATAATTATATCCTCGTAGATGGTTATCACCGATATACGGTATTGAAGACATCGAAACGGATTTATAAGCGTGAGAACGGATTGCTTCCGATTGTGGTGATCGATAAGGATTTGTCCAATCGTATGAGCTCTACCATCCGGCACAACCGTGCCCGTGGGATGCATAATATTGAGCTGATGTGTAACATTGTAGCAGAATTGGACAGAGCCGGCATGTCCGACCAGTGGATTATGAAAAATATCGGAATGGATCGGGATGAACTGCTGCGTTTGAAGCAGATTTCGGGACTGGCGGATTTGTTTGCCAACCGGGAGTTCAGTATCCCGGATGAGGTGGCACCTACGGAGACAGAACGTAAAACACTCTGATTTTTCACCTGTATCATAGTATATAACATAGCCCTCGGATGAGATTATCCGGGGGCTTGTTTTATTATGGAATTTATTTATATTAATTCACACTAAAAGTTTCGAATGCTGAAACTTTTGTCTTTTTTTTATTCTAATAGTGCAAAATGCCTGTTTTACTACTCCTTATTTTTAGATTTCGCAATATTCCATTCGGACGACCTCTTTATTAGCCATATAAGATAACTTTCATTGTCTGTATGAGAAATGAATGAAATTCGCAGAGTCATGCAATATCCCGACATTTGCATTATGAGATTTTGACTGATTACAGATTAAGGCTTGACTGAGTACCAATGTCAGGTAAATACGAATGTTTAATGAGATTAGAGGGATTTAAAGTGAATATTGGGTTGTTCAACCTTTTATTATTAGTAGCTATATTATCTTGTATGGATGATACTTTCACTAATAATACTACTGCCAAAGGGACATTTATTTCGATCAGAGGAATAGGTGTTCAGAGCAGTACACATCTAGTCAATCCGGAAACGTATGATTTTGTATTTTTTGCCAATGAACCGTATAATATTCCCGTAATAAACCAATTGAATTATATTACTGCTTATGATAATCTGAATGATATTGTGTATTCAGAACGCTATTCCTTGTCCGAACAATTAATTCCGATGATACAGGAGGTTAATTATCAATACGTTGCGTGAAAAGATGAAGAAAATGATGAAATATATAATGAAGATATTTGGTCTGGTGATCATCTTACTGATATCCGCCTGTGAGCATGAAACATTGTTGACGGGAGAGCCGGATGATCCGGGAGATATTTCGGAAGACAAGGTGCGGCTTGAGATTTTTGCACGGGCGAATTCATACCGCCTGCCTTCGACCAGGGCACTAGGGGATGAAAATACGGTCGAAATGACTCCCTGGGTACTCGTGTTCAGAGGGAGTGGCACAGGGGCTATTTTTGTAGAAGCTGTGCAGGCCTTCGAGTTTGCAGGAAAGCGATATGTCCTTTTAACTAAGCGGACTGATGGAAGTAAGTACCAGTTGCTGATATTAGCTAATCCGATGGCTCAGTTTTATTACGGAAATGCTTCTACGGGATATGTTTTCAATGAGTCACAACTTACTGAGAAGTTGATTGAGGGAACAACTACCCTGGCTACTGCATGTACGAACTTGCTGACGGAGCCGGCAAGTACTTCTCCTGCCCGCATCCCGTTCAGCGGTGTGGGTGAGACGATACCGATGAGTTATTTGCTGGAAGTAGATAAGGTGGATAATACAACGAAGATAGAAAAGAGTGACGGGAGTTCGTTGATGCTTCTTCGGGCGGTTGCCAAAATCGTGGTTGTTAATGAAGCATCGAACTTTGAACTGGAAGGAGTGTCTGCTGTGGCAAACGTTCCGCGACAGGGGCAGTTGCATAACCTTATCCCTGCTTCTATTATGGGCAATGCTGGTAATTTGACGAATTATCAATACGATGCTTCATGCTCGTTGCCTTTGGTGTCAGCAGAAACGATAACCAATAAACAAAGTACCGAAAACAGTCCTATTTATATCTATGAAACCAATACCCAGACTTATAGTACATATCTGATCATTCAGGGAATTTATGAAACCAAAAGCTATTATTACAAAATGGCGATAGTAGATAAGGATCTGAACTATATGAATATATATCGGAATCATGCGTATACTTTTACAATAAAGAAAGTGCATGGACGGGGGTATGATACCGTAGCGGATGCAAAGCTTTCTAAACCGTCGAATACGGATCTGGATTTTGAAATTACAGTGGACGACAGTAATTCTTATGAGATTATAGCTAACAATGATTATTATCTGGGTGTGAGTAATTCTGTCTTTATAGCTTATTCTCCGGATGATGCGAGTACTTATGAGGCTTTTAAAGTGATAACGGATTGTGAAAAGGCTTTTCCGGATGCGCGTACAATAACCGACAATATGGCCGAAGCTGATAATTCGTTTGCGCTAAGCAGTCCCGCTGACGGAAAATTGCCTATAGTAGCAAGCACTTCTCCACGTGTCACTCCGGTCAGTGTATTGATACAAAGCTGGCTGATGTATAGTGAAGTGGGGCAGAGTTTTGAGGGAAGAGATAAAGTGAATGCATATATAACATTAAAACTTGGAAATTTGGAAAAACAGGTTCATATCAGACGAAGAGCGGCTATTGATGCCGGCGGTACCATACTTAAATACATGCCTGCCAATAGTTATCCGTTTCCGACGACTGGTGAGGTGGATTATCATTGCCTTACCGGGGAGGTGGAAGATGGTACTGACAATCCTAAGGAATGGATAAAATTACTGCCATCTTCGATGGTGGACAGAAATGATACGGATAAAATCATAGTGGAAGACGGGCATATCTATATTAAAATAATGCCTAATACGGCTTCAACAACGAGAAACGGTATCGTGTATCTGACAACAATTATGCCCGGTAGTTTATATACAGGTGAAAGTACGGTGAAGCGTATCAAAATTGATATCACTCAAAAGGGTAATTAATAAACGTAAGATAAATGAAGAAAGTTAGTATACTCATAGTATTGGTGCTCGGATGTTTTATCGAGAGTAAAGCTCAGAAAGTTGCGCTTAAAAGCAACCTTCTATATGACGCTACGACTACCATGAATCTCGGACTGGAATTCGGACTGGCACGTAAGTGGACGCTGGACGTTCCGGTGAGCTATAATCCCTGGAAGCCGGACAACGGAAGACGTCTGCGCCATTGGGGAATACAGCCGGAAGTCCGCTACTGGTTTTGTGAGAAGTTCAGACGTACGTTCATCGGAGTGCATGGACATTATGCGGACTTCAATGTCGGTGGGTTCCCGGACTGGTCGTTTATTAGTGAGAATATGCAGAATAGCCGCTATCAGGGATATCTGTATGGCGGGGGTGTTTCCGTCGGTCATTCATGGATTCTGAAGAAACGCTGGAGCATCGAAGCATCGGTAGGAGTGGGGTATGCACATATTGTATATGACAAATATCCGTGCAGGGCGTGTGGTACCAAACTGAAAGACAGCAGTAAAAACTATTTCGGTCCCACCAAAGCGAGTGTGTCACTTATTTACGTAATTAAATAAAGTAGAATAGAATGATGAACAGAAGTATACAATTCATCGTGTGTGTATTGGCTATCTTATGTCAGAATATAAATTCGGCAGTTGCCCAGACACGCTCTTATGACGGGGTTATCTCTGTAGTACCGGTACAGTTGGAACAGCGCGGTAAATCGGTTTATATAAATATTGACTTCGTTCTGGAGGATGTAAAGGTCAAATCGGCACACGGAGTGGATTTTATTCCGCAACTGGTTGCTCCTGCACATACTTACAATCTTCCGAAAGTATCCATCAAGGGACATAATGAATACCTGGCGTATGAACGCTGGCTTTCATTGATGAGTGCGAAGGAGAAGGATAGCTACGAAAAACCTTATGTGGTGGAAAAGGGTAGCAAGAAAAGAAATGATACGATTCGATACAGATATATATTGCCTTACGAATTGTGGATGGACGATGCCCGGGTGGACGTACAGCGCGACGAATGCGGCTGCGGCGAAATTCAGCTGATGGATGTGGAACCACTTGGGGATATTGAACTGGAACGTATATTAGTACCTTACGTGGTAACACCTTTCTTTGCCTATTTGCAGCCTAAAGCGGAAGAAGTGAAGAGCCGTGATATACAGGCGGAATGTTTCCTCGACTTCGAGGTGAACAAGATTAATATTCGTCCGGAATATATGAATAACCCGAAGGAGCTGGCTAAGATCCGTGCGATGATTGATGAATTGAAGTCTGATCCTAGTATCAAGGTAAACAAATTGGATATTGTAGGCTATGCTTCACCTGAAGGATCATTGGCAAATAACAAACGTCTGTCCGAAGGACGTGCGATGGCGCTACGTGATTATCTGGCATCCAGATACGATTTCTCGAGAAATCAGTATTATATCATCTTTGGTGGTGAAAACTGGGATGGACTGGTGAAGGCGCTGGATACGATTGATTTTGAATATAAAGATGAAGCGCTGAATATTATCAATGATATCCCTGTTGAAAAAGGTAGGGAAGCTAAGTTGATGCAGCTTCGTGGCGGAGTACCTTATCGATATATGTTGAAATATATATTCCCAAGTCTTCGTGTGGCTATTTGTAAGGTGAATTATGAGATTAAGAACTTTAATCTGGACGAAGCGAAAGAGATCATAAAGACACGTCCTCAGAATCTGAGCCTGAATGAAATGTTTATGGTTGCCAACAGCTATCCGAAGGGTTCTCAGGAATTCATCGATGTGTTCGAGACTGCGGTCCGGATGTATCCGAAGGATGAGATCGCCAGTATTAATGCTGCCGCTGCTGCTCTTTCGCGTAATGACTTGGTATCTGCGGAACGCTATCTGAATATGGTAAATGTCAATAAGCAGCTGCCTGAGTATAGCAATGCTATGGGTGTATTAATGTTATTAAAAGGAGAGTATGAACATGCGGAAGAATATTTGAAAGCCGCAGCCAAATCGGGTCTGCAAGCTGCCGGACAGAATTTGGAGGAACTGGCTAAGAAAAAAAAGAATGCAGCTGAAATAGAAAAAATAGAAAATAGGGATAAATAAACTAGTTACAAACGCTTTTATTAATTTGTAAAAACAATGAAGAAAAAGAATTTTTTTATGTTAGCGCTTGCTGCTGTGGCTTTTGCTGCTTGTAGTAACGAAGATTTAGTGCCGACTGGGAATCCAGGTGATGATAATCAATTGGTGACAGACCCGACAGGAGACGCATGGGTGGCATTAGCTGTAAAGACTCCGGTACAAACTCGTGGATTGCATAACCCGAATCAGGAAGCTGCAACAGAGGACGAATCAAAAATCACTACAGTGCGTGCCATATTCTTTACGGCAAATGCGAATGAGGATGCTGCAACTGTAACTGCTGACTTGACATTGGATAATGACGAAGCTGGTCTTGATGCCAATGGTATTCCTAGTGGGGCTGCAGGTAAGGCTTTTAAAGTCCCTGCAACTTCGAAACGAATATTGATTATTGCGAATCCATCTCCTAAATTTGAAGCAAAGACTGCTAGTGAGACAGATCAAAAATGGCCTGTTGGAACGACTTATGCAACAGTAAATGCAGCTCTTGACGATACTTCGGCTTCTATGACAACTGCTGGTAAATTTATGATGTCTAACGCCAAAGGTTCGTTAGAACCTTCAGATGAAGATGAAGCTTCAGGAACATTTGGTGCTCCTGTCGATTTGGCTCTTTATGCAACTGAGACAGCAGCTACTAATAATCCAATATCTATCAGAATTGACCGTGTTGTATCAAAAGTTCGTGTATATGTTACTGCTGATTCTGATGCAAAGGCAACTATTTCGGATGCGGGATGGGTGTTGAATGCTACTAACAAGACATTCTTCCCTGTATCTAAGAGAACGTTGACTTGGAATGAGACTCCTGCTAATAAACCTTTAGGTGCTCGTGGTACATGTATTACTCCGTTTGACCAGTATAAGATCGGTTCATACAGAGTTGACCCTAACTATAGTACTCAAGCTTTGGCTGACTATAATGCTTATACCAGTACTTCAGCTCCTTCAACTTGGAATGATCCTACAACTACGGTGAATAAAGTTGCTGAATATTGTCTTGAAAATACGCAGACTGCAACTCATAATGTACATGCTTATACTACACATGTACTATTGAAGGCTAAATTCATTCCGTCTGAATATGGCAGACCTGCGCCAAATAATAATAATCCATCTACAGCTCAGGAAGCAGATCCAAAGCTTGTCGGTGACTGGATGTTAATCAATGGTGGCTTCTATACTTTTGCTACATTAATGGAGTGGATTGAGGCAGAATTGAAAGCTAAATATGCTGATAAAGAGCCTACTACCTTCCCGACTGCTCGTACTACTGCGTATAATAGATATTTAGCTGCTGTTGGTGTAGGTGAAATTAGCCTTCCTGCTACAGCTGATGCTGCAGCTATTACCAGTCTTGTTGACGATTTTAAAGCAACAAAAGCTAATGTAGGAAATGTTGCAGCTAAAGACAGAGCTATAACTGTAACAGGTCTTACTTATTATGTAGGTGCTGTAAGTTACTACAAAATTATGATCAAACATGATGATACCAGTGCTGTAACAAATGAATTAGGTGAATTTGGAGTTGTTCGTAACTCTGTTTACGATATCAATGTTAAGAAGTTTAACAATCCAGGATATCCGGCTATTCCGGATCCGGACGAAGGAACGCCGGATGAGAGTGACGAAGGCTGGTTGTCTATTGAAATTATACCTAATCCTTGGACTTGGTATACTCAAGAGGAAATTATGTAATTCGGAATTAGTAATAGAAATAGATTTTTCAAATAAAAGTTGTGGGAGAAACTCTCCCACAACTTTACTCCCAATATTTTCAAAGTTGCCGAAAACTTTTTAAAATTTCGGGATATTACTTTTGATGGAATCAATAAAGTATTCTATCCTCTGAATTAGGAAATAACGAGAAAAGAGATTATTTCTTTTCCTCTATATATAATTGAAAAAAAGGAAAATATGAATCTAAAAAGCCTTATATGTTACGTTGCCTTAGGTATTCTGTTGATGAGTTCCGGGATAGTAGCTTCATGCGACAGCTTTAATGAAGACCTGCCGGAATGCCGCTTGTCAGTGAAGTTCAAGTATGACTATAACATGGAGTTTGCGGATGCGTTTCATGCTCAGGTAGATAAAGTAGAACTTTATGTATTTGATAAGAATGGGAAATATCTGTTTAAACAAGCTGAAGAGGGAAGTGCATTGTCTACCGGCAATTATCTGATGGAAGTTGAACTTCCTGTCGGACAATATCAGTTTATGGCATGGGCCGGTGCACGTGATTCATATGATATCACTTCATTGACACCTGGTGTCTCTACTCTTACGGATTTAAAATTGAAACTAAAACGTGAAGCCTCTCTCATCATCAATAAAAGGATGGAAACGCTCTGGTATGGTGAAGTCATCAATGTCAACTTCGATGGGACCGTCCACCAGACTGAGACGATAAATCTGATCAGAGATACAAAAATCGTACGATTTGGCTTCCAGTCTTATACAGGCAGCTGGACACTGGATATGAATGACTATGACTATGAGATTATAGAATCTAATGGACATCTGGGACATGATAATTCATTACTGGATGATGATGTGTTGAGTTTCCGACCTTACTATATGGAACAGAAGGATCCTGCGACTGCCTATGTAGACATGAATACAATGAGACTGATGGAAGACCGGAAAACTCGTTTGGTGCTTACTGAAAAAGCATCCGGAAAGAGAGTGTTCGATATAAATCTGATTGATTATCTTGCTATGACCAATGCGGAGGGTAAAAATCTGAGCACACAAGAATATCTGGATCGACGGAGCAACTATCATATAATCTTTTTCTTGTCTGAATCATGGCTTGCTGTACAGATTGTTGTCAATGGATGGGTGCATCGCATTCAGGAAGAGAATCAATAGAATGATCTAAGAATAGTGGGGAACTATTATTAGTGGGACAGGATAAATAGTAATATCCTGAAGGGAGAACAGCCCGGGTCGATAATGATCCGGGCTGTTTGTACTTTAGAGAGTATCAATCACTGTACGTTGCTTTTGCAGGAACTCGATACGCTGGGCTTCTCCACTTTCTGAAATTAGTGTGGAATGTCGTTTCAATGATTGAATCCAGTTCCGCTGTATCTGACAGATTTGCGGACTTTGCGAATCCATCGAATTGATGGAATACACCCGGAGCAAACTGACTTGGTAGTCTTGTTTCTCTATGTAGGTGTAAGTCGCTTCGAAATCAATGTTTGAGAGATAGAAAGAGACTTTTCGCCCCTCACTGAATTCTCCCTTAACAGATAGTGTCTCCATGACTGAAAGCAATTGGTAGAGTTCATCTTTCAGGTGTGCCACGTCGTCTTCCGTAATCAGATTCAGACTTGCGAAATACTTGATCTCTTTGACAAAGGAAAGAAAGATGTTGCTATCCCAGATAAAATAGGTCTTCCGACATTGCTTTACACTTTCACTCAGCTTATTATGCGCTTTCACGATTCTGTCTTCTACCTGCATCTCTGCCAGTGAGTTCGGTGTTTTCATTTGCCCGTTCTGATAAATCCATCGGCAAAGGCGGAACTTAGACATGTATTCGTAAGATGAATAAAGAGTGAAGGGAAGAAGATTGGAAGCTGTATATACTTCCGTCGTATCGTCTCCTTTCACATAATCGAATATCTGCTGATAACGGCTGATAATCTCATAATAACTTTCTAAAGTGTTGGGCGAATGCAGCAGGTTCATATCAAAAGTAACTCTATTGGAAAGGTGGTTACCTATAATCTGATCAATAGAAATCCCCAGTTTTTTAGACAGAAGGGCTACTTCGTCGATAGTAAAAGCTACTTCACCCCGTAGTCTGCGATAGACGGCTTCTTTACCCATATACAAAATGTCTGCCAGAGAATTGGCAAGATTTTGTCCTTTGGGGATCCGTTCTTTCATTGCAGTAATCAACTCGTTTACAATACCATTTTTCATTGTTTGTTCTCTTTTATATACGTTAATACTTTATGTGATACATTCTATGCAAAATTACGGCATGTAAACGAGAGTTTTGTGTGGGAAAACAGTTCTGAAGAGTAAGAGCTTTTTCTCATTTGATAGAATAGAGATAGAAAAAGAACGTATAATGGAAAAAAGTAGGCAATAAGCTTGTCTACTTTCATGATTTGGAATTATAAAATTCAGTTAGTTTCGATTATCGAAATTAGGAAGAACTCTATAGAGCATCAATGATTTCGCGCTGTTGATTAAAGAATTGGATGCGTTGCATCTCACCACTTTCTGAGATGAGTGTAGAGAATTTCTTTAATGACTGAATCCATTCTTTCAGACTTTGAAACATCTGAACGTCCTGTGTAGTGAGTGAATTAATGGAATAAACACGTATCAGACTAAGTTGTAGTGTACTTGTCTCGAGATAACTGTAAGTCGCCTCGAAGTTGATTTGTGACACATAAATATGCACATCATTACCAAAGTCTGTCTTTCCTTTTATAGCAAGCCTTTCCAACTCATCTGTAAGTATCAGCAATTCTTCTTTCAGATTTTGCTTCATTTCGTCTGAAATGAGATGTATGTCGGAAAAATACTGTATATCATTGATAAGATGAAGAAAAACCATGCTGTCCCAAATGTAATCGGTAGAATGAATATGATGCGAAAGTTTCGCAAAATCTTGCTGGACATTGATTATCTTTTGAGGAATCTCCAGTTCTTCGAAATGTTTGCACTTAATATGTTCATTCTGATACATCCACTTGAAGAAACGGAACTTGGCCAGAAGTTCGTGCTTCAGATATAGTGTCTGCGGAATTACATTGGAGGCTGTACCTAATGAGGCATTCGGATCTTCCCGCAGCGTATGGAATAACTTGACGTGCTTGTTGAGGAAATCATAGTAAGTTTCGAAGGGGTTGCCATGATCTACTACATTGATATCGAACATTGCATTGTTGCTGAAGCTAACTCCGGCAATTCTGTCCAGGGATATCCCCAGTTCTTTTGAAATAATGGCTGCTTCCTGAAATGTAAAGGGGACTTCGCCACGCAGCCTCCGGTAGATAGCTTCCTTGCCCATATAAAGGGTATCCATTAATATATTTGCCAATTGTCCTTTTGCAGGGAACTTTTCTTTGGCCGCTTCTATCAGGTTTGTATTAAGTTCATTCATTATCATAATCCTATTGAATTAGTGGTTTGTTTCTATTAATAACACTTGACACAGGAAAGTTGTTTCGGAAACTGAAACTATTTTATTTTTGCTTTTCTTAAAAAATATCCACCTTTAAAATTGTATATTATGAGCAAATCGTTTACATTTGCCTCTATAAACAAGACGGGGAAGTTCTCTTCTCTGAAAAACAATAGTTAAAATTAGAAGATGAAAAGAATATTGGTAAGTGGCGGGGCTGGATTTATAGGCTCGCATCTTTGTACTCGACTTGTAAATGAAGGACACGACGTTATATGTTTGGATAACTTCTTTACAGGTTCTAAGGACAATATAAAGCATTTGATGGGAAACCATCATTTTGAAGTTGTAAGACACGACGTTACTTATCCTTATTCTGCCGAAGTGGATGAAATTTACAATCTGGCTTGTCCGGCGTCACCCATTCATTACCAACATGATCCGATTCAAACTGCCAAAACATCTGTGATGGGGGCTATCAATATGCTCGGACTGGCGATGAGACTGGATGCCAAAATACTGCAAGCCTCCACTAGCGAAGTGTATGGTGATCCAATTATTCATCCTCAGCCGGAAAGCTATTGGGGAAATGTGAATCCGGTAGGTTATCGCTCATGTTATGATGAAGGAAAGAGATGTGCTGAAACCTTGTTTATGGATTACTACCGCCAGAATCAGACTCGCATCAAGATCATTCGTATCTTTAATACTTATGGTCCGAGAATGCTTCCTAATGATGGTCGTGTGGTCTCAAACTTTATCATACAGGCGCTGAATAATGAAGATATCACGATATATGGTGATGGGAAACAGACACGCAGTTTTCAGTATATCGATGACCTGATAGAAGGAATGGTGCGGATGATGGATACGGAGGATGACTTTACGGGTCCGATAAATATTGGAAATCCGAATGAGTTTCCGGTTCTTGAATTGGCGGAAAGAGTGATCCGGATGACTGGCTCTACTTCGAAGATAGTTTTTAAACCTCTGCCGACCGATGATCCGAAACAGCGTCAGCCGGATATAAAACTGGCAAAAGAGAAACTGGGATGGCAGCCTACCGTCGAGCTGGAAGATGGGCTGAAGCGTATGATTGAGTATTTTAAAAATGTCTGATGTAACATAAAAAATAGAATGATATGAATGTGGAAATTAATCCTTCCGAATATAAGGTCCTTATTGTGGACGACGTAATTTCAAATGTCCTTCTGCTGAAGGTGCTTCTGACCAATGAGAAGTTCAATATTGTAACAGCAGGCAATGGAACTCAGGCTTTGGAGCAGGTGAAGAAAGAAAAACCTGATCTTGTGTTGCTGGATGTGATGATGCCGGATATCAGCGGTTTCGAAGTAGCCCAGCAAATGAAGGCCGATGAAGAAATGAGCGAAATTCCAGTGATCTTTCTTACTGCTTTGAATAGTACGGCGGATATCGTGAAAGGATTTCAGGTGGGCGGTAACGATTTTATTTCCAAACCGTTTAATAAAGAGGAACTGATTATTCGTGTAACGCATCAGATCTCGTTGGTGGCAGCCAAACGAATTATCATAGCACAAACAGAAGAGTTGCGCAAGACTATCATAGGACGTGATAAACTCTACTCTGTGATTGCACACGACCTGCGTTCGCCTATGGGCTCTATTAAGATGGTGCTCAATATGCTGATTCTGAACTTACCGAGTGAAACTATCGGCTCTGAAATGTATGAACTGCTGACAATGGCCAATCAGACAACAGAGGATGTATTTTCCTTACTCGACAACTTATTGAAGTGGACGAAGAGTCAGATTGGTAAGCTGAAAGTTGTTTACCAGAATATCGATATGGTAGAAGTAGTGGAAGGAGTGAGCGAGATCTTTACAATGGTAGCCGGGCTGAAGAATATCCACATTGCTGTGGAAATACCTGAAGATCGTATGGAAGTACGTGCGGATATTGATATGATTAAGACAGTTATCCGTAACTTGATAAGTAATGCAATCAAGTTCAGTAACGAGGGATCGGAAGTCTTGGTATCACTGAGAGAAGAAGATAGCATGGCGATAGTTAGCGTGAAGGATAGCGGGTGTGGTATTGATGAAGAAAATCAGAAGAAATTGTTGCATACCGATACGCATTTCAGTACTTTCGGTACAAATAATGAAGAAGGTTCAGGACTCGGACTGCTGCTCTGTAAGGACTTTGTTACTAAGAACGGAGGTGAGCTCTGGTTCACTTCGAAGAAAGGAGAAGGTTCTACGTTCAGTTTCTCGATTCCGTTGTTGGAAAGCTAATATAAGTTCGATATAAGATAAAAACCTGTCCTGTTTTCTAAGCACATTACTTTAGAGAAGTAGTGACAGCTCAGAATAACAGGACAGGTTTTGTTTGATAGTTATAAATTATTCTTTCAGCATTTTATCGTTTACAAATGGCTTTAAAATCACAATAAGCACATTTCTTTGTATCTTCTGTCTGTGTGAAAGGCTCATTCTCATCGAATATTTCTTTTAATAGTCTTTGCAGACGTTCTCGGAATTCATCTTCAAAAAAGGCAAAGTTGTTGACCGGAATCTTCGGTTGGCGTGGCTCTCCCATTTCAATGACGGGCGAATAGCTTTCAGAGGCTGCCCGATGGATGTAGAGAAGGGAAGGAGCTACTTTCAGAGACTGCTGCCGGCTCATAATGGCAGCATACAGGAAAGTCTGGAAGATATAGTTGGGACGCGTTTCCGACGGAGTAAACAGTTGCTCGATGTTGGCAGGCGTCTTGGGGCTTCCTCCGGTTTTATAGTCTACAATACGCAGGGTGGTGTCTTTGGCATCCATACGATCGATGGTTCCTCCCAATCGGAGGGTGATCGGACCTTGACCGGTCTGAATCGTTATCTTTTCGGCAACAGGTTTTTCCATGGCGACCATTTCGAAGGGGGCGTATTGCAGGTCATTCCTCAGCAGTTGTTTCAGATAGGAGACGATTACTTTGGAGTTGATGAGTTGTACGCCATTATATTCGGGCTTTTCGTCTGCCGGAACCTTGAAAAGCTCTTGCTTGAAAGCGAGGTCAACATAGTTTTGTAGTTTGACTTCGTTGCGCAGCAAGCGTTCCAACTCTTCTTTTTGTATTATTTTCCTGTTAGCGGTCAGGTCTGTATAAGCTAATTGGGCGGAGAGGTGGAAGATGGTTCCGAACAATGCGGAGTCGATTTCCGCACTGACTTCGTCCGGTGCTTTTAGTCTGGCTACATAACGGTAATAGAATTTCAGCCGGCAATCGAGATAGGCGTTGAGGGCTGAAGGAGAAAGTATATACGATTGGGGATTCGAACAGTCATAAGAGCAGCGAAGTCGTTCGAATACTTCCGGAGTTTTCTCTATGCTGATATCTGTTGTACCTTGAGGAGATTGTCCGGCTTCAAGATATTCGCGGGTAATCTTGTGAGGCCCTTCTACAAGCAATTGTAACATGAAACGGGATTCTTCTCCACGGTTCAGCCCATTGGAAGAAGTGTTGTAAAGCAAGGTGATGTTTTCCGCCCGTTGTATCAGTCGGTAGAAATAATAGGCATAGACCGCATTTTTGTGTTCGATGGTGGTCATACCGAAAGCTTTCCGGAGGTTATAGGGAATAAAGGAAGAATCACCTCCTGATTTAGGCAATTGTCCTTCGTTGAGAGAGAGAAGGATGATATTGCGAAAGTCAAGGTTACGGGTTTCCAGTACTCCCATGACTTGCATACCAATGGCAGGTTCACCATGGAAAGGAATGTTGGAGGCGGTCAGCACTTTGCTGACCAGGCGTCTTAGTGTGTCGGTGCGTACATTCAGCTCTCCGGTTTCTATCAGGCTATAGAGACGGTTGATGGTGGTATAGCTCTTGAAGAGGGATTCCCGGTAAAGTTGGTTGAAGATATCGTTGTACTCGCTTTCTTCCCGATAGAGAAGGGAGATGTCTTTGATTAATTCGGTCAGGTAGTCGCATAGCTCCTTGATGCCGCTTCGGGGAGTGAAAAGTTTGATTAGGAAATCATCCATTTTCAGTTCTGAAGGGAGCGGGTAGAAGCGGTTAGTCTTGGTCAGTTCCCGTTCCAGAGGTTCAGCGTTGATGGATAGCTGACGGGTATATGGGTGCTTCAGTATAGCGGATACGGTTTCGTAGGTGAAACGTCCGGTAGCGGTACGGTAGCCGTTCGTTTGTAATTCCATAGCGGCATTAATAAAGCTGTATACCGGAGTTTGTGCAAGCGGGAAACCCATCGTGATGTTGACGTTCTTCACTTCTTGCGGGATGGAGTGGAGTACGGGAAGCAGCAGGGCTTCGTTGCAGAGGACTACGGCGTTCTCTTTTTCTTCGTTGGCAGTGGAAAGAGTACTTTGTACCCATTCCGGAAGAAAGCGGGCTTGCGCGTTCTCGGTAGAAGCGGAGATATAGCGTATGTTCTTCGGCTTCCGTAGAGTGTCGAAACAACTTTCGGGCAATTCATTCGGGAATCGTTTCAGATTACGGTTGATGAATTCTCCGGCTTCGTGTTTGGCTATTTGCTTGGTATAAAAGAGATCGTAATCCCAGTAGAACATGGCTTTATCCGCATCTTGTAATAGCTGGAAGAATTTGGTCTCTACTTTATTGAGCACGTTGAAGCCGACAAAGATGTATTTGTCATATTTCAGTCGGGTGGTATCGAGTTGCTCGATTACATTGCGATAGAGCATTCCTTCGTAGGCTATTCCGAGTTCCGCTAAGTTTTCACGGTAGCGGTGGTAGATGGTACCCAGTTTGTCCCAAAGGGAGATAAACTTCTCTTTGAGTACGGTACGGCGCTCGATAGAGAAGTTTTGGAAGAACTGTTGGATTGCTTCTTCCTGCTCTTTATCAAGGAATTCGTAATCGTCCATCAGATTCTTCAGGTCCTGCAAGTTACTGAAGAGTTTGTCCGCATCTACCAGGTTTTTATCTACATCGTCGAAATCGCTGATGAGCAGCTCGCCCCAAAAATAGAAGTCGTCCAGTGTTTCCTGACTTTCTGTTTCTTCACGGAATACTTTATATAGTTCGCAGACCAACCGGATAGGGTCACCCGCTTTCTGTACAGATAACTTCCGGAACAGGTCGCTGATACTCATTGCGGCAGGAGACCAGATCGGTTGGTCGGATTCTCCTGCCAGATATTCGTTGAAGAATAAGTTGGCACGCTTGTTAGGGAAGACGAGTACTGTACGGGACAGATCGTTTCCTATCTTGGTATATAAATCATGAGCGACTAGTTGGAGAAATGATTGCATATCAGTTATAAGTTTTTTCTATCTTAGATATTTGTTTATTGTTGCCTGAACATTACAGGGATTGTGAAGCGGACGGCAACTTTCGTTCCGTCATCCAGTTCTCCCGGTTTCCATTTAGGCATAAGACCGACAATACGTAATGCTTCTTTATCTAAATATGGATCTACACTACGTACCACTTTAGGTTGAATAATATTCCCTTCTTTGTCAACGATAAATCGAACGATGACGCGACCTTGTCCCATGTCTCCTTGGGCTATTTCGGGATATTCTATGTTTGCACTAATGAATTTCATTAGTTCTTGTGCTCCTCCCGGAAATTCGGGCATGACAGCAGCTACTTCTAATACGTCGGTAAGCGAGTCTTTTTCAGTAAGCGAGTCTTTTACTGTTATTATTTCGCCTGATATAGGGGTAATCTCAATTAATCCCATGTCTTGGGGTAGTTCAGGTAATTCTTGTTTGTTTACTGTATCTTTCTCTACCATAGGTATAGTATCCTCTACAGGAGTCGGGCATACTTCTCCAAACATTACACTTGCATTGGTAGAGTCACTGATAGTTTCCTGACTAGTCCCTTTATTAGGAGAACTACTACATGAAGTCATTGGTGCCATTGCTACCAGTCCGGCAGATATACCTAATATAGTTATGGCTTTTCCAGCCATCCGTTTACGTTCCAGCTGTTGTTCCAGATAATGTACTTCGGCTTCGCACTTGGGACAAGTGCCTAGACAGTCACCTTGATATTGACACTCGGAAGTAATAAACTCAATATCATTAGCTTCTGCTATTTGTCTGCGGATATCCTTCAATATCCTGCAGGTTTGTTTTCCTCGTTTCATGGCTGACAATTATTAGGTGTTTTATAAGTAAACCGATCGAATTGGGTGATTCCCATTTCTTTCAGTAAACGGATGCTATAATCGACGTCGTTCTCTGTATTGTATGCGGGAATGACGGGGGTACGAACAATGATTTGTTCGTTTTTTCCGTGATCAATCAAATATTGAAGATTATGCAGGACTTTTTCATTGTCTTTTCCGGTGTACTTTTGGTATATGGCATTATTAATGTCTTTGATATCGATGATATAAGAATCAACAACAGGTACTAGTTTCTCTATATTCTCTTGTGCTACATTGAGTGACGTTTCTACGGAAAGCTGCCATTCCTGTCCACAGAGTTGACGGAATTCATCAATGAAATCGCTCTGTAAACAAGGTTCTCCGCCTCCGAATGTAATGCCTCCGTGAGTAGCGAGAAAATATAACTCATCCTGTTTGACTTCCTCATAAAGCTGCCCGCAGTCATAGTGCTTCCATATATCTTCTGAGTGTAGAGATTGCGGATTGAGGCAATATTTGCAGCGCAGCGGGCAACCATGGAAGGCCACTAGAGTAGTGACTCCCTCTCCATCAGTACTGAGCCGATGGCGGCTAATTCCTATGAGCGGTGCGGCTTTCATTATTTCACTTTTACAATTAGCTCTTCATCTACGTACCACAGGTAGCCGGTGATATTTTTATATCCCATCTTAGTAAGCAGTTGCATATATCCTTTTACCTGTTTGTTATATTGGAGGTTCTCTTTACCGAATTTGAAGTCAACTACAACTACTTGACCGTCTTTCATCATTACACGGTCGGGACGTCGGGTTTGCAACACCCCTTTTTCTTTGTAAATGATGGCACATTCGTTGAACAGGGTCCATTCCCCCGAATACCAGTCTTGAATCTCCGGGGAGGAGAATGCTTTTCGGGCTACTTCCCGTATTTCTTCGGCCTTTTCGCTGCTGGCGATGACCCCTTCGAAAATGAGGCGCTCAATAGCCGGATCAATATCTTCTGCTGTTTCTATGGCAGAAAATAGCGTGTGCAGCATACGTCCGCGATGAATGAAACGGTCATCCGATTCTTCTTCCTCGATCCCCTGAATGAAATCGGCGGAGCGGTTGGATTGACGGAATTCAATCTCATGACGCATGGACTCCATGTGGACAGGCAACTTATCCGGCTTCTGAGTCAGTTTATTGGTCGAAGTTTTTGCTTTTTCTTCTTCCGAAGGACAGAGTTCTCCTTGTTCATAGCAATCTTCCTCCCAGTCGAGGCCTTCTTTGAGGGCAACTACAGGCAGTGTATTGGCCAACAGTTCGGACATAGTTCCTTTTTGTCCTTTCTTGCTCCAGATGATCAGATTCTTTCCGGCACGGGTGAAGGCTACATAAAGCAGGTTGAGATTGTCCACCCACAGTTGAAGACGTTCCAGCAGATAATCGTTCCCATAGATGGATTCGGCCATTTGTGTCGAGTAATTGATGGGAAGGATATCCATGGCATTGAACGGAGCTTCCTGAGGGGCACACCATACCAGTTGGTTATTCGTTTCATTCTCCAGTTTCCAGTCGCAGAAGGGAAGGAGTACTGTATGAAATTCCAATCCTTTGGATTTGTGGATGGAGAAGATTCGGATACCTTCCACTTCACCGCTGGGAATGGTTTTGCTGCACAGCGTCTCATCCCAGTAGCGGATAAAACCGTCGAGCTCCGAGGAGTTACTTTGCAAATAATCCGTTACGGCATCGAAGAAGGCAAACAGATAGGCATCCTGTTCTTCAATGTGACTCATTTCGAAGATGCTGAATAGTTCTTCCAGCAATTCGTAGAGAGGCATAAGACGGAGTTCTTTCTGCTTTTCAAGAAATGCGGGCGGCAGATAGTTTTCTATCGGAAGGAGCAGAAGGGTGTTCCAGTCCAGATTCTTTTGCAGAACTTCGTTCTGATAGGCTATTGCCAGTTGGGCCCGTGCAATTTTATTGCTCTCGTCGGATAGAAATCGCAGTGCGTCTATCATCATGCAGATGGCAAGAGAGGCATCGAGGCGGAAGGCTTC
The DNA here is from genome assembly GCF_019052485.1 of Bacteroides sp. MSK.20.82. Taxonomy (NCBI): domain Bacteria; kingdom Pseudomonadati; phylum Bacteroidota; class Bacteroidia; order Bacteroidales; family Bacteroidaceae; genus Bacteroides; species Bacteroides sp. MSK.20.82. The sequence continues at coordinate 167,563 of NZ_JAHQUN010000011.1, forward strand.
GTCTGATACAATTTTATAATGTAACTCTTTGTCGAAGTAGTCCGCGATGCGGGGAATACTTTTGTTCTTGCGTACAAGGATAGCTATGTCATTCAGCCGTACACCGGAAGAAAGCAGATGCTCTACTTCTTCACCGAGACTTATCAGCGTCTGGTCTGTATAGTCATGCGCTTCGTCCGGTTCCAGAAAAGTGGCTTTGACATATCCTTTCTGTACACTTCGCGGAGATTCCTGTACCACATCGGCATAGGCTTTCTGAAGATCATCGCAATCTTTGCCCAACTGTTTTTTGTATACTTCGTTCAGGTAATTTACGGCAGCAGTGAATATTTGGTTGTTGAACCGGATGATATTGGTCTCACTTCTCCGGTTGGTGGCTAAGGTCTTTACCTTGATGGGGAAATGCTCGATGCGGTCGTTCAGACCGTTAAGGATTCCCCAGTCACCGTTTCGCCAGCGGTAGATGGACTGTTTGACGTCTCCTACTATCAGGCTGTCTGCTCCTTGTGAAAGCCCTTCGAGCAGGAGCAGTTTGAAATTTCCCCATTGCATCCGGCTGGTGTCTTGAAACTCGTCGATCATGACATTGCGGATGTTGGTTCCTATCTTTTCGAACACGAAAGAGGAATCTCCGTCCTTAACCAGTTGATGGAGCAGGGCATTGGTATCTGATAAAAGGAACCGGTTGTTGTCATGGTTCAGCTGTCGCACTTCTTCGTCGATATTGGCGAGAAGCTGTACCTTGTTGAGATGCTGCAGGGAAAGCCGGCAACTATTTAGCAGGAGATTGTTTTTAGAACGCAGCTTCTCCGCATCCTCCAGTATCTGCATCAGGCTGGATTTCGCAAGATCAATAATATCGGCAAACCGTGGAGATGTTTTAGTAGCCCAGTGTTTGGCATCTTCCAGGCATTTCTCTACAGTGGCATTGCGGATGTCATTACTTAGAATGCCATTGTTCAGCTTACGGAAATAGCTGCCGATTCCCCGTGAACCGTTTTTTAGTTCATCTGCGGTAAGGGCGTGTCCTTCCAGTTCTCCTTCAAACTGGTCATAGAATCCTTTCATTTGCTCCAGGATTTCTGTTTCCAAAGCTTTCAGCTGCTTGCGGTATTCTTTGATGGTATCCGGATTGCGGAGGCGCTGGCGGAGACCTTCACCTTTTTCTATATATCCTTCGTCGAAGATGTTGCGCCCGAAATTTTTGACTTCATCCGATACATTCCAGCGTTTGTCATCAGCTATTCGTTCGTTGATGTAGTCTAACAGCCATGCGAGGACAGGAGAGGTGGGACCCAGTTTCTCAATCATGCTGTCCACCGCATCACTGAGTACTTCCGCATTGTTCAGTTCGATATTCAGATTCGGACTGAGTTCCAGCTCACGAGCCAGATTGCGCATGACGGACTGGAAAAAAGAATCGATGGTTTCTACACGGAAACGACTGTAGTCGTGCAGCATATATCCGAGGGCGATTCCTGCGGCTTCCCGTATTTCCTGTTCTGTCCTCTTTGTTTCTTCTTTGATGCGGTTCAGGTAGGCCTCGGAATCTTTGTCACCGATCTGAATGCCGTATAGCTGACTGAGAATACGTTCCTTCATTTCTGCTGTTGCCTTATTGGTAAAGGTAACAGCGAGAATCTGTCGGTAGGCACGTGGATTCAGTACCAGCAACTTTATGTATTCCACTGCAAGGGTAAAGGTTTTGCCTGAACCTGCCGAGGCTTTATAGACTAGGAGTTCACTCATGCTTTTGATATGAATTGTTTCATGATTGTTTGAATATGTCAAGCCCGAAATAAAGAATAAATAAAGGCAAATAGTCTTTTAGGGCAATGCGTAATAGCTTTAAAGCCTGTCCGATACGATAGTTAACGGTTTGGGGAGAGACGTTCAGCTTTTCTGCAATTTCTTTATGGGTCATCCGGTGATTACGATTCATTTCGTATGCTTCCCGATAATCTTTGGGAAGCTGTTTCAGAGCATTCTCATAAAGGCGGAACAACTCATTTTCCAGATAAAAGTCAGGATTGTCGAATTCTTTCTCGAATTTTTCTGTAATCTCCTGATGTACTTTTCGTCTGATCTCGAAATGGGAAATACGGTTCAGAGCTTTGTTTTTGACAATAGTAAAGAGAAGCGTTTTCAATGTAAGCTCTTCCATAAGGTTACAGCGGTTTTCCCATAACCACATCATCGTGTCCTGTACAATCTCCTCAATCTCCTCCTGCTCGCTGACATATTGCGAACAAAAGGCGCACAATCTACGGAAATAATGCCTGTAGACAGCGTCGAATACATATTCTTCGCCTGCTTTCAAGGCATTGATGATAGATTTATTATTGTTAATATCTAGGTATATAGGAGGTTGTTGCATTCTTCATTATTTTTTATGCAGAGCAAAAATAATGAAAGCAATGAAAAAAACGAAATAAAACGGGAGAAAATATTTTTTTCTTTTTTAGTTTAGTATATTTGCGCTGCCAACTGTATTAATAACAGAGGTATTATATTTTTTTATAGTAAAAGGATGATTGAACATGGATGAATCTATCTTGATGAACTACCTGAGGGGAGGATGCAATGACGAAGAATGTCAGCAGGTAGAACTATGGTGTGAAGAAGCACCGGAAAACCGACAAATACTAGAGCAGCTATATTATACCCTTTTTGTAGGCGACCGTATGGCAGTGATGGATGCTGTAGACACAGAAGCGTCACTGACGAAGTTTAAGTCGCTCGTACGTGAAAAGGAGAAAAAAGCCAAGCGAAGAAGTATATCGGTTCGATGGGGACGTTATGCGTCCGCGGCAGCCGCTTTTCTGGCAGGTCTTGTTTTCGCAGGCGGAATTGCGTGGGGATTGCTTTCCAATAAACTTTCTGATTATACAGTGATGACTACCGGTGGACAGAGAGCGCAAACAGTGCTTCCGGACGGTAGTAAGGTTTGGCTGAATGCATCTACGAAGCTTATTTACCGTAACTCTTTCTGGAGTACGGATCGTCAGATTGATTTGTCGGGTGAGGCTTACTTTGAAGTGGCTCGTGACAAGCATGCTCCATTCATTGTAAATACGAAGCATATTAAGACTTGTGTATTGGGTACAAAGTTTAATGTACGGGCACGTGAAGAAGAGGACAGGGTAGTGACCACTCTGTTACAAGGTTCTGTACGAATGGAATCTCCGCGAACCGTCAATAATGGCTATCTGCTGAAACCGGGACAAACGTTGAACATTAATACAACGACCTATCAGGCTGAATTAATAGAATATGCCGAGCCGACCGAAGTTCTTCTGTGGATTAACGGAAAATTGAAATTTAAGCAACATTCATTGCTGGAGATTACAAATATTATGGAGAAACTGTATGACTTGAAGTTTGTGTATGATGACGAAAGTCTGAAGACCGAACGGTTCACCGGTGAATTCTCTACTGATAATCTTCCGGACGAAATATTGAATGTATTGATGCATACAAATCACTTCAGCTATAAGAAGGAAGGACGGATTATTCGATTGTCTAAAAAATAAAGAGGATAAAGAGAATGTTAAAAAAAGGTATGTCGCTGGGCGACATACCTTTTTAAGTTTTATTCCAGCCCTATTTCATCTACGAATATAAATGCCGGTCTTCCTTTACCCCAATGCCATGCCGGTATGTTATATTCCGGACGGGCTGCTATTTTTACATAACGTGCCTGCACTGTATCGAAAGAAAGTTCATGGGTATAGATGCCATTCTTATCTTCCTTACTGACGGCGGGGTAAACTTCGGATTTTACTTCTTTATACTCTTTCCCATCGTTTGATACGGCTACGGAAAGTTCGCGTAAATCAAGAATTTCTTCTCCTATTTCTACGTAGGTGCGTACCCATGCTTTGCTTATCGGAGTCTCCTGTTGCAGGTCAATCACTGCTTCAAGGTCGTTCTGATAGAAGGCAATCCATCGTCCGGTACGGTAATTTCTGCTTCCTGCCAGTCCGTCAATGAGTGTATTCTTTCCTTCGAATTTATACTTTTCATTGATGGGCTGCTGCATGGTGATCGGCTTCATGGTGGCTTTGTTGAATTTGATATCCTCTTTCAACACAGCACTACTGCCATTGGGACGGATAGTGATTGCTTTCAGTGTGCAGCTTTGACCGATTTTCAGCGTGTCCGTGTATATATTGGAACTGGCTGTAGGTTCACTGCCATCGAGTGTATAGTAGACCGGAGTATTATCAATAGTAGATAAGACAACATTCAATACGTTGGCTTCGGTATCAGGGATATATTGGGACTTTACCTGGAAGATATGTTTGGCATAGTTATATTGATTGATGTCATAGACAGCGATCAGTCCGGGCAATCGTTTCAGGAAATCCGCATATTCTTTTTTCTTCGGCATAGTCCACTGTATTTCTGATAATGCGGCCATACGGGGTAGTTCCATATATTCTACCTGACTATAAGTAGGGATATATTCCGTCCATAAATTGGCTTGTACGCCCACGATATGCTTAGCTTCTTCAGGAGTGAGTATCTGAGGAACCGGTTCGTAGCTATATACCTTTTCTAAAGGTACATACCCTCCGATAGCAGGCGGTTCATTGTCTGTATCCATGGTCTGATAGTAATCGAAGTACAGGAATGAACTGGGTGTCATGATTGCGTCGTGTTTATGCTTCACTGCTTCAATTCCTCCTTCTATGCCCCTCCATGACATGACAGTGGCATTGGGTGCCAGTCCTCCTTCCAGTATTTCTTCCCAGCCAATGATCTGACGTCCTTTGCCGTTAAGAAACTGTTCCGCATAATTTATGATATAACTCTGAAGTCTTTGTTCGGCTGTGTGACCTTTATCGGCTTTTAGCCCCAGTTCCTTGATACGTGCCTGACATTTCGGGCATTTCTTCCAACGTACCTTCGGGCATTCATCACCACCGACATGAATATATTCGGATGGGAAAATATCTACAATTTCATTCAGGACATCTTCTATAAATGTCAGTGTCTTGTCATTTCCTGCACAGAGCACATCTTCTGATACTCCCCACATTTTCCATACTTCATAGAGGCCGCCCGTGCAACCCAATTCGGGGTAAGCAGCAAGCGCAGCCTGCATATGTCCCGGAAGGTCAATTTCCGGTATTACTGTGATATGGCGTTCCTTTGCATATTTTACAATCTCCCTAGCTTCATCCTGTGTATAAAAACCACTATAGGGAATGCCGTCATATTCTCCGGAATTATGTCCGATGACTGTCTCCGAGCGTTTGGAACCGATAGTGGTCAACTCCGGACGTTTTTTGATTTCAATTCTCCATCCCTGATCATCGGTCAGATGCCAATGAAGACGGTTGATATTGTGTAAAGCCATCATATCAATAAAGTGTTTGACAGAGTCGGCCGGGAAGAAATGGCGTGAAACATCTAAATGTACTCCGCGATAGGAGAAACGTGGATAGTCGTTAATTTCGGCAGCAGGAAGGCTTATGTCTCCTTTGTTTGTAATTGGGAGTGACTTCCGTAAAGTCTGTATGCCATAAAAAGTTCCTGCTTCTGAAGTACCTGTGATGGTTACGTTGTCTTGGGTTACTTTTAGTTGATATGCTTCGGCATTGTCTGCATTCAGACCTGTTGCTAAGATTATTGCGTTTGAAGTGACTGGCTCGTCAGTGACTTTCAGCTTTTTGCCGGACATCTGATGAATGTATTCCGCCAACAGATTTGCATTTTGCTGCATTTCCTTGTTATCTTTCGGATAGACGATGGAAGTACGGTCATTTAGTACAAAGTTTCCGGTCGTAATTTTGATTTCCTGAGGCAGAGGAATAACTTCGTAGTTTGCCTGCTGAATAACTCCTGAAGAACAGGAAAATAGTCCACTGCATAAAAGAATGACTCCTAATAGATGATGTTTTTTCATTTTATCTAATTTATGTTTGCTAAAGGTGGATTGTAGCTCTATATAAAAACAAGAGCAAACTTATACATTTTTCTTGTAAGTCTGCTCTTGTCCGGTATTTTATTGATGGAAAACTTATTCCATACACTTATTCCCAAGAATATATATAGAATCTTGTAATATCTACACGACCGGGAACAGTGATCATCTGATACTTCAGATAGCGTGTTTTGACACTTTCTTCAAATGTGATAGTCTGAGTTCCTCCCTTTGTAGTCCATTGACCGATGGATACCCATTTTTCGCCATCTTCAGATGTGAATATCTCGACTTTCGTAGGAGCATATCCAGCTCCCCAATGTCTGGTTTGAATGCCTGTCAGAGTTTTCACTGTTTTTAGGTCAACAGTCAACCAGAAAGGTATTCCGTTGGTCGCAACATCACTGCTTCCTGTTCCTGCGACCGAGTTTGATTCAGGATTTTCTACTCCTTCCATAAAGGTGAAGATCCAGTCTTTAGCATTGGTGAGCAGTACATTCTCCTTTTTCCTTTCAGCGCTTTTAGAGATTTTCAGCACTATCTCCTGATAGTATGCTGCATTGGCAACATCTGTTGCTGTTGATTCTATACCTGTTATTTTTATTCTCAGAGTATAGTTTGCCTCTCCTTTGATACTTTCCAACTCATCCCAGTCCGTAATACTTAAGGTAATAGGTTCTGAAGCTGTAGCATTTGCCTTTATTACGGCTGTTTTGGAAGTTAAGTTGATCTTATCTGCTGAGATTCCATCACAGGTAGCGTCAATATTTACATTTATATCCTGGGCAACAGCTTTTTGTGTTGTAGCCATAAACTGAAACTCAACACTGCCTTCAATACCTTCTTCTTCCACATGCTTTAGTGTAAACGAAGGAGTCGGTCTCAAATAATCTGCCGGCAATAAAGAAACATAGCTCATATCCCATTCGTTGACCGAATCATCATCGCTGCAAGATGAGAAGAAAGGGATCATTGCACTCATGAGTGTAATGATTATTGATTGAAATACTTTATTCATAGTAACTATATTAAAATTGTACCATCATTTTATTTCCATGGAGTAGCTTCATCTGTAGACAGAATCTTATCTATCCACACAGGAGTGACTGTTGTGGTAATAGTATGCCCTTTACCGGTAGCATCTTCAAATACATTACCTTTACCTTCATTGAATCTCCAATAAGCTTCTAATCCCGGAGATTTTGGACTTGTGATAGTCATGTTGTTCTGAATCTGAATTTCCGACCGGCATACAGACCAGATACGGGCTTCACTTACCAAGATTTTACATCCGCTCCACCAGCTACCGCCACTGAACCAACTCATATTACCAAATATACAAGGCCCGCCGGCAACGTCTTTTGAACCTCCGTCTTTACCGTTAATATAGATACGATATTTAGAACCGTTGTATGTCACAGCAAGATGTTGCCACTTATTAGGTTCGAAAGAGTAGGTCGGATTCAGATAGGTTTCATGAGTCTGAATCTGAACTAATGAGTGAGCTTTGTGGTCACTATTGTCGCTTTGCGGATCTTCGAAACGCAATAACAAGCTCTTGCCGTCGCTGCCGGATGTGCTGAATACTGCACGGTTACGATTGGCAGTATTGCTTACCTGGAAACGAACTTCGACAGTAAACTCGTTGTAGGTTTCAGGAGCTTCAGAGAATTTCTGGGCTACGAGTTCTGTACTTCCAACAAATTGCGGGGCGGAAAATTCCATGATACTATTGGCAAGAATCACCAAGCTACCGGTAACAGGCATTACATCAATACTACCTTGTTTTGCTACCAGGCGTACGGGTAAAGCATATGATTCACCGGATGCATTCATTTCCTCGGAGAATGCTTTGATATGTATGGAAATGGGATCTGCATTATAAGCGCCTGCTTTAATCGTAATATTGTCCGGAAGGGTGTAATGGGTTTCCGGCAATGCGATGTAGTTTGTACCATTAGCCTTGTTGTATGCGTCAAGAGCAGCCTGATCTATTGCCAGACTATAGCTGTTGTCTTTCTGTTGTGTATTGCTGATATGCGCGTTCAGTGTGACATTGGTTTCACCGCTGCCCATAACAGTCACTTTGGTGCTTGTTGCAGTTAAAGCTTCTTCGAAGAAGACGTGCGTGTCCAATGTACTATAATTCGCATCGTCACAGCCGATCCATGTACCGCCTGCGATAAGCGATATCAACAAGAAGTTTCTTATGTTTTTAATCTGTTTCATAGTGAATTAATATTTAATTAACGGTTTGGTAGAAGGATTCATAATCTGGATAGCTTTGCGTAGATTCTTGTATTCCGGATTTGTCGGATACTCTGCTTCCATATGATAGCTTCCTACTCCGCCTTTACGGAAACCATTTTTCGGTTGCCAGCGTGCCATTCCTTCCAAAGATTTCATGCTGTTGCCATAACGGTCGGTATAAGGATATCCGCCATCCATAGCAGCATCTACAGCCTCAAAGTTTTCGGTCATGATGGTCATCTTTGTGATTTGCTCTTCGGACATTACGCTACCGTAAGTCTGAACGAGTCCCGGACCTGCTACACCACCGTCTATCAGACGTTTGTCCAGATTGTTGTCATTACCGGGTTTATAGGCCTGAATGATAAAGTAATCAAAGTAAGGGCCTACATCGGGTCTGTTCTTTATACTTTGCGGTTCGCCGTCAATGATCAATAACTTGCCGGTTCCCGATTTAGGACCGAAGTGTTTGCCAAGTTCGTCTACGAATATGAACATTCTGTCATCGTCGTCCACAATGTTACCTTTATTACCATAGTTTGGTTCGTAGTCGATATCGAATCCGTCATAGCCGTATTTGTTGATCGTATCAGCGATAGCATTTGCATATTTGCGTATAGATGCTTCGACGGCTTCTTTATCAGACTCGTCCGAAGGCCAGCCCCAGAAATCATTAACAGCTTCCTGTTGGCTTGCGAATCCCATTGACTCCCAATTGTCATATATATGTTGTGGAGTGATCTGTGTACCTACCGAAGTGATGATAAAGCACATGGTGAAGCGAGTTCCTTTTACTTCTTGACAGAACTTGAGATCCTTCTTTTGCGCTTCTGTAATATTCGACCAATTCCCCCAGATGGAAACGACATCCACGCTATCCGGGATTCCTGCCATGCTGTTTACTAATGAAGCGCCTTCGCCTGTCCAGTTGCCGAACCATCCGAAAGCTTTGGGATGATCAGACTTTTTATATGCGCGCAGGGCTGCATAGTATTCTTCTGAAGGACCTTCGAAGTAATCTTTTGCTTCTGATTCTGTCCAGTCATTACAGCTCACCCATATTGGGGTGCTCAACGCTAACAATAAAAAATATAGTAAATAATTCTTTTTCATATTAATTCTAGTTAGGAGGTTATATTAATTAGTTTTTCCCCACGACAAATCTGTGGCTTCATTATCCGGACCACCATTTTTCAGATACGAAACACCTTGCTGATAATTGGAATGGTTGTTCTGTACTTCCGTGTAAGGGAATCTCAGACGACGCATACCACGCTTGCTGTCTACTCCTGATGGAGACAGATTGTCGATGCAAGGATAGAGTTCCGGATAACCGGTACGGCGATATTCAGCCCATGCTTCCAGTCCCAACGGATAGTTGGCTATCCATTTCTGAGTAATGATACGCTGAAGATTTTCTTCTTCATTGTTGTCATTCCATGCAACGGCAACGGTGTTGGAGATGGTATATGCATGGCCTCTGGGATCATTATTATGTGATACTGTCGGTTTTTCGGTATTTGTCAGATAATTGTCAGGCATTGTTGTGCCGTACTGTTCCATGGAGAGTTTGATTCCTTCTTCATAGTACTCTTTAGCCGATTTATTGCCGACAGACCAGTTCTTCAGTTTGCCTTCCGCACGGAGGAATGCTGTTTCAGCAGCGCAGAATACCAATAGCTTTGAAGTTCCTGTGATGGCCGGTATGGAATAACCTGCAACGTCACTTTTGGCAAAACCATCTTCTCCGGAGCGCATGCCCACATATTCCTGAGTGTGACCAGTGAATGTTGAATGGTTGAAGTATTTAGACATACGCGGATCACCGTATCCGTTCATATAATCAACGATATTGGCATTGACACGCAAATCACCCCAGCTTACAGCTGCCAATTGGTAAGGGTTTGTCTGCGAGCCGCAATCCATCATGGCATTGTCATTATTTGCTTCGATCAGTCCGGCTTCATGAGATGCGGCAGCTTCCGCATTTTCTTTTGCCATCTCCGGATATGCTGTACTGATGCGGATAGCCACCCTCAGTCGCATGGAATTTGCGAGTCTTGCCCAGTTGGCATAATTGCCGCTGAATATAGGGTCGTTGCTGGCGAGCGGTGCGTTACCATTGGTATCTTTGTAATAGTTATAGAGTACGTTGGCAGCGCTTGCAAAATCTTCCATTATATTCTTATAGACTTGTTCTTCTGTGTCATAAGCTACATAGAAGTTACCTTTTTTCACTTGACTGTAGGGCATCGGACCGTAACAATCGGCAACACGCAGCATGGTTATGGCCCGTATCATACGTGCAAAAGCATAATAGTGCCCGCTTTCATTAGTTGCTTCCTGTATCTGGAAGAAATTACCGTATATTTTCTCGAAATTAGTATTCCAGGGACCTGCATTCCAGGCATCACTTTGATTGAATGTGCCGAAGTTAGTGCCGCTCCATACATTCGCACATGTCAGATAGCCTCCTAACTGACCGACCATCTGATCCATCATCTGCGAGTCATTCTGTTGAATGTTTACGATCGTCTCAATCATTGACTTCATCAAAGTAGAAGGGTCAGCTTCATGAATCTGGAATTGATTGGTGTTGTATTCTTCAAAATTACCGGTACAACTCCCGGCAACTAATACCAAAGCAGTACCGACTGTTATATTTCTTAGATATTTCTTCATAATAATTTTCTCATTAATTTAGAATTGTACTTTTACATTAAATCCTATATTGCGCATGCTCGGTTGCATGAAGTAGTCCACATTCATATAGTAATTACTGGATGTAGAAGCAGACAATTCAGGGTCAAACGGTGCTTTGCAATAGATCATCCACAGGTTGCGTCCTACAAGCCCGAAGGTTACATTGGCTACATTGTTCAGCCATTTCTTGGGAAGTGTATAGCTAAGACTGAGTTCCTGAAGACGGACATTGGTGGCACTGTATAAATAGTATCTTCCGTAACCGCCTTCACCGGTACCGATGGTCTGATAGTATTTCTGTGTATCTACTTTTCCGTTATTCATTGGTACACCTTTATTGTCACGTGCATTTGCCGTGATACTTGATACGCCATAGTAGTCCAGAACACCTTGCGTGGCTGAGTATGCCAGACCACCTACACGTGCGGAAAGTACGACTCCCAGATTGATTCCTTTGTAAGTGAAATTGTTGGTCCAGCCTAAATTATAGTTGGCGTTCAAATTTCCGACTTTGGTAGGAGTCTCTGCCGTATGCATACTAAGTCCTCCGGTCTGAGCATCCACTTTTATATTTCCGTTATTATCTTTGGTTAATTCATTGTACACGTATATGTCGGTCATTGTACCTCCTTCTGTCAAGATTACTCGGGGAGCTACATTCTCTTTACCAAGCCATCCTACAGGCATGTTTGGCATATCGATCAGTTCGCCCGTTACAGGGTTGGTGCTACCGCCTGCCAGACGTTTTACCTTGTTGCGGTTCAGAGTGAAAGTAGCATTTGATGCCCATCTGAATCCTGCCCATTCATCGGTGAAGCCGAGCGCCAGTTCGATTCCTTGGTTTTGTACATTACCAGTCTGAACGATTGCCTTATTATATCCGGAGGAAGAGGGAATATCTACTTTAAATGTCTGGTTTAAAGTATTGGAACGATAATAGGTTGCGTCCAGATTGAAGCGGTTTTCCCAGAACTTCAAGTTCAGACCGATTTCCCATGATTTGGTTTTCTCCGGTTTCAGATTGTCCATCGGGTAAACTGTCGGGTTTGCCCAGTTGTGAGTCTGGCTGTTATATTCATATCCCGGGTTAGTCAGGTAGCGGTCGAAAGAAGAGGCTACAACTGTGTAAGAACCACGTACTTTTGCATAAGATATGATTTTAGGCAGAGCGAACATTTCCGTCAGTACAGCCGATAAGCCGACAGAAGGGTAGAAATATGAAGACTGATTGGAGAAAGCCAGTTTGGAATCCCAGTCATTACGTCCGGTCAACGTGAGGTAAAGTTGACTTCTCCATCCTAATTCGACATTAGCGAATATACTTTGTACTTCGTCATCGTATCCGTCCGGTAGTGGTTTATAGTTTGCAGCGTAATTAATATTATTCAGTGCAAAGAAGTTAGGTATAATCAGGTCACCAGCAAAGCCGATTGTCTGCATGGAAGTGTGATAAAGTGACATACCTATATTGGTATTCAGACGGAAATCTCCGAATGTTTTATCAACAGTAGCCATTAAATCGGTATATAAAGAACGTTCCTGACGCATAGCATCTTCAAAACCACCATTGACAGAGCAGAAAGTGGCAAGTGTTGAAGCGTATTTTTCTGTTTTGTTACGATAATCCGAGTTGTCCAAATTGACACGTCCGGTGATATTTAACCAGTCTGTAACTTTCCATTTCAGAGAGGCATTCAGCATATAGCGTTTTTTGTCAGAGGTACGTCTGATGCGGTTTTGAGTCCAGTAAGGATTCTGCAAAGACAGTCCGCCGTCGCCATAAGGCCAGTATTGTTTCATAAATCCGTAATTTGTATCGTAACGTTCGTACAGGCGGATTTCATCAAAATTATCTCCGCGTGGAAACAGATACAAAGCGGGTAGGGGATTGTAATATTGTCCCTGAGATACCATATTGGTATTATTCTGTATGATATATTGCGCACCGATATCCAGTGTCAGCTTATCATTCAGGAAGTTAGTTGTATTGCGTGCGGTAAAGTTATAGCGGTTGTAGCTGTTATTTGGTAAAATACCATCTGAATTTGTCGTGGAAGCTGAGAAGTAAGTCTGATTTTTATCGCTTCCTGTCGATAATGTAATGGAGTTTATAATATTACTACCGGTATTGAAGAAGTCTTTCGGATCATATCTTTTATCTGTCAGATCTCCCCAGCTGAACAAGCCTGAACTTGTTCCGTATCTGTTCTGCATCTCAGGCATAATATATGCCTTGGAGAAGGTCGTACTATTGGAAACAGTAAGTGATATCTTTTCTTTTTTCCCTTTCTTTGTGTTAACCAGGACTACTCCATTGGCTGCGGCAGAGCCATAAAGGGCAGCAGCTGACGGTCCGGTCATCATACTTATACTTTCTATATCGTCCGGGTTTAAGTCTGCTACTGCATCAGAACCACCCATTGATCCGTACTGACCGTCACCACCACTTGAACCTGTGTTAAACATAGGTACACCGTCAATCACATATAAAGCATTGTTATTCTTGGTCAATGACTTCATACCACGCATTACAACACGTGTAGCACCACCGGCACCTGTAGCACCGCTGCTTATCTGCACACCGGCTACTTTACCTGCAAGCGAATTGATAAAGTTGGCATCTTTCACCGCTGTTAAAGCTTCTCCCTTTACTTGCTGTACATTATAACTCAACGCTTTTTGTTCACGTTTGATACCCAACGCAGTAACTACTACTTCGTCCAAGGTTTGCGTGTCTTCACCCATTGTGACTTTTAGGGGTTGGGCGTTGGCAAGCGTGATTGATTGGGAGTAATGAATTTATAGCTGTTTTCATACTTCTTTATGTTCTATTTTTAAGAATAGCCAGGTAGTCAAAGTCTATGAAATCTAATAAATAGCAAAAAAATGTATAATTTATTGCAAGATTATGCGATGTGTTTGCATAAAACAATTGCTTAGTGCATAAAAATGCCATCTTCAATTCTATGAAAGAGCTTTAAAATATACGAACGGAGCAGTCGTTGGTTTAAAAGGAACGGCATTTTGGTTTTAAAGGAAACACCAGTTCCTTTAAAACCAAGATAAATATGGGCACTTTGAAAGAACTTTTTCTCTATTTGATTTAATTTTTCGCTTGATTCTGAAATGACAATATGATTCTATATATTGTTATTTATATTAAAACGCCTGTATTTTAAACGATTTAATAACCATATAATTATTAATAACGTTTATTTAAATCAAGCCGTTGAATACAAATCAAGAATAAAGGTTTTATTTCTAATTCTTATATAGTTTAGTGTAATATATTACATTCTAGACACATTAAATATGCATTTTTTTAAGAATGTGCTGATTTTACTGATTTCATGTTTTCTATTATTTATAAAATGCGACATTACAAGATATGATTAACCATATGGTTAATCATATCTTGTAATGATATTAGACACAATGAGATTTTTCTATAATTCATCATATTATCGTATACTCATTTATTTTATGCCTATGCAATAAACACAAAAAGTAGCGTTGTGCATACAATTTGCATGCACCATTCAAATTTACATTTTATTATCGAAATTAGTCAGTAGTCGAGCATTTCTAATCCTCTCTTCCTTTTCAAAACATGCTAAATAATTCTCAGTAACAGTTAAATTAGAGTGACCAAGACTTTCTGAAATATAAGACGTTTTGGCTCCACCACGTTTTAGTACTGTCGCAAATGAATGTCTTGCTGTATAAGTAGTCAGTTGAGCAATACCTGTACCTTGGGCTATTTTTTTTAATTTTCTATTACATTTAGTAACGATACGACGCACTAATTTGATCTTTTCAAAAGCATCTTCATTCCCTTTGGCATATTTAAAAATATAGGTTTGTGGGCTTATATTAGGGTTTCCCCACTTATGAATGATATCCCACATCTCAGGAGTTATAGTAGCACGTATTTCTTTACTATGTTTAGTAGTCCTGGATGTTTTGGAACGTATAAAACAGATTTCTCCATCTACAATATTTGAGTACTGGAGAAATAACAGATCCATAAAATTAATTCCATTACATAAATAAGAGAAGAACCATAAATCACGAAATTCCTCTAATTCATTGGTAGAATCCTGGAAAGACATGACTCTTTTTATCTCAGGAAGAGTGAGAGCCAGCTTTCGACCATGTCCTTCTGGTATTTCATATTTATTCTTTCCAAAAGGAAATGATGATTCTTTCAGTATTCCATCTCGTACTGCACGGTTTAATATGCACTTTAAGGTTCGAAAATAAATACTCACACTTGAATAGCTCTTACCGTTAGAAATCCAAAACCGCTCACAGTGCTTCAGCCACTCCACAGTAATTCTGTCTAATGGAATATTGGTACCACCAAAACATTCTAAACTCTTCAAAGCACTTCGATAATTTAAATATGTACTTGCCTGCTCATTATCCTCTAATTCCTTCATCTTTAATTCGAAAGCTGTACGCAGATTGATTTCTTTCGTATGCCTTCCAAGTCTGATACTCAATATTTCAAAACTAAATTCTCCTTTTTGGATAAGTTCGCTAACTTGTTGTTTTATAATAGAAAAACTACTTTCGATATCAGTCCTTACCTCCATTAATAACTGACTTTTTGCCTTTAACAATCTATCCCAGTCTTCTTTTGACAATTCTTTCCCCGTAGAATAATATTTCTGCTTTCTCCTAAATACGACTTGAACTTTAACTGGAAATAATCCATTAATTTTAGCCCTTCTGGTGTCTAATATGGTCAATACAGAAACTCCATCTTTTGAATATTTGAACATAAAATGATTCTTTATATCTATCTGTTATTTGAATATATGCAAATTGCATGCAAATGTAATAAATTGAATAGTTTTTCAGAACTACTTAATGCTCTATTTATCAAATGATTATGTATTTATTTTTCAAAAAAATGCTTAGTCTAACCATTTTTTACGAAAAAAAATCTTATTTTCGTTTAGTATGGTTGCAGTATCAAATGTATTACTGATGAATAAGCGCTTATGAAAAATCATTTTTAGTGTAACCTTTAAATTTATAAATATGAGAAACAGAGATACATAGATCCTTTGTATGAGTGGCGGTTATATTTATTACCCGCACATGTTTGTTAACTACCTAAAAACTATTTCTAATTAAAAAGAATAAGATGAAAGAAATTATAAAACACAAGTTTCCATACTTGTTATTTTTCCTTTTATTGTTTTCGAGTTTTGCCTCAGCTTATGGGCAGGAACGAATGATTACCCTTAATCTATCGAAGGTACCTCTAAATACTGCATTGAAAGAGATAGAGAAACAAACTTCAATGTCAGTAGTATACAACACAAATGACGTCGATATTAATCGTGTCATATCTATTAAAGTTTCTAAAGAGTCGCTGACTAACGTTATGGGTCAGCTGTTTAAAGGAACAAATATCAGTTATTCAATAGTCGATAAGCATATTGTACTTTCTACTAAGAAAGAAGTAGAACAACAGAAAAAAACACCAATCGTTGCAACGGGAACAGTAACAGATGCACAAGGTGAACCTTTAATTGGAGTTAGCATTCTGGTGAAAGGAACAGCTACTGGTGCGATTACTGATATGGATGGAAATTTCAAAATACAAGCTGCCAAAGGTGATGTGTTAGAAATCTCCTATATCGGTTATGCCTCCCAATCAATCACGCTTGCCAACGCCCAACCCCTAAAAGTCACAATGGGTGAAGACACGCAAACCTTGGACGAAGTAGTAGTTACTGCGTTGGGTATCAAACGTGAACAAAAAGCGTTGAGTTATAATGTACAGCAAGTAAAGGGAGA
>NZ_JAHQUN010000081.1:0-13571 GCF_019052485.1 Bacteroides sp. MSK.20.82
CTCACGTACGGTTCTTAGAGGGGAAAGCTCCCGTAAGGGGGCTGACCTACTCGACATAGACCAGTACCTGAACGAAGCCCATTCCTACGGGCTGACCTCGGTACGGGCTCACTTCAATGTCATGGCATGGAGCGATGACGCGGAGGAACTGAAGCATATCAAGAACGACGTAGGCAGCCAGCTTGCCAGCATGGAGTGCGTCCCCCGCCACAACACTATCGACTGCCCGACGCTCTACTGGGCGGCGATGCCCGGCAACGCGGCGGACTTCCCGGCGGAAGAGAGTTTCCACACCTTCATTGAGCAGGCGGTGTGTCTCTTCACGGAGGAAACCAACTACCGCAGCTCATTATCGCCCTTCGGCATCAAGATGGTGGACAGGCTTACGGGAAAACCGTTGCACCTCGACATCAGCGACCTGCCGATGAAGCGGGGCATCACGACCAACCGCAACAAGTTCGTGTTGGGTCCTTCGGGCAGTGGCAAGTCGTTTTTCATGAACCACCTCGTGAGGCAATACTACGAGCAAGGTACGCACGTGGTATTAGTGGACACGGGAAACTCCTATCAGGGCTTGTGCGAGATGATCCGGCGCAAGACAAACGGGGCGGATGGCGTGTATTTCACCTACACGGAGGAGAAACCGATTTCGTTCAACCCGTTCTACACCGATGATTACGTGTTCGACGTGGAGAAGAAGGACAGCATCAAGACATTGCTGCTGACGCTCTGGAAGTCGGAGGATGACAAAGTGACGAAGACGGAAAGCGGCGAACTGGGCAGTGCGGTGAACGCCTACATCGAGCGTATCAGGGCTGACCGGAGCATCGTTCCCTCGTTCAACACCTTCTACGAGTATATGCGCGACGACTACCGCCGCGAACTGGCGGAACGTGAGATAAAGGTGGAGAAGTCAGACTTCAACATCGACAATATGCTCACCACCATGCGGCAGTATTACCGGGGCGGACGCTACGACTTCCTGCTCAACTCCACGGAGAACATCGACCTGCTCGGCAAGCGGTTCATCGTCTTCGAGATTGACAGTATTAAGGAGAATCGCGAGCTTTTCCCGGTCGTGACCATCATCATCATGGAAGCCTTCATCAACAAGATGCGCCGTCTGAAAGGCGTAAGGAAACAACTGATTGTGGAAGAGGCTTGGAAGGCGTTGTCTTCGGCGAACATGGCTGAATACCTGCGCTATATGTACAAGACCGTGCGCAAGTATTACGGGGAGGCAATCGTGGTGACGCAGGAGGTGGACGACATCATTTCCTCGCCCGTGGTCAAGGAAAGCATCATCAACAACTCCGATTGCAAAATCCTTCTCGACCAGCGGAAGTACATGAACAAGTTTGATGCCATACAGTCCCTGTTGGGTCTGACGGAGAAGGAGAAGTCGCAGATACTCTCCATCAACATGGCGAACAACCCGTCAAGGCTCTACAAGGAAGTGTGGATAGGACTGGGCGGCACGCAGTCGGCGGTCTATGCCACCGAAGTTAGTGCTGAAGAGTATCTGGCGTACACCACCGAAGAAACGGAAAAAGTAGAGGTGTACCGTCTGGCGGAGCAGCTGGGCGGCGACATTGAAGCCGCCATCCGGCAGCTTGCCGAAAGACGGAGAAACAAGGAATAGGCAATAAGTAAAAACAGATTCATCAACTAAAAAAGAAAATGCGTATGAGTATATCAAGAACGAAAATGCTGCAAGTCAGCAAGTGTTTAATCGGGCTGGCGGTCATGGTGTTGCAATCCTGCGATGTAGCGGACAACCGCCGTGACCTGCTTTGCGGAAACTGGGAAAGCGTAGAGGGCAAGCCCGACGTGCTTATCTACAAGGAGGGCGAAGCCTATAAGGTGACGGTGTTCAAGCGTAGCGGGCTGCGCCGCAAACTGAAGCCGGAAACCTATCTCTTGCAGGAAGAGAACGGCAACCTGTTCATGAACACCGGCTTCCGTATCGACGTGTCCTACAACGAAGCAACGGACATCCTGACCTTCTCGCCCAACGGGGACTATGTGCGCGTGAACCCGAAACCGGACCATCCGATAGGCAAGCAATAAATAATGAAATCCACTAAAATCCAAAGTAACATGAGAACAAGAATAACACTTATTATCTGCCTGTGCCTGTTTGCAGTCGGCAGGGCAAGCGCACAGTGGGCGGTGATAGACCCGTCCAACATCGCGCAGAGCATCGTGAACACCTCGAAGAACGTGGTACACACTTCCACGACCGCCCAGAATATGATAAAAAATTTTCAAGAGACGGTGAAGATTTACGAGCAGGGCAAGAAGTATTACGACGCGCTCAAATCCGTGAACAATCTGGTAAAGGACGCCCGGAAGGTGCAGCAGACCATCCTGATGGTGGGTGACATCACCGACACCTATGTGACCAGCTTCCAGAAGATGATGCGTGACGACAACTTCACGGTGGAGGAACTGGGAGCCATCGCCTTTGGCTACACCAAGCTGTTGGAGGAATCCAACGACGTGCTGACGGAACTGAAGAACGTGGTGAACATCACCACGCTCTCCATGACGGACAAGGAGCGCATGGATGTGGTGGAACGCTGTTACTCCAAGATGAAGCGTTACCGCAACCTCGTGAGCTACTACACCAACAAGAACATCAGCGTGAGCTACCTGCGGGCAAAAAAGAAGAACGACCTCGACCGCATCATGGGGCTGTACGGGAACATGAACGAAAGATACTGGTAGCCTATGAATTTCGACAACCTTCACCAGATTCTGCGCTCGCTCTATGAGCAGATGATGCCGCTATGCGGGGACATGGCGGGTGTGGCGAAAGGCATTGCCGGGCTGGGCGCGCTGTTCTACGTCGCCTACCGGGTGTGGCAGTCGCTGGCGAGAGCCGAACCGATAGACGTGTTCCCTATGCTCCGCCCCTTTGCGATAGGCTTGTGCATCATGTTCTTTCCGACGGTGGTATTAGGTACGATAAACAGCACCATGTCGCCCGTCGTGCAGGGTACGGCAAAGATGCTGGAGGCGGAAACGCTGGACATGAACCGATACCGTGAGCAGAAGGATAAACTGGAATACGAGGCGATGATGCGTAATCCCGAAACCGCCTACCTCGTGTCGAACGAGGAGTTTGACAAACAGTTGGAGGAACTGGGCTGGTCGCCCGGCGACATGGTGACGATGGCGGGGATGTATATCGAGCGCGGGATGTACAACATGAAGAAGGGCATCCGCGACTTCTTCCGCGAGATATTGGAACTGATGTTCCAAGCCGCCGCACTCGTGATAGACACCATCCGCACGTTCTTCCTCGTGGTGCTGGCGATACTCGGTCCGATAGCCTTCGCCATATCGGTATGGGACGGCTTCCAAAGCACGCTCACGCAATGGATATGCCGCTACATACAGGTCTATCTGTGGCTGCCCGTGTCGGATATGTTCAGCACCATACTGGCGAAAATCCAAGTGCTGATGCTGCAAAGCGACATCGAACGGATGCAGGCTGACCCGAACTTTTCGCTGGATTCGAGCGACGGGGTGTATATCGTCTTCATGATAATCGGCATCATCGGTTACTTCACCATCCCGACGGTGGCAGGCTGGATTATCCAAGCCGGAGGCATGGGAAGCTACGGTCGCAACGTGAACCAGACGGCAGGACGAGCCGGAAGCATGGCGGGCAGCGTGGCGGGTGCAGCCGCAGGAAACGTGGTCGGACGTGCCGGGAAACTGCTGAAATAATCAACTGACAATTAAAAACGAATAAACAACAATGGAATTTAAGTCACTCAAAAACATCGAATCATCGTTCAGGCAGATACGCCTGTTCGGTATCGTCTTCCTCTCGCTGTGCGCCGTGATAACGGTATGGAGCGTGTGGAGTTCCTACCGCTTCGCTGAGCGACAACGGGAAAAGATTTACGTGCTGGACAACGGCAAGTCGCTGATGCTGGCTCTCTCGCAGGACTTGTCGCAGAACCGTCCGGCGGAGGCAAGGGAACACGTGCGCCGCTTCCACGAGCTGTTCTTCACGCTCTCGCCCGAAAAGAGCGCGATAGAGCATAATGTGAAACGCGCCCTGCTATTAGCGGACAAAAGCGTGTACAACTACTATTCGGACTTCGCCGAGAAGGGGTACTACAACCGTATCATCGCCGGGAATATCAACCAAGTGCTGAAGGTGGACAGCGTGGTATGCGATTTCAACGGCTATCCCTACCGTGCCGTGACCTACGCCACGCAGAAGATCATCAGACAAAGCAACGTCACCGAGCGCAGCCTCGTGACGACGTGCCGCCTCTTGAACTCGTCCCGTTCGGACGACAATCCCAACGGTTTCACCATCGAGGGATTCACCATCATCGAGAACAAGGATTTACAAACCATCAAAAGGTAACGGACATGAAGAAAATCAGGAAATCATTTTGGCGTGCGTACTGGAAACTCCACGACAAAAAGAAAATGCTGGTGGCAAGGCTCAAAGGCTATCTGGACGGTTTGCCTCCGAAGACACGCAAACGCATCGTGCTGACGATGCTCGCCGCCTTCACGGTGCTTGCCCTCTACACCTTCGGAAAAGCCGTCTATGACATCGGCAGGAATGACGGCAGCCGTATGGTGACAGACCATGCCGGACAAGTGGAACTGTCCGTAAAGCCGGACAACAATCATAATGTAATACCTTATTTATATGGAACAGACGAAGAATGAACCTAAAAACGAGAACAAGGCGGCTCCCGACAACGGGAAACCGAAGAACCAACGCCAAGCCGAGAGCCATCAAGCCTGCTTGAATGGCCAAGGCGCGAAGGAGGAAGGCAAAGCCAAGGAGCGCAAGCCGCTGACCGAAGCCCAAAGGCTGAAACGTCAGAAAATGATAGTGTTGCCCGCTATGGTGCTGGTATTCATCGGGGCGATGTGGCTGATATTCGCCCCGTCTTCCGACAAGGAGCAGCAACCGGGGACGGGAGGTTACAACATCGAAATGCCCGACGCGGACAAGGCGAACCGCCAGATCATCGGCGACAAGGCGAAAGCCTACGAGCAGGGGGCGATGGAAGAACGGCAGGAGAACCGCAGCCGTGCCATGCAGGAACTGGGCGATATGTTCGACCGCGAGGTGGCGGAAACGGACGGCGGCAGGGACTTCGACCTTGCTAATCCCGGAAATGCGGAAGATGCAACAGCAAAATCATCCGCTCCGAAAACCATCCAATCCTCCGCAGCCGCCTACCGCGACCTCAATACCACGCTCGGCAACTTCTATGAGCAGCCGAAGAACGACAACGCGGAAATGGACGAATTGTTGGAGCGTATCGCCTCGCTGGAATCGGAACTGGAGAGCGAGAAAGGCAAGGCGTCCGCTATGGATGACCAAGTGGCACTTATGGAGAAGTCCTACGAACTGGCGGCGAAGTACATGGGCGGTCAGAACGGCACACAGCCACCTGTCGGACAGGCGGCGGAACCTTACCCTGTGCAGAAAACCGGAAAGAACACGGCTGCACCTGTCAGGCAGGTGACGCATCAGGTGGTATCCTCGCTCTCACAGCCGATGAGCAACGCCGAGTTTGTCGCCTCCTTCTCGCAGGAGCGTAACCGCAGTTTCAATACGGCGGTGGGCGTCACGACCGTATCAGACAAGAACACCATATCGGCGTGTGTCTATGGGGCGCAGAGCGTGACCGACGGGCAAGCTGTCAAACTCCGGCTGCTGGAGCCGATGGAGGTAGCGGACAAAATCATCCCCCGCAATGCGGTGGTGGTAGGCACAGCAAAGATTCAGGGCGAACGGCTTGACATAGGAATCACGTCGTTGGAATATGACGGCACTATCATTCCGGTGGAGCTGGCGGTGTATGACACGGACGGGCAACCCGGTATCTTTATTCCCAACTCGATGGAAATGAATGCCGTCAGGGAGGTTGCCGCCAACATGGGCGGCTCGCTGGGCAGCAGCATCAATATCTCCACCAACGCAGGGGCGCAGCTTGCCTCCGATTTGGGCAAGGGGCTGATACAAGGCACAAGCCAGTATATCGCCAAGAAGATGCGTACCGTCAAGGTGCATCTGAAAGCCGGGTATAAGGTAATGCTCTATCAGGACAGGAATTGAAAACAGAAAAAGTAACAACAATCCAATTTTTATTTACCACTAAAATCCAAAGTAATGAGAAAAGTAATCATCATGTTTGCCCTCGCTATGGGCATCGTAACTGCCAACGCGCAGGAGAACGTAACCGTTGGAAAGGACAACGGAAGTGAACAACCGACCTTGACAAAGGAGGTCTATCCGCAGAAGGAGGCGGACGGCGACCTGTATCACGGGCTGACAAAGAAGCTGACCTTTGACCGCATGGTCCCTCCGCACGGCTTGGAAGTGACCTACGACAAGACCGTCCACGTCATTTTCCCCTCGGAGGTTCGTTACGTCGATTTAGGTTCGCCCGACCTGATTGCGGGCAAAGCCGACGGAGCGGAGAACGTCATCCGCGTGAAGGCTACCGTGAGGAACTTCCCGAACGAAACCAATATGTCCGTGATAACGGAGGACGGGAGTTTCTATACCTTCAACGTGAAATATGCCTCCGAACCGTTGCTGCTCAATGTGGAGATGTGCGACTTCATCCATGACGGCGAGAAGGTGAACCGCCCGAACAATGCGCAGGAAATCTATCTGAAGGAACTGGGCAGCGAAAGCCCGATGCTGGTACGCCTTATCATGAAGTCCATCCACAAGCAGAACAAGCGCGAGGTGAAGCACATCGGCTGCAAGCGATTCGGTATCCAGTATCTGCTGAAAGGTATCTACACGCATAATGGTTTGCTCTATTTCCACACGGAGATAAAGAACCAGAGCAATGTGCCTTTCGATGTGGACTACATCACATGGAAAATCGTGGACAAGAAGGTGGCGAAGCGTACCGCCGTGCAGGAGCAGATCATCCTGCCGCTCCGTGCGCAGAATTACGCCACACTCGTGCCGGGCAAGAAGAGCGAGCGCACGGTGTTCACGATGGCGAAGTTCACTATCCCCGACGATAAATGCCTCGTGGTGGAACTCAACGAGAAGAACGGGGGGCGTCACCAGTCTTTCGTGATTGAGAACGAGGACTTGGTACGTGCCAATACCATCAACGAACTTCAAGTGCGCTGACCATGAGAAAGTACATCGCAATAATCATCGCGTCGCTTGCCCTGTTTACGGGGCAGGCGCACGCCCAGCGATGCCTGCCGAAGATGCAGGGCATCGAGGTCAGGGCGAACATGGCGGACCGCTTCAATCCCGGCGGCAACGACGGCGGGTACAGTTTCGTGGCGGCTCTCTCCACCTACACGAAAAAGGGGAACAAATGGGTGTTCGGCGGCGAATATCTGTTGAAGAACAACCCTTACAAGGACGGAAAGATACCCGTGGCACAGTTCACGGCGGAGGGCGGATACGACTTCAAGATACTTTCCGATGCCCGTAAAATCGTGTTCGTCTATGCAGGTGCTTCGGCTCTTGCCGGATATGAATCGGTGAACTGGGGCGAAAAGGTACTGCATGACGGCTCCACGCTCCATGACCGGGACGCCTTCATCTACGGCGGTGCGCTGACGCTCGATGTGGAGTTTTACGTGGCAGACCGTATCGCCCTGCTCGCCAACCTCCGGGAGCGTTGCCTGTGGGGTGGCGACACGAGGAAGTTTCATACGCAGTTCGGGGTCGGAATCAAGTTCATCATCAACTGACACGGACATGGAACGGACGGAAATAGACATCATCAGACAAATGCCCATTGCGGTTTTTCTCGCACGGCTGGGGCATGAGCCTGTCAGAAGGAGCGGTAACGAGCTGTGGTATATCGCCCCGTATAGGGGCGAGCGCACGCCCTCTTTCCGTGTGAACGTGGCGAAACAGCTCTGGTACGACTTCGGTCTGGGCAAAGGTGGTGACATCTTCACGCTTGCCGGGGAGTTTATCGGAAGTGGCGACTTCATGGAACAAGTGAAGTTTATAGCGGGAACCTCTAATATGCAGATTGCAGAGTTTGACAAACCGACCTACATTCCGAAGCAGACAGAACCTGCCTTTGAGGGAGTGGAAGCCGTCCCTCTGCTTCGTTCTCCACTGACAGACTATCTGGCGGAACGGAGCATTCCTTACGTTGTCGCATCACGCTACTGCTGCCGACTGAATTACTGTGTGCGTGGCAAACGATATTTTGCCGTCGGTTTCCCGAACGTGGCGGGTGGATATGAGATCCGCAGCCGCTTCTTCAAAGGATGCGTGCCTCCGAAAGATGTGTCGCTGGTCAAGGCGGAAGGCTCTCCGGCTGACGTGTGCAGCGTTTTTGAAGGCTTCATGGACTTTCTTTCTGCTGCCACGTTCGGATTGGAAAAGGGTGAGTGCCTCGTATTGAACTCTGTTGCCAACGTGGAAAAGGCAATGAGGTATCTGGACGGCTGCGGGTGCATAGACTGTTATCTCGACCATGACGCAGCCGGACGGCGCACGTTGAAAACGCTGAAAGGACATTATGGAGAACGTGTCTATGACCGTTCCGCTCTCTATGACGGTTGCAAGGACTTGAACGAGTATCTGCAACTGACAACCAAAAAAGAACAATAACTTAAAAATCAAATGACAATGAACATACTGAACAACAAAAACAAGAGAATATCAATCTTCAAGACGTTGGCACTCTGCCTGTTCGCTGCCGTGTCGCTCACGCTCGTATCGTGTGACGACGACATGGACATACAGCAATCCTATCCCTTCACGGTGGAAACCATGCCCGTGCCGAACAAGGTGACGAAGGGGCAGACGGTTGAAATCCGCTGTGAGCTGAAAAAGACGGGCGACTTCGCCAACACCCTCTACACCATCCGGTATTTCCAGTTCGAGGGGGAAGGCACGCTGAAAATGGACAACGGAATCACGTTCCTGCCCAATGACCGCTACCTGCTCGAAAACGAGAAGTTCCGGCTGTACTACACGGCGGCGGGTGAGGAAGCGCACAACTTCATCGTGGTAGTGGAGGACAATTT
This sequence comes from Bacteroides sp. MSK.20.82, assembly GCF_019052485.1. Classification (NCBI taxonomy): domain Bacteria; kingdom Pseudomonadati; phylum Bacteroidota; class Bacteroidia; order Bacteroidales; family Bacteroidaceae; genus Bacteroides; species Bacteroides sp. MSK.20.82. Next base: position 9,031 of record NZ_JAHQUN010000081.1, read on the forward strand.
CAGCAACTCCTACGAGTTGGAATTTGACTTCAACAACCGAAACGTGAAGGATGACGGGGTTATCACTGTTGTCCCCATCGGGAACTTCAAGCCCCTTACACGATGATGCGTGTATTCATGGCTATCCTCTGTTCGCTTCTGGCGGTCTGTTCCGTGTCCGCACGGAACAGACGCCATGAGGGAACGGACGGGCAGGCGGCTATCTACCGGCTGCCGCTTTTCGAGAGGGCGGTGCGATGCACGAAGTATTTTGAGGGCTGGCATTCGGAAAAACATCACCCGTATTATCCAAAGGAAAACATTATCCAAAGCCATCTGAATAATATATCTAAAAATGAAGATGTTGTAGTAATTATAAATGATAAAACTTCTGATAATAATAAGCAGAAAAAACTTTCTTGTCCTTCCCAATCTCAAAGACGGTTCCGCAAACTGACAGTATCGTTACCCTTACACGTAATGAAAATATCGTCTGGATTTGGATATAGAACAGACCCTTTTACGGGAAAGAAGAAGTTTCATAATGGTATAGACCTGCGAGCCGATAAGGGAACGGCAACATTTTCAATGTTAACAGGAGTAATCATTATGGTGGGTAGCGACAACTCTCGTGGCAATTATATAATGATAAGGCACGGCAACTATGTTGTCACTTATTGTCATTTGTCAAGGATTCTTGTAAGGCAAGGTCAAATGGTGGAGCCAGGTGAGACTGTCGGACTTGTAGGTTCAACAGGGCGCTCCACTGGTCCACATTTGCATTTGACATTATACTATGGGAAGCAAGTGCTTAACCCTTTGATACTTCTGAATTATATCAGGTATATTCTTGACAGGAGAATGAATGTGCATACAGGCTATAATCAATGCGTATGCGTGCCAAGTCCCTTCAGCCATTCTCTCAAAGAATTATTCTTCTCCCAAGAGGGGGCATCTTGTGTACCGCCATCAGGTATGACATCCTTGTATGCAGATTCAAGAGCCTCCCTCTTCTGTTTTGAGTCTGCTCGGGCATAGATTTCGGTTGTTGTTATTGACGTATGCCCCAGTATGTCGCGTATGTAGATTATATTCACCCCTGCTTGAAGCAGATGCATGGCTTTACTATGACGAAGGCAATGTGGTGACAAGCGTGCCGGTATCAAATCCGGATTCTCATCATGGGCCTGGGTCACATACTTCATCAACAAGTATGTGACACCAGCCCCTGTGAGTTTGTTTCCGTCACGGTTCTTGAATAAGGGGGCTGTTTGGTTTTCCGCCCGGTCAAGCCTGTTTTCGTTTATGTAATGCTGCAAAATCCGAACTTGCTTTTCTTGAAGGGGAACGGCACGGTTCTTGTTTCCCTTGCCTTGTAAAATCAGATATGCAGGTGCTTCTAAGTGTAGGTCGCATGGACGCAGTGAAATAAGTTCCTGAACACGGGCGCCCGTATCATATAAAAGTGCAAGCATAGCAAGATCCCTTCTGCTGGCAACGGTGTCTGCCGGGACTTGTGCCAAAAGCAGCTTCACTCCGTCCACCGAAAGGTATGCCATCGGCTTGGGATGTGCTTTTTTGGTTCTTATGGACAGTATTTCCTGCCATCTGTCTATATGCGTAATGTCCGCATGTTGTAAATATCGACAAAAAGAATGTATGGCGGCCAACCTTTGGTTACGTGTCTGTATGGTCACACCTTTTGTGTTTTCAATCCAAGCAAGGAAATCAAGAACGTTTCCTTTGACAAGAACCGCAGTTGATAGGTTTTGAGTCTTGATTCCTTTTATCCGTTCTATATAATCAATATAAGAAACGAACGTGTTGGCATAAGAACGTATTGTATGGGGGCTTGCCCCCCTTTCTGCTGACATGTATGAGGAGAAAAAAGCCCCAATGTGTCTTGCCAATGGTGATTCTGTCTGTTTCATGGTCATTTCATTGTTGAGATGGTTGGGAAAACATATTCTGATATTGCTGAGGTAGTATCCGAAAGATGCGGGTAAACCTGATTGGTAATCCTTACATAGTATTCTGTATCACTTACACATTTGTGTCCAAGTGCCATAGACAATACAGGCAAGCAACAATGCATATCCACACCTTCCTTTACAAGCTTGTCAAGAACATGGACAGCAAAGGTGTGCCTGAGGTCATGTATCCTTGGACCGACTTTGGGTATGTAGTCTATATCGCTCGCTTCAAGTATTTTATAAAACCAGTGTCTTGCACTTACACCTGTCAGTGAACTCCCATCCAACGATATAAGAAATGGACTATTGGGATTGCCCATATTGTGTAAAGGTAGTTTGTCCCGCTTAATCAGATACTGTTCCAATACCTGATATAAAGAATCTGAAATCGGAAGTTGTCTGTCTCTTTTGTTTTTTGTGTTTCGTACAAGAATGATACGGGATGACATATCCACATCGCTGTTAATGAGACTGCAAGCCTCTCCAATCCTCATTCCGGTCGAATACAATAGTCTTAGTAGGACAGGAATGGAAAATATCCCGCACTTGAAATTCCGCCTCACGAACATCAATTCATCTGCGGCCTTGAATATTTTCTTCAATTCCTCTTCAGAAAAAATATACGGTACATATAAGTTTTTGGGCTTGCGTGGATAGATAGGGATATAACAAGGAATGCCAAGTCTTGCCATGTAGCGAAGAAACTGTCCGACGACGCAGCATTTCATATAAATAGTGGTTGCTGAATTTCCGGTCATTTTACATCTCCACGCTTCAAACTCTGACTGCTTTATGCAAGCAGACTTCAAGTTTTCTCGTGTGGCAAACCGGTCAAACTCACGTAGTGCCGTCAGATGGCATCTTGCGTCTGAACCCGCCGCTTTCTTTGTCTCCAAGAAACGTAATATGTATGGAGACAGTATGCTCTTAAAATTATCCTTATATGAAGAATGTGCCATTTTGCTGTTCATAAAAATCGTCTTTGATTGGTGGAACCTCAAGCATACAGGAACTGATTTCCTGCACGTCAATACGTAAATAGTTCATTGTCACGTCCTGCCCAGAGTGACCGAGCGATTCCGATATTATCGGTATTCCGACGCCCTGCTCAAGCATTCTGCTTGCCAAAGAGAATCGCATGGAATGCGGACCGTGTTTGCGTCCGGCATTGTCAACACCGCTTTTCTGAATAGTTGTTGATATAAAATATCCTGCTCCTGTCCTGCTCATTTTCGAGACAGGGGATGTGTGGGTGACAAATATCTCTTCAAGTTCACATTCAGGACGAACTTTCAGGTAGGAAATAATGGCTTCTCCAACGTCTCTAAGCAATGGAAGCTGTATCGGATTCCCTGTCTTTGCCTGCTTCAACAATATTAGCGATTTGTCCCAATCTATATTTGCAAATCTCATCCCTATTATATCGGATATACGCAGGCCGAGTCTTGAAGCCAAGAGCAGCATGGCATATGTACGCTTGCCTATATCTCCATTTCGATTTACGGACATTTCTATCTTCCTAACTTCTTCTTTGGTATAAGTAGATGGTATCTTTTCTCGCATCGGTCGATGGATGAACTCGAACAAATAAGAGAAGCTGGGGACTTCCGGGTGGAATTTGTCTATGAACTCATAAAACTGGCGCATGGTGCTATGCCGTGATTGGCTGGATTCCTTTACTCCCAGAAATTCAAGGACATCACTTTCTGATATTTGAGCAATCTCATCCTTCCCTTTCATATTCAAAGATGCTATGAAGTAGGACAACAGACGTTTGTAATTGTCAATAGTTGTCATCATGCACCGTTGAGATAACTTGTAATCAATGAAGCCCAGCGCAAGGGCTCCAATATTACCGGGGAATGACAACGGAGGAACACGTTTGGATTGCTTGGGTATTTCACTCGTCGTCACAAATGCATCAAGGATACGGACACTCCGTTTGAATCTCCGCTTAGAAGCAGGGGAAAGAAGCGGAAGTTTTTCTGCAAGAAATTTTCGTCCCCAATCCAATTCATAAAAACTTGTACCGTTTTGTACAAGAAATGGCTTTAAATGAAGTTTCCATCGAACCACATGGGTACTGATGCAACCCTGAGAATAGCCTGATTCTTTCATCTTCTCAGAGCATTTGACAATCAAATTGTCAATGGTGTAATTTTTAATTTCCATATTTTGAGCTTTTGTTATACCGTTATAAATATAGCGGGAACGACACTCAATCCCATACTATTTCTACAAATATTATCACAAGCAATTATCATAACTAATGATGACAACCAGATAGTTATAGAAATATTACGAGTTATCTTTGGATAATGTTTTCCTTTGGATAATATGGGTTATCGAAAGATTTTGATAACCCATATGTAGGATATGGACATCGGTTGCAGCCGGGGGAAAGGTATTCGGCACGCACCATGACGAAGCGGCAGGCGGACGCGCTTCTGCGAAAAGACCTGCGGAAGTTCTGCGCGATGTTCCAGCAGTTCGGGAAGGATTCGTTGTTGTTATCCGAAATTTCGGATAACAACAGTTATCCAAACCCCAGCATTATCCTAAAAATACAGTTTTTTATTCTGTAAATCA
>NZ_JAHQUN010000082.1:0-11097 GCF_019052485.1 Bacteroides sp. MSK.20.82
ATCCGGCTGGAGGCTTTTCAGTGTGTTCTCCGATGGCTGATATCCTCTCATCTTCAGTTCCAGAATGGTATTGAAAAGTCATCATTTCGCATAGCCTTCATGAAAGCCTCCTCTTGTTCGTTGGCAATGTCCGGATTTGGATCGTATGCAGTTGCTTGCCGAACAAGAACAGACTTTTTATTAATGTAATAGTGTCGCTATTCGTCTGTTTTTATCTTCTAGCTAAAGGCAGTAACAACCGTTCCACAAGTTCTTTCTTGTTCTCAACGGGCATCTTGTTTCTGCCTTTGGCAATGACTTCAGCAGCCAAATCGCTTTTACGCCCGGCAATGTATTTCTGTCGCTTTCCGTTTATGAAGGCCTCGATACGGAAATCATGCCGGGTGTTTTCGATGATGTTGATTTCTGATACCAAAAAGCCATCCTCTGTCTCGTAGGGTTCGACAATGGTGGGCAGGTAGTGTTTCATGGTTTTCCCTATGATCGGAGATACCAAACCGGAAAGATGCTCTTCGATGCGGTCTTTCCAATAGTCATCGATTTGATGATTGGTGGCATAATCGTAAAAATGGCTGATGGCAAGGCTGACTTCTTCGATTATCCTTTTCGCATTCTTTATTCCGTTCTGTTTGGCAAATTGCATCAGGTCATCTTCCGTGATGTCGTTATCTTTTCCTGCAATGCTCATGGAGTGTGCGTTTTCGTATGCCGCACCGTCCAAATTGGTGGTGAATGTCATGTCGTAGGCTGGGGTGATGTGCCATGTGCCGTTTCTTTCCATCAGGAAAGAGAAATTCTTGATGTGGTCATCCACATTGCCGCCCATGATATTGAATACCGTCCTACGGTAGAGTTCGGACTGTTCGCTTGCCGGGATGTTCAGTTTTCGGCAGACTTCAAACAAATCCTCATAGCTCGTTGCATCCGGATTCATGGCAGCAAGTGTCTGTGTATGTATCTTCTCTCCGTTTATCCTATCGTAACGCTCCGTCAGGAAGTGATGTTTTCCCTCAATTTGAATGAGTCGGGAAGGCATCATCGTAATCCCGGCTTCCTTTGCCATCTCATAATATACCATTTCCATTTGCGTGAACGGAAAATCGTCCCCTTCTGCAAACTTCAATATGTAGTAGGTATAGCCCTCCGGTAAAGGGACTTGGCCGGAACGTATATCATGTGTCGTTTCATTGATGGCGATGATGGCTTTCGGGTGCTGCCCTCCGGCTGATGTACCTATCTCATAGATACTTTGCAGTTGCAGTGCTTCGTCATCTTGCACGGATATTTCCTCCCGTTCCTCAAAGATACGGCGTGCCAGTTGGTATAAACTCTCTATCTGGAGAGTGGAAGAGGATTCCAATCCAGGAGTGGCCGGGATGAACTCAAAGGCTCCCATTCCCCGTTTCCCGATGAAAGACAGTTTATCTACCGGTGTGAGTTTGCGCTTGGGGATATGGTTTTGTGCCGCCCATTGGTCGAAGACCATGTTACCCCACCGATCAGGCAATGAATCTGCCAAAAACGGTGGGAGACCTTGATAAGTCTTTTCTTTGTTTCCGAGTATGGGCATACCCTTTGCCGCCGGTCCTTTGACAGAAGCGGTCAGTGGGGCGATTTCCACTCCTTTCTTGATGAAATCCGGATGATAGTTGAAGACGGCTCTTTTGTTTCTTTCGTCCCAATAGAGCTTTCCGACTTCTTCTCCCCATAACATAACACTCACAACATTATTTTCCATGTCTTATCCTTTTCGGCTTTTTATTCATTATTCGTTCCATTGTATAGGCTGAAACAGGTATTTCCGGCATCAGATCATCCATCTGTTCCAGACAGTCCACTACTCGTAACAGGGCAAGAAAGTTGCCCATATTGATGTTATAGGCCTTCCCGTTCTCAAACTGGCGTAAGGTGATAAGGCTGACACCGGCTTTCTCGGCAGCCTCTTTTTGGGTGAGCCTATAGGTTAGCCTGTATTCCTTAAATCGTCTGCCCAGTTCCACTATGATTTCCGGATTGGCCATGGCTTGGGTGATGTGATTCGTTGTCATTTTACAAAGGTAAATATATTAATTGTTAAATCAAAATATAATATATAACAATTAATATATTTACTGTTATATTGAATTGTGCGCGATGTAGTTTGTGTGCTAATCCCCCAATTCCATGCTACGTTTATTGCCGCCTGTAATCGGGCTTTGCGCGGGTTTTATGTCCTGAAGGCTTTTTAGCATCCCTTCCATTTGGAAGATTTTGGCGGCAGCGATGAAGGTGGTGGCGGATACATCCGGCTGGAGGCTTTTCAGTGTGTTCTCCGATGGCTGATATCCTCTCATCTTCAGTTTCAGAATGGTATTGAAGTCATCATTTCGCATAGCCTTCATGAAAGCCTGCTCTTGTTCGTTGGCAATGTCCGGCATATGGATCGTATGCAGTTGCTTGCCGAACAAGAGCAGGTTTTCTCCGATAAAATCGGCGTGTTCCGGCTTGACCCCGCAATCCTTGGCAGTCTCATGCCAATGCGATACGGTTTCCTGTATCTCTTCGATAATCTGTTTGTGTTTCCGGATACCCATGTTCTCACCTACCTTTTGCAGATCTTCCATCGTGAAATTGTCTTGTTTGCCGTTGAGTGACAGCTGGTGGCGGTTCGTCCATTTGCCGCCCGGTGTGTATGAGTAGCAGAGGTCGTATGCTGGGGCCAGTTTCCACTTCCCTTGTCTATCCATCAGGAAAGATAAGTTCTTGCTATGGTCGTCATGGTTCCGGCTCATGACGTTGAACACCATTCTTCGGTATAGTTCCTCCTGCTCTGGATAAGGGAGGTTCATCTGCCGCATGATACGGAATATCTCTTCGTATGAATGGCGTTGGTCACGGTCATAGTGGGCAAGCCCGGCCAATGTCTGTACATGGATCTTCTCTCCGTCTTCCATACGGTCAAAACGTCGTGTCATAAAGTGATATGACTCTTTTTCCTGAAGTAACCGGCATTCCATCATATCGATACCGCAGGCTTTTGCCATCCGGTGATAGGCATATTCGATATTTCCTATTCCTTGTGGATTGTCCGTTATCTGCGTGTGTTCGCTGTATTTGCCGCCATCAAATTTCAACAGCCAATACCCGAATCCTTCAGGAGCTTTTACCTGTCCGGAGCGTACCTCTCCGGTAATATCGTTGTAGGCGATGATGGCCTTGGGCTTGGCACCTCCGGCAGATGTTCCCACTTTCAGTATATCCAGAATGTTTCTTCCTTCCTGGCGCAGTTGGACCTGAAAAGCCATTCTGTCCGTGAATACGGATTTGGCAAGCTCAGTCAGTTCCTCGATATGGAGCACTGATGATTCGTTCATGCCGTTGATTGGCGAGGACGGCTCAAACTCCAGTGCGCCCATGCCACGTTTGCCTACATAGCAAAGCCTGTCTAAAGGGGTAATCTCTTCTCCGGACAATCCCTTGCTGGCAAACCATTCATTGATGATCTGGTTTCCGAAAGTGTCCGGCAGTGAATCGGCAAACAGGCCGGGCAACCCCTTGAAACAGTCGGTACGGTTTTCAAGGAACCGGTAGGGGGTGTTCCTGTACTGGCTGATGGGCATGATGATGGGAGAAATGTCAAGACCGGAGCGGATGAACTTCCGTTCATAGTCGAACAAGGCGGCATTGCTTTCCTTTTCCCAATAGAGAGAGCCTACGCTTTCTCCCCATAGCTTTACATCTACTATCAAATCATTCATGGTTATCTTGTTTTAAATGGCGTACACGGTAGCGTTTCTTTCCTTGCAGTTTTTTGAGCTCTATCGGGCTGACCCGGATTTCCGGTACCAGTTGCTCCAGGTTCTCCAGCAGGCCGAGCGAGCGGAGTACGCTGATGAACAACAGCAGCGATACCGATTTGCCCTTCTCGATGTTCGCAACGGTCAAGGGGCTTACACCGGAAGCCGTTGCCAGTTCTTCCTGCGTGATATGCTGCCTGATACGTGTCTCTTTGATGCGCTGGCCGATTCTCATCAGCACAGCTGGATTGCTCATTTCATTCCACATGGTTGTTCCTTTTTTGCAAATATACAAATAATCCATGTAAATATATAGATTAACTTGAATATATGATGTTAATCTATATGAATACAATGATTATAGTTGCTTTATCGGCTGTTTTTTTCTTTGAACTAGGATGAAAACTGACTAAAATCACAATGTGTTGTGAATATGAAAGAGCTAGGAAAGATGATTAAAGAGTGCAGGAAGAGTTTGAAGGTCAATCAGCTGGAACTTCTCCGAACTGGCGGGCGTGGGCATCAATACGCTGGTGGCCATCGAGCGTGGAGAAGGCAATCCTAAATTGGCTACTGCTTTCCATTGGAGTTGATTAAAGTGCGGAAAAATGTATAAGATTGCTTCTATTATCTGTTTATTTTAGTATATTTGTGCTTTAAATAAGTGCGGATAAATGTATTATACGCTGTTTTTACATGTATAAAAATGCTGTTTGTAGATGAAAAGATTTGTTTTGCAACAACTTATAGAATGGAAAAACCGTGAGGATAGAAAACCTCTGATTTTAAATGGTGCCCGACAAGTTGGGAAAACATGGCTGCTCCATGAGTTTGCCAAACTTGAATACAAAAAAGAGGCTTATGTGGTATGCCGTAAGAATAACCTTGCACGCCAGCTTTTTTCTCAGGATTTCAATGTTGACAGAATTTTACGGGGGCTGCGTGCGATGACTTCCGTTGACATTACTCCGGGTGATACGCTTATTATCCTTGATGAGATACAAGATATCCCGGAAGCACTGGAATCTTTGAAGTATTTTAAAGAGGAGGTTCCGGAGTATCATATAGCTGTGGCAGGTTCACTTTTGGGGATATCCCTTCATCAGGATGTGTCTTATCCCGTAGGGAAGGTAAATGTCATCAATATATTTCCTATGAACTTTGAAGAGTTTCTTGTCGCCAAGGGAGAAGAAGAAGCTTGTAAATTGCTTATGAGTGGGGATTTTGAAACGATAAGCCTCCTGCATGACAAATATACGGATCTCCTTCGGCAATATTATTATGTAGGTGGTATGCCGGAAGTTGTACTCAAATATGTAGAAACGGATTCCTTGCTGGAAGTCAGAAGAATACAGTCGGAGATTTTGCAAGGCTATGATCTTGACTTCTCAAAACATGCGCCCAAAGAACAGGTTCCGCGTGTCCGAATGGTATGGAACAGCATTCCTTCCCAATTATTTAAAGAAAACAAGAAATTCATTTACGGAGCTTTGCGAAAAGGTGCCAGAGCCAATGATTTTGAGATGGCCATTCAATGGCTTGTAAATGCCGGGTTGTTGTATAAAGTGCCTCGATGTACCAAACCGGAGCTTCCGCTTGATATTTATGAAGACCTGTCGGCTTTCAAACTCTATATGGTTGATTTGGGGCTTATGGGTGCTATGGTCAAGACAGATCCGGCCCAAGTCTTGATTAAAAACGACATATTTAAGGAATACAAGGGAGGAATGACTGAACAGTATGTATTGCAGCAGATGAAAAGTAAGGGCGTGTCACCGATTTATTACCATAACACAGACAATTCGCGTCTTGAGTTGGATTTTGTTATTCAACGTAATGCCCAAATGGTGCCGATAGAAGTGAAGGCCGAAGGGAATGTCCGGGCCAATTCGTTGACAGCATTACTGGGAAAAAGACCGGAATTGCATGCGGAGAGATTTTCTATGTTGCCTTATAAAGTACAGGGTAATCTTACAAATTTTCCGCTATATGCAATATAGGTGTATCCTTTTCCCATGCCGGTCATACCGTTAGAACTGATTGATAAGTATGATGCGTATGTTGGCCGGTATGTCTATCTTTGTGGCAATGAAAACAGAGAGAGGATTGATTTACGCCTTGTTTTCCGGGACGGAAAGGAGATTGGCACGGATGATCTGAATCTGTATTATAATTGATGTGACGGCTTGGATGTCCCCCGGATGAATGTTCGGGGGATTCTTTTTCTTTTGGGCGTTCCTGTGGGACGGTCGGGCTTTACGTTTCAAGTCCTCGCCTAAAGGCTGTGGGCTTTACTCTGCAATCCCTAACGCATGGCTGAAAACTCTTCTTGCCGGTGTTCTTCTTCTTCATACAGCCTCATGCGTTCTTGTAATGCTTCTTTTAAATTGTCGCTTTTTTTCAGTCCGAGTTTGGCACGTATGTTCGCTCGTTGGCTGGTTATGTTTCCGCTACTCCGATGTAATAATTCGCATATTTGGCTGACGGTCTTGTCTTGCAGTATTAAACGGCAGATGTTTAATTCGGACGGGGATAAATTGGGATATATTCTCCTGATTGTATCAAGTTTACTTTTTTCCTTTTTCTGGTATGCGGCAAGGGCTGTAAAAAGATTTTCTTTGGATTGTTCCCCTATTATGTTTAACAGGGAGCTTGTCTTTTCTTCCGGGTTATTCTCGCTTAACAACTCGGCGAACGCGAATAGTTCTTCCTTTTTCATTTGGAGACGTTTCAAAAGCATTTCCTCTTCCTCTTTTAGCAAGTTGCTACTTTTTAGCAAGCTGCTGATATTACTGTGTAAGGATCTTCCTAATAAGGGGATCATGGTGTATATGATGATGATCAAAGGCAGATAACTGTATAGGAACGGTTCGTCGGTGATAAGTGTGCAGATTGTATAGGAAGCTATGGTAAGGGAGGACAATAGGATGGAGATATTACTCATATAGGCACAGATGGAAAGCATGGTAAATAAGAGAGAGATAGTAATGTTACTCATTATCAATGCTCTTTGATAACTATATTCATATCCGCTACATATTGAGCAATAAATTATTTCGATAAAAATCTCGATATGTATGGCTATCAGTATAATGGAAAAGGTCGTGGTCAGATTTACTCTCTTTTTAAAATAAGCGAGAGTGCACATAATGATAAACAGGAATAATACGCTGTTAATATAATAAAACTGTTCATTGGGAAATGGAACTGAATATATGTATATGGGTGCGCATAAGACCAGCATGAGCAGGGATAGATGAAAGACTCGTTTTTGTTGATACGTTATTATCATTTCTCTTTCTTTTTTGTCGTAAGTTTGAGTTTTTATTGAACTTAGAAAAGAGGCGGCTTTTGTGCTGATTTTCATGTGTTTTATTGTTTTAAGTGTTATTAAGTATAATGTTTCCTGCAAAAATAACTGTTTTTTTGTATGTTTAAGTACTTTTCTTTATGATGTTAAGTGTTTTTAATTGTTGTGTAAGCGTGATTGGCTGCTGTGGTAAGTGTTGTAGCTGTTGTGTGGTTGTCTTTTTAAGTATTTATAAGTTTAAAATACTTGTTTTTTGCTTTGGAGGTTGGTTTATAAGTGCATATCTTTAGCGGTTGAAATTCAGGGGGTGTAAAAGCCTGGGTTTGGATTGTCATATTAACAAATGATTAAATGACGAAAAGATGTTTTTTTTATATTAAATGTGTATTGTTCGTGCTCGTGTTGAGTATAAGCGGAGAAATATCCGCTCAGGAGAAGCGTGATTCGGTAAGGATCTATTTTCATCAAGGAAAGGTAAATATAGATACATGTTTACTTGACAATGGGAACGAGATGGAGCGGTTTGCTAAAATCTGTTCCGCATTGAACGACTCCGTCCGTCTTATCAGGAAAATTCAAATAATAGGAGGAGCTTCCCCGGAAGGAGGGGGGCTGTTGAATGGAAGGCTGTCTGAAAAACGAGCAGAGGTTTTGTGGCGGTATATATCACCTTATATAAAGATTCCGGTATTGGAGAAGGATTTTCATTTTTCGGGAAGCGACTGGAACGGACTTATAACGATGGTGAGAGCGGATGTGAATGTTCCGGAGAGGGAGGATGTCCTTCGTTTGTTGGAGAAGATCGTCCGTTTGGAAAACCAGGACAGCCCTTATTTGGGGGGAGAACTGAAAAGACTGAAAGGGGGGAGGCCATACTCATATTTGTATAAATTCCATTTTCCGAAACTTCGTTCGTCGATGGTGAAAATATGCTATGATAGTGATCCGATAAATCCCGTCAGAGATACGGTATATATACATACACGTGATACGTTGTGCATCCGTGATACCGTTACCGTCATAGCTCCGGTAAAGAAACGGCCGTTTTGCATGGCGGTGAAAACAAACTTGCTTTATGACGCTGTTTTGATACCTGACATCGGGGTTGAGTTCTGTTTGGGGAAGAACTGGTCTGTGGCCGGGAATTGGATGTATGCCTGGTGGAAAAGTGATCGGAAGCATAATTATTGGCGTATCTATGGGGGAGATGTGGAGTTGCGCCGCTGGTTCGGTCGGAGAGCGGTGGAAAAACCGTTTTCCGGGCATCATGTCGGATTGTACGGGCAGATCGTCACCTATGATTTCGAATTGGGTGGGAAAGGTTACTTGGGGGATAAATGGAGTTACGGGGGAGGCGTGGCTTACGGCTACTCGTTACCTGTGGGACATCGGTTCAATGTGGATTTCACGTTGGGAATCGGCTACCTTGGAGGATCGTACAAGGAGTACATCCCTTTGGACGGTCACTATGTATGGCAGACCACTAAAAACCGCCGCTGGTTCGGCCCGACCAAGGCGGGTATCTCTTTGGTGTGGTTGATCGGGCGGGGGAATTATAGCCGGAAGAAAGGAGGCAGGCAGTGATACGGATACGCTTTAGTCTGGTGTTCATATTTTTATGGATAGGACTGACGGCTTGTGAGCATAAGGATTTATGTTACGATCATCCGCACTTTGCCACGGTGCGGGTAATATTCGACTGGACCAAGATTTCCAATCATGACAAGCCTGAAGGCATGAGGGTCGTATTTTATCCGACCGACGATGAAAGCAACACGTGGATATTTGATTTCCCCGGAGGAGAGGATGGGGAAGTGGAGCTTCCCGAGAATGATTACCGGGTAATTTGCTTCAACTACGATACCGACGGGATGGTTTGGAAAGAAAACGGCAGTTACACGCTTTTTACTGCCGATACGCGTGATGTGCAGTCGCCGGATAACCGGACAATGGCTGTCACCCCACCTTGGCTGTGTGGCGACCATATAGACGAAGTTATCCTCAAGGACATTCCGGGAGGAAGCGCGGAGATAGTACGGCTGACTCCCGTAAACATGGTATGTCACTACACGTATGAGGTGAACGGTCTTCGGGGACTGGATAGGGTGGCGGATTTGCGGGCCGCTCTTTCCGGCATGTCCGGCTCGCTTAACATGTCCGCCGACAGTTTGCCCGCCGGTCTTTCGGAGAGCCTGCTCTTTGATGGAATGGTTTCACGGAATCAGATTATAGGCGGATTCTATACGTTTGGACATTCCGCACTTGAAGGAGAGCCCAATGTTTTCCGGTTGTATCTCAAGAACCGTTCAGGCAGCATGTCTGTATTGGAACAGGACGTGAGCGGCCAAGTGCATGATGTCCCGGTAGTGGGGCATGTCGGTGATGTGCATCTGGTGTTGAATTTTGATTATGAGGTTCCATCCGAGCCGGGAAGTGACGGTGCGGGATTTGATGTGGACGTTGATGATTGGGATGATGTGAATATGGATATAGTGTTGTAATATGAGTTTATTAATTATATGTATCAATTTGATTTATTTTTATTTATGAAAAAAAGTACAGTAATGCTTTGGGCAATCTTTGGAGCTCTACTCATGGGTTGCTCAGACGAGGAGATTGCGAATGTGGAAACCTCCTCACGGAATGCGATTGGTTTTAACGTGTTAAGTAATGCGGCGGAAACGAGGGCTACCCCTACTACCAACACCAACTTGAAGAACACCGATTTCGACGTGTTCGCTTTTACGGCGGATGGTACTGCCTTCATGGGAAAGGTAGACACGGATTTTGGACATGACGGAGTGAATATCGTGTACAATAATGGTAAGTGGGATTATAAAAATGCGAGCGACCTTCGTTATTGGCCTACCGAGGCTTTGGACTTTTACGCATTCAATCCCGGAACGGTTGATGAAGCCATGCAGTGGAGTTATATGTGGGAAGCCACCAAGGATACTCAAAAGATAACTTATTCCTGCTCCGATGAGTATGGATCTGGTATCAATGCTCATGAAAACTACGACGTGATGTATGCCATAGCCAAAGGCCAGACAAAAGACAAGAACAACGGAGTAGTGAAATTTAACTTCAAGCATATTCTGTCACAGGTCGTATTCAAAGCAAAGACCGAATACGATAACATGCAGGTGAATATAAAGGACATCAAGATTTTTAATGTAAAAATGGGCGGCGTCTACACATTGCCTGCGACAGCCGATGGAACGGGAAGTTGGGCTGTGGGTGATTGGCCTGAAAGCTCTACAGGAGGAGGTTTTATTACCGTAGTGCAAGGCAAATTCATCGAGGTCAATAGTAATACCACAGCTACCGATATTTCCGAAAAAACTCCTATGCTGAATATACCACAGAAGCTGACAGCATGGAAAGTTTCCGAAGAAGCCACCAATACCAAGATAAAAGCCGACGGTGCGCATCAATGTTACCTGTCGATCACCTGCAAAATCCAGCAGTCCGGAGGTTATCTGTTGGGTTCAGCAGATAGTTACGGAACAATTTATGTTCCGTTCGGAGATACATGGGTAGCGGGCAAGCGTCATATCTACACGTTGATTTTCGGTGGTGGTTATACTGATCAGGGAGAGGCTGTGTTGAATCCGATCCAGTTTGATGCAGAGACAACAGGCTGGGTTGATGCAAATAGCAACGTAAACGTTAAACCTTAAACAAAAAGTTTATCAATATCGTACCCGTTGGCAGGTTAAACATACGCAAGATTAATCCCGCCAACGGGTTCTTTATAGGGAATCGCATTTTCAATATACTTTTTGATGTGTAGGGGTGCTTTTTGCGTACCTTTTTCCTGGAGAATTTCTTTTGTGGAGTGTTTGCCCTGTATATTCCCGATACGCTGTTATAGCAGGGAACTGTTTTTATCCAAGTAGTCAGATATAGCCTCTTGCAATACCGATTTTAGCGAATCGCCTTTGCGGATCGCGATCAGCTTTAAGTTCTGGTGATAGGTTTCGTCCATGACAAAATTACAATGCACGG
>NZ_JAHQUN010000083.1:0-10501 GCF_019052485.1 Bacteroides sp. MSK.20.82
AACTCAATTCTATCACTATAACTTTCCGCATTTCACTTTTTTGTAGTAACTTTGTAGCACAAAAATATAGATAGTATGATAAAGGTATTATTGCTTGATGTAGATGGAACTTTGTTGAGTTTTGAAACTCATAAGGTGTCGCAATCCTCTATAGATGCTCTTAAAAAAGTACATGATAGTGGAATTAAGATTGTGATTGCTACCGGTAGAGCGGCAAGTGATCTTCATGAGATTGATGCTGTGCCGTATGATGGAGTTATTGCACTTAATGGAGCAGAGTGTGTATTGCGTGACGGAAGTGTGATAAGAAAAGTAGCAATACCTGCACAGGATTTTAGAAAATCAATGGAGCTTGCACGGGAATTTGATTTTGCAGTCGCTCTCGAATTAAATGAAGGTGTATTTGTCAATCGCCTTACCCCGACTGTCGAACAGATTGCCGGAATTGTTGAGCATCCGGTTCCGCCGGTTGTCGACATCGAAGAGATGTTTGAAAGAAAAGAATGCTGTCAACTTTGTTTTTATTTTGATGAGGAAGCAGAACAAAAAGTAATGCCGCTTCTGTCTGGTCTTTCCGCAACACGCTGGCATCCTTTATTTGCTGATGTTAATGTTGCAGGGACAAGTAAGGCAACCGGCCTCTCGTTATTTGCCGATTACTACAGGGTTAAAGTTTCTGAAATAATGGCGTGCGGTGATGGCGGTAATGATATCCCCATGCTGAAGGCCGCCGGAATAGGAGTGGCGATGGGAAATGCGTCCGAAAAAGTTCAGTCAGTTGCCGACTTTGTCACTGATACGGTGGACAATAGTGGACTTTACAAGGCTTTGAAACATTTCGGGGTAATATAAATGTCTTAATGAAGCTTGGCTACAAAGCCAATCACAGGTTTAAAATAAAAAAAAGAGTAACTTATCATAAGTTACTCTTTTCATTTTGTGGAGCGTATCGGACTCGAACCGATCACCTCGACACTGCCAGTGTCGCGCTCTAGCCAGATGAGCTAACGCCCCATTTTTATGCCACTGATATAACGTTTGTCAACGTTTTGCTTTTGTTGGCGCAAATATAATGGAATATTCTGAAATAATTGCTATGTTTGCGGAAAATAATTTATTGAAAGGACAGATGATATGCTGATTTATAATACAACTTTTCAGGTGGACGATGCTGTTCACGATAATTTTTTGATTTGGATAAAGGAAAGCTATATACCTGAAGTACAGAAACACGGGACGTTGAAAGCACCGCGTATCTGTCGGATACTGAGCCATCGGGACGACGGAAGTTCTTATTCTCTGCAATGGGAAGTAGAGAGTAGTGGATTGCTGCATCGCTGGCACATGGAACAGGGAGTGCGGCTGAATGACGAACTTACGAAAATATTCAAGGATAAAGTAGTCGGTTTTCCGACATTGATGGAGATAGTAGAGTGATTCAACCGGTAAAAGAAAAGATTATTTTGGGTATAGACCCCGGTACGACCATCATGGGATATGGAGTCTTGCGCGTGAAAGGGACTAAGCCTGAGATGATCGCGATGGGAATTATCGATTTACGTAAATTTGCCAATCATTATCTGAAGCTGCGGCATATTCACGAACGGGTATTAAGTATCATCGAAAGCTATCTGCCTGACGAACTGGCTATCGAAGCTCCTTTTTTCGGCAAGAACGTACAGTCCATGTTGAAGTTGGGACGTGCTCAGGGAGTGGCGATGGCAGTGGCATTGAGCCGTGATATTCCGATCACAGAATATGCTCCTTTGAAGATCAAGATGGCTATAACCGGAAACGGACAGGCATCAAAGGAACAAGTAGCGGATATGCTGCAGCGTATGCTGCATTTTCCCAAAGAAGAGATGCCTACCTTTATGGATGCGACGGACGGTTTGGCGGCAGCCTATTGTCATTTTCTGCAAATGGGACGTCCGGCAATGGAAAAAGGATATAGCAGTTGGAAAGATTTTATTGCGAAAAATCCCGATAAAGTAAAATAAACCCGCAATGAAAGAGGCTGGGAGTGAGAAAAGTAATAAACAAGTAAGTGCGAAGGTAGTGTGAGTACCGCAGGGGAGGTTTAGTATGAAAATGGGAACCAATTATTTAGCGATATTAGGGGTGACTACGGTGACGACAGTAATGAGTTGTACTACTGCGAAAAAGGAATATATGTCTTATGAATTATATCCGGTCCGTACAGGAAGTCTGATTGAAATGGAGTATACACCGGAGGCAACGAAGTTTACTCTTTGGTCGCCTACGGCAGATGAAGTACGTCTGATGCTTTATGAGGCAGGCGAGGGCGGACATGCCTATGAAACGGTAAAGATGCAGTCGGGGGAAGAAGGAACCTGGACAGCTGTGGTAAGTAAGGACCTTATTGGCAAGTTCTATACTTTCAATGTGAAGATCGATGACAAGTGGCAGGGAGATACTCCCGGAATAAACGCCCGTGCTGTCGGAGTAAACGGGAAGCGGGCCGCTATTATCGACTGGCAATCCACCAATCCGGACGGTTGGGAGAGTGACACCCGACCTCCTTTGAAGTCTCCCGCCGATATGATTATTTATGAGATGCACCACCGTGACTTTTCGGTCGATTCTACTTCAGGAGTGAAGAATAAAGGAAAATATCTGGCACTGACCGAACATGGAACGATGAACTCCGACAAGTTACTGACAGGTATCGACCATCTGATCGAACTGGGCGTGACACACGTGCATCTGCTTCCTTCTTTTGATTACGCTTCGGTAGATGAAACCAGACTGAATGAAAATTCGTACAACTGGGGATATGATCCGCAAAACTATAATGTACCCGATGGTTCCTATGCCACTGATCCCTATCAGCCCGCCACTCGTGTGAAAGAATTCAAGCAGATGGTACAGGCACTGCACAAAGCTGGTATCCGTGTGATAATGGATGTGGTGTACAATCATACATTCAATACCGATGAGAGTAACTTCGAGCGCACCGTTCCCGGTTATTTCTATCGCCAGAAAGAAGATAAAACCTTGGCAAATGGCTCAGGCTGTGGTAACGAGACTGCCAGCGAACGCCTTATGATGCGTAAGTTTATGGTAGAATCCGTCCTTTATTGGATAAAAGAATATCATGTTGACGGCTTCCGGTTCGACTTGATGGGAATTCATGACATAGAAACGATGAACGAGATACGGAAGGCTGTAAATGCGGTCGATCCTACCATTTGCATTTACGGAGAGGGGTGGGCTGCCGAGGCGCCTCAGTATCCGGCTGACTCCTTGGCAATGAAGGGAAATATAGCACAGATACCCGGAGTTGCTGTCTTTTCTGACGAGCTGCGTGACGGGCTTTGCGGACCTGTAGGCGATAAGCGCAAAGGAGCTTTTCTTGCCGGAATTCCGGGAGGGGAGATGAGCGTAAAGTTCGGCATAGCAGGCGCTATCGAGCATCCGCAAGTACAGTGCGATTCGGTTAATTATACTCAAAAGCCGTGGGCGAAACAGCCTGTGCAAATGATCAGTTATGTTTCCTGTCACGACGGGCTGTGTTTGGTAGACCGACTGAAGGCAAGCATGCCGGACATCACTCCCGAACAACTTATACGTCTCGATAAACTGGCACAGACTGTGGTCTTTACTTCACAAGGTATTCCGTTTATTTACGCCGGAGAAGAAATCATGCGTGATAAGCAAGGCGTGGACAATAGTTATAAGAGCCCGGATGCAGTGAATGCCATCGACTGGCGGCGCAAAACCACCAGCGCAGATGTTTTCATGTATTATAAACGATTGATCGATCTGCGTAAATCTCATCCGGCCTTCCGCATGGGAGATGCAGGACAGGTTCGAAAACATCTGGAATTTCTTCCTGTGGAAGGAAGCAACCTGATTGCTTTCCGTCTGAAAGACCATGCAAATGGAGATCATTGGGAAGATATCATCGTCGCATTTAATTCTCGTCCTACTCCTGCCAGGCTTACTATTCCGGTTGGTAAATATACAGTGGTATGTAAAGACGGAGTGATAGATGTACGTGGATTAGGCATACAAAACGGGCCGGAAGTTATTATTCCCAGTCAGTCGGCTTTGATTTTATATAAGTAAATTCAGTCTTTTGATAATCAAACAGAATAGAAGAATATGATTCAAAATACATTCAACATAGCGGGGGGCGTAGCACGCAACCCGCTTGTGCGTTTAGCTGCTCCCATCACGG
This sequence comes from Bacteroides sp. MSK.20.82, assembly GCF_019052485.1. Classification (NCBI taxonomy): domain Bacteria; kingdom Pseudomonadati; phylum Bacteroidota; class Bacteroidia; order Bacteroidales; family Bacteroidaceae; genus Bacteroides; species Bacteroides sp. MSK.20.82. Next base: position 4,205 of record NZ_JAHQUN010000083.1, read on the forward strand.
CAACGATTTCAGCCGGAGAACACATTGCGATTGTAGGTCCCAACGGAGGAGGAAAAAGTCTTTTTGTCGATACGCTGATCGGTAAATACCCATTGCGTGAAGGGACGCTGCAATATGACTTTTCTCCTGCTGCCACCCAGACCGTCTATGATAATGTGAAGTACATCGCTTTCCGTGACACTTACGGGGCTGCCGATGCTAATTATTACTATCAGCAACGCTGGAACGCCCACGATCAGGACGAAGCACCCGATGTTCGTGAAATGCTGGGAGAAATTAAGGACGAACAACTGAAACAAGAACTGTTTGAGCTTTTTCGCATTGAGCCGATGCTCGATAAGAAAATAATTCTTCTCTCCAGTGGCGAACTGCGTAAATTCCAGCTGGTCAAAACTCTGCTGACAGCTCCCCGTGTATTGATTATGGACAATCCGTTTATTGGTCTGGATGCACCTACCCGCGAGTTGCTGTTTTCTTTACTCGATCGCTTGACAAAAATGTCGTCCGTACAGATTATTCTGGTATTGTCAATGCTGGATGATATTCCTTCATTTATTACCCATGTAATTCCTGTGGATAAAATGACGGTGTACCCCAAAATGGAACGTGAGGCCTATCTGGAAGCTTTTCGTTCCAGAGATGCAGCCGTTTCTTTTGATGAGTTACAGCAGCGTATCGTCAATTTGCCCTATGATGGCAATAATTACGATTCTGATGAAGTGGTCAAACTGAATAAAGTCAGCATTCGCTATGATGACCGCACTATTCTGAAAGATCTCGACTGGACGGTGCGGCGTGGTGAGAAATGGGCATTGAGCGGTGAAAACGGGGCCGGAAAATCTACTTTGTTAAGCCTTGTCTGTGCGGATAATCCGCAATCATATGCTTGTGACATCAGCCTTTTCGGGCGGAAGCGGGGTACAGGGGAGAGTATTTGGGAAATTAAAAAGCATATTGGCTATGTAAGTCCGGAGATGCATCGTGCTTATCTCAAAAATCTGCCGGCTATTGAAATCGTGGCCAGTGGGCTTCATGACAGCATCGGGCTTTACAAACGTCCCCAGCCGGAACAAATGGCCATCTGCGAATGGTGGATGGATATATTTGGTATTGCGGAATTGAAAGACAACCCTTTTTTGCAACTTTCCAGTGGAGAACAACGGCTGGCATTGCTGGCACGTGCTTTTGTGAAGGACCCGGAGCTGCTGATTCTGGATGAACCGCTTCACGGTCTGGATACTTACAACCGTCGTCGGGTAAAGAAGATTATTGAGGCTTTCTGCCATCGCAAAGACAAGACGATGATTATGGTGACTCACTACGAATCAGAGTTGCCGGGCACTATTACAGACCGTATTTTCCTGAAGAGAAACCGATGAAAATGGACTGTTGTCTGAAAAATAATGTTTAGCTCTGCCATTCCGAACTTAGTGAGGGATGACAGAGCAATTTAAAAGAGATTTTTCTTTAATTAATTGGATGGGTGAACCAAAAGCAAGCCCCTCTTCCCGGTTCCGATTCCACACCGATTTTCCCTCCCAGTTGCGTGACGATACTTTGGCAGATAGGCAGTCCGAGTCCCGTACCGGGAATAAAACTGTTGAGTTTTACAAATCGGGTGAAGATAGCTTCCTGTTTTTCCGGCTCTATCCCCATTCCCGTGTCCTGAACGGAGAATTTCACTTCGTTTCCGTCTATTTGGTAGTCGATGGTGATATTTCCTTCGGAAGTGAATTTTAGTGCGTTAGTCACAAAGTTCAGTAATACCTGATAAAGTCTGTTCTTGTCACTGGTGAACGTCAGTTCGGGTAAATTATCTTTCAGGCGGAGTTCTACTTGTGGACTAGTTTTCATTTGCATAGCCTGAAACAGATCGTTACAAAGCTGTTTCGCATTTACTCTTTCAGGAATAATGTCGAAAGTTCCCGCTTCGATTTTCGATAAGTCGAGGATATCGGAAATGAGCTGAAGCAACAACTTGTTATTATCTTCTATGATCGTGATATACTGATGCTTTTCTTCCTGATCCTCCGCCTCTTCCAGCATACTTGAGAAACCGACGATCGCATTGAGCGGAGTACGTATCTCGTGACTCATGTTGGCAAGGAAGGCCGATTTTAAACGATCCGCTTCTTCGGCTTTCTCTTTGGCTTTGATAAGCATTTGTTCGGTTTCTTTTAGTTGGGTAATATCAAAGTTGATACACAGCATTTCGATGACATTATCCTGCGGTCGGTAGTTGCGGACCAACACATTCACCCGTGTCCACGTATAACTTCCGTCGGCTCTGCGGATACGTACATCCCTGCATAATTTCGTACTTTCGCCTTTGACCACTTTCGCCAGAAAGTCGAGCATAACAGCCCGGTCCTCCGGATGAAAGTGAGAATGGATACCGATAATTTCCGGTAGGGGCGTGCCTTCCTCTTCTCCTACATTTTTATACCAGCTGCTTAAGGCATAACCATTGCGGCTTAACGCATCAAAATGAGCGTATCCAACCTTGGCATAATCTCCTACCAGTTCAAAGAAATTTTTAAATTCCTGAATTTTGTTGTAGGCGATGGTGTTTTCCGTCTTATCTACGTTTATCAACAGATAATTGATGGGCTGCCGGTCATGATCATAAAGTGTTGTTATTCTTGTTGTCAGATTAATGAAACCGGATGTTTTTTCCGATTCATAATATCCTTTGATTTTTGAAAAATCATATTGGAAGGTGAATTCAACCTCTTCATTATCTCTGATCTTTAGCTTTATTTCTTCGGGTAGTGCCGGATTCTCAAAGATATTGATACCAATAACTTTTTCTTTATGGGTGATATGGAACATTTCCAGTTCCTTTTTATTCAAGTCAAGCAGATAACCGTCTTTATTATACAGTTCAATGCCGACGGGAAGGTTTTTATAGATATTGTGCAGGATACGTTCACTGTTTTGCAGTGCCTGATAGGCGGAAGCCATGCGTGGACCATCTTGAGTTTCTGCTATTCCGTATATTTTGGTGTTTCCTTCCCCATCAGTTTCCTGAAAGCATATTTTACTGCGAATCCATACTTCCCCGTGGGGAGTATCGAGCAGGTACACCTCCTCAATGCTCTGTTGCAATTTATCGAAAGAGTAGCTGGTAGTATGGTGCTGATCCTCCCTTAGGATACGTTTATTGAAATCTTCAAAACTGATCACTCCGTCTTCGTCTATCCCGAGTAATCGGGAGATAAACTCGGAACATACATAACTTTCTGTTTTTAAGTCCGCTTCCCACCATCCCATATTCGCTTTATTCAGCAGTTTTTGCAGGAATGTGTATTCTTTCTGTTTGCTTGTTTCCAATGTCTGACTTGTTTTAAGTTGGCGGTTGAATATTCATTTAGTCCGTAAAAATAGTCATTTCTATTGAATTCTTTTCAATAAACCATCACTTTTAGGTATTGATACCTGCTGATTCTTTCGTGAACTTTGTAGAGAAACAAAATGTTGTATATATAAAAAGAAGAAAGGAGACCATTAAGAATGAAAAAGATAGTATTACTTCGTCATGGAGAGAGTGCTTGGAACAAAGAAAACCGTTTCACAGGTTGGACGGATGTAGACCTGACGGAAAAGGGAGTTGCCGAAGCGGAAAAGGCAGGCGTCACGTTGAGGGAATATGGCTTCAACTTTGATAAAGCCTACACTTCTTATCTGAAAAGGGCAGTCAAAACCTTGAACTGCGTGCTTGATAAAATGAATCTGGACTGGATTCCCGTCGAGAAGAGCTGGCGTCTGAATGAGAAGCATTACGGCGATTTGCAAGGACTCAATAAGGCGGAAACAGCCGAGAAATACGGAGAAGAACAAGTGCTGATCTGGCGTCGCAGTTATGATATAGCTCCCAATCCGCTTTCCGAAAGCGATTTGAGAAATCCGCGTTTCGATTATCGCTATCACGAAGTATCCGATGCGGAACTGCCGCGTACCGAATCATTAAAAGATACCATCGACCGTATTATGCCGTACTGGGAGTCGGATATATTCCCGGCTTTAAAAGATGCGCATACCTTGCTGGTTGTCGCGCATGGCAATAGTCTGCGAGGTATCATTAAGCATTTGAAACATATTTCTGATGAAGATATCATCAAACTGAATCTTCCTACTGCCGTTCCTTATGTATTCGAGTTCGACGAGAACCTGAATGTTGCCAATGATTACTTCCTGGGCAATCCGGAAGAAATTCGTAAGCTGATGGAAGCGGTAGCCAATCAGGGGAAGAAAAAATAGCAGGCTTCATCGCCTGTATATAAATTGTTATACATTAAAAAAATAAAGTTATGAGTAAAGTAGTTGATTTATTAGGAGATAAGACCAGTTATTATCTGGATCATACCTGTAAGACCATTGATAAGTCGTTGATTTATATACCCTCACCGGATACCATTGATAAAGTCTGGATTGATTCGGACCGAAACATTAAAGTATTGAACAGCCTGCAAACCCTTTTAGGGCATGGACGTCTGGCAAATACGGGTTATGTGTCCATTCTTCCTGTCGATCAGGATATCGAGCATACAGCCGGCGCATCCTTTGCACCGAATCCCATTTATTTCGATCCGGAGAATATTGTGAAGCTGGCTATCGAAGGAGGCTGTAATGCAGTAGCTTCTACATTTGGTATTTTGGGATCAGTCGCACGTAAATATGCGCACAAAATACCTTTCGTGGTAAAGTTGAATCACAATGAGCTGCTGACCTATCCGAATACATACGATCAGGTATTATTTGGTACGGTGAAAGAGGCTTGGAATATGGGAGCCGTAGCAGTAGGCGCAACCATTTATTTCGGTTCGGAACAGAGTCGCCGCCAATTGGTAGAGATTGCTGAGGCTTTCGAATATGCCCATGAACTCGGTATGGCTACCATTCTGTGGTGTTATTTGCGCAATAGCGATTTCAAGAAAGGAGCTATTGATTATCATGCTGCTGCCGACCTTACCGGACAGGCTGACCGTTTGGGAGTTACCATCAAAGCGGACATTGTGAAGCAGAAACTTCCTACCAATAATGGTGGTTTCAAAGCGATTGGTTTCGGAAAGACAGATGAACGCATGTACACGGAACTCACATCGGAACACCCGATTGATCTCTGTCGTTATCAGGTGGCAAATGGTTATATGGGACGTGTCGGATTGATCAATTCCGGTGGAGAATCTCATGGGGCTTCCGATTTGCGTGATGCGGTCATTACAGCAGTTGTCAATAAGCGTGCCGGTGGCATGGGATTGATCAGTGGACGTAAAGCCTTCCAGAAGCCGATGAATAAGGGTGTCGAATTATTAAACGCTATTCAGGATGTCTACCTCGATCCGGCAATAACCATTGCCTGATCTAGGAAAGATGAGAAATAATTCTTATCTTTGACTACCAGATAGTTAACCATTAAAAAATAGAATTATGAAGTTTTTTATTGACACAGCCAATTTGGAGCAGATTCAGGAGGCGTATGACCTCGGAGTACTTGACGGAGTGACTACCAATCCTTCGCTGATGGCGAAAGAAGGCATTAAAGGTACGGAGAATCAACGTGAACATTACATTAAAATATGTAAGATTGTCAATGCTGACGTAAGTGCGGAAGTAATAGCAACGGATTATGAAGGGATGATCCGCGAAGGGGAAGAGCTTGCCGCACTCAATCCGCATATCGTTGTCAAGGTGCCTTGCATTGCCGATGGTATCAAAGCTATCAAGTACTTTACAGAAAAAGGAATCCGGACCAATTGTACATTGGTATTTTCCGTCGGACAGGCATTGCTGGCTGCAAAAGCCGGAGCGACTTACGTTTCGCCTTTTGTCGGACGTCTGGATGATATTTGCGAAGACGGGGTAGGACTTGTTGGTGATATTGTACGTATGTATCGCACCTATGATTACAAGACTCAGGTATTGGCGGCTTCTATCCGCAATACGAAGCACATCATCGAGTGTGTGGAGGTGGGAGCAGATGTGGCTACCTGTCCGTTGAGTGCTATCAAAGGGTTGTTGAATCATCCGCTGACTGATTCGGGATTGAAGAAATTTTTGGAAGATTATAAAAAGGTAAATGGATAATCGGATTTGAGAAACTAAGTTTTCTTCAAAGTTATATTGATAGAGGCTTCTGACATAAATGTATGTTAGAAGCCTTTTTTAGTTATTTTAATAATGTCAAACAACATAAAACTAAGACTTCTCGTTTATTCATCTTAATTTGTATCGTGTAATCTAACTAGTGATGTAAATAATGAATAAAAATGGATTTAGTCGATGTGCCGATATCTA
>NZ_JAHQUN010000084.1:0-10240 GCF_019052485.1 Bacteroides sp. MSK.20.82
GACTTATGACTTTTCCGACATGCTACACTCCCTGCTCGGTTAAGTTTTCCCGAAACAGATAAGTCGGCTGATGATAGGTCATTTTCAAAGAACACTTTCCTAATCTCTTGCCAAAGAGATATTTACGATGCAACCTTTACGGGCGCACATAAAAACTTTATATAGTCAGCCATGCCTTCACGTGCGATTGCCTTCCAAGCCTCTTCCACAACTATCATCTTCCGCACCCCATGCAAACGTCTCATTTTGTTTATGAAAGCCTCCATAATGATGACAGTGACTACCGGAAAAAGAATTTTATGCTCCTTAATTTCGTCAATTTCAAATACCACAAAACGCTTGTTCAAGAGGTCGAGCTGCTCGTCGGAGTTCAGCAGATAATCGTACTCTCCACCACGATAATAAGGAGCCAATACATTCAGAAAGTTAGTGAGGTCGAAATCCTTCTCGCGGTAATGCTTCTCCTCCAGTATTCCACGGAACTCTCCCTGTACGAACTCGTAGAAAGTATTAAAGGAAGGAACCAGTTCATTGTCCTCCTTTATCTTTTCAAGGAACAGGTTAACCGCCATTGAGAGGGCTACTTCCTCGGCACGGGTAATGACTTCCGTATCCCTTTTCCAGAGCGACATGATCAGCGTTTTAATGGACTCTTTCTTTTCCAGGTCAAAGACCTTGTCTTCGGTGAAAAATGGATTAAAAGCTATCGGATGTTTTTCACTATACGTATAATATATGCCATCCTCACCGTTTGTGCGCTGGTGAATCAGGTCACATAATCCTTTGTAACTGTTACCGATGTCGATCAATATAATGTGGGTATTCTGTTCCCAATACTGTCTCACAAGATGGTTCATGAAAAATGACTTGCCTGAACCGGAAGGACCGATGACCAGCTTGTTACGGTTGGTTGTAATACCACGACGCATCGGCTCGTCCGAAATATCCAGATGCAGGGGCTTCCCGTTTGTTCGGTCTGCCATCTTGATACCGAAAGGCGACAGGGAATCCGCATAGTTCGTCTCTTCCGTAAAGAAGCAGACCCCCTGTTCAACGAAAGTGAAAAAGGACTCCTCGGAAGGGAAATCGCCCTCGCCTCCCGGAATACCTGCCCAGTACAAGGCAGGTGCGTCAATGGTATTATAACGGGGCTTGCATCCCATCAGGGCTAGAGCAGAACCGGTATCGTTCTTTATCACCTTGAGCTTCTCCCGACTGTCCGACCATGCCATGACATTGCAATGGCAACGGATAGCGGTCAGTCCGAAGGAATGCGCTTCGTCCAGATATGCGTCAATCCACTGCTTGTTGAGCTGGTTGGCACGGCTGTATTTGGAAAGCGAATGCATGTTACGTGCCGTCTTCTCAAAGCGTTGCAGGATTTCTGTCGAATCATCGATGAACAGGAACTGGTTGTAGATATGGTCACAGGAGAGCATCAGCCCCACCGGAGCGGCAAAACTCAGACGGCAGTCACTGCGGTCGGTGGAATATTTCTCATACCGGGTATCCGTCTGGACGGAACCGGGAAGATCGTCCACATCGGAAAGCATATGTACGCAGAGGATATCATCCCCGATGCGCATCTCCGACGCGCTCATCTGTATATCCTTCAGGGTGGTCGTGTCCTGCTGTGATAGAGAAAAATACTTTTCAATCAATCCGGCCTGCTGTGGTGTGCCGACTATCTCATCGGTGGTCAACCGCTCCAGACGGATAAAGGTCGAGTCATTCAGGATGCGCTCGAACTGGTCGACACTCTCCAAAAACAGGCTGACCGTTTCTTTGTCTCGGACTTCCTTCGGAATGATATTCCCCCGGCAGAGGATGGAGAAATTGCTCTGGCTGCGGCTGCGTTCCTTGGTCGTCTTGGTGATAAACAGGTAAGAGAAATGATTTAGGAAAGGCCGTTCATTAAAATGAAGTTCGAAAGAACGGTCCAAAAAACTCATCCCGTCTTTCTGCGTGTCAGCCTTGTATTTTTCTTTCAGAAACCAGTCCTGGCGGTGTACTATCGTATAATTCGGCAGTACCTTGACTGCCTTTGTTCATGTGCCGTGCATGGATGCATAATCTGCGGAAGTGACCGTGAACAGCTCCGGAAGAAAGACCTTGAAGCCGATGGTCACGTCCGCGTCTTTGGAGAGAATGCACCCTTCCTCCACGGACAGGATCGGAAACTTACTTTCCAGCGTTGCGGCTTTTAATATATTTCTCATGAATGCGTTTTTTAAATAAGGAAGATATACGTTTGCGATTGATGATATAGGACGGGTGGTACTTGACTGCGGCCAGCTTCATCAGGCCGTTGGGACCATACTTCTTGTTCAGGTGGAACACCCCGAAGATCAGAGAGAAAGCGGAGAGGACACCGAAACCGATACAGAACCACCGGTCAATACCTATCATATAGAAGATGACGAACATCAGGAAAATGGCCAGCAAGCCCCCGACGAAGAAGTACAGGTATTGTGCCTGCAAGCCGTTGAATTCCACGTTGCGTCCGATTCCCTTGTTGATATTGTATTCCATAGCCTGCTATATTACAGGAAGAAGGAACGAAGGACTGTCGCCGCGACGATGAGGAAGACGCAGGCTCCAAACCAGCTCCCGGCGGTTTTACCTGTGTCAGGGTCGCCGCTGCTGAACTTCGAATATACCTTAATGGCACCTATCAGCCCCACAATAGCCCCTGCCGCATATATCAACTTGGTGGCGGGGTCAAAATAACCGGTAAGCATGGATGTTGCCTTTGTTATACCGGCACTTCCGTCCCCTTCGGCATAGGCACCCAGGGTGGAAACAGTTATTCATGCGATAAGCGCAACCGTCTTTTTAAAATGTCTTTTCATATGCAATCTGATTTTTTAGTGTGAATAAAAATCTTGTTTCAAACAATCCGCAGGAAGTTGCCCTCCTGCGGATTTGTCTCTTGCAACCACGATGTCTTTTTAGAATCAACCTGAGTCATAGTAGCCAATCATAGGTACCTTCGTTTTTAAGGGGTTAATCACTCTTTTAATGTTCGCTCCGGTAAAGGGAAAGGATCAACCGGAATCATAGAAGCCTCTCATATCTCTATATCTTCTTTTCTAACAGGTTATACACAACGTTTCAAGAACTCGTCCTGCCCGGATCAACCGGAGTCAAAGAAATCTTTCATGCTTTTTCGTCTTTTTAGGTTATACATTCTGTTTTAAAACTCGCTGCACCCGGATCAACCGGAATCATAATACTGTCTCATATTCCTTACTTGTTCTATTTATTCGGGCACATGCTCCCTAATATCAAATTCCCGGAGAATGTCGTCCCTATTCTTTCCTGTCAATAAATGGGGCTCGCCCTTATCCACATACAAGCGCATATAGCGTTTCAGTTTATCGCTGCTTCCCAGGACGCTCGCCTGCAGTACCCTTTCCATGTTTGTGCCTTCCAGCTTTTGGAAAGTCTGCCGGGCCTGTTCCTGTTCCGCTTCCGTAAGTTCGTCCGATGCCATTGCTTTCTCAATCATATCCATATCGTCAAAGGTGACACCGGTTGCCCGGTGGGGATTGCTCCGCTGTACGTATCCTGTAATCTCGTAGCGTTCGGGAATCTCCTCTTTTTCTTCACCGGAAGAAGGAGAGGCCTCCCGCATATAATCAATTTCAGGATAATTCAGTTTTTGAAAAGGAGCCGGGAATTCCGGGAATTTCGTATTCTTATCAAGGGGGTCGCGCACTCGGAGAACCGGCTCTGTTTCCTTTTCGGGAGTAAAGGTACCACTCTTTTCCATGCCCGGTTCAAGCTGTCCGTTATTGTCATCTATTGTCAGTGATTGTCGTATTTGGTATCGGCTTTTGCCTATTATTTCCGTCTCGGATGAGGAAGCTGCCGGATGGATGGCGACAGGCGTAGCCTGACGTTCCTTCCTGTCCTTTCTGCCTCTCCATGTGAAAATGCTGCCTGTATGCACATACTTTTCAATACTCAGGTAAGAGGCATAGATGAACAGGATAATAAAAAGGTATTCCATGTCCTTATGATTTTAGTGATTGGTAATACTTCTCCAGCACGGCATTTATCAATCCGCCGTTCTCTTCGAAATGATGTGCCAGCACCTGGTTTACAAAACCGGCTACGGTCACTTCGCCACGTCCTACCGCCCATACCAGGGACGAGATGCGGCGATGCAGGCCGGCATCGATATGCAATGATTTACGGGATTTGGTTCTGACCGTATTCAGGAAGGACGCCCTGTAAGCGTCGATTTCCCCGGTGGTAAAGACCGGAGCTTCGCTACTCCCGGCAATCTCCTCTACCGTATCCTCCGGCTTCGGGGATGCACTCGTTGCAGGGGAGTCCGGTCGTATCGTCCCTTTCCTGGCGACAATATCCAATATGGCCTTCTCGTCAATGCTCCGGGGGTCAAATCTCTTTTTTCCGCTGTCCATAATTCCCCTTATTATAAGGTATGGGTGGTATCCAGATGTGTTACGGCACATAACTCATCTATCAGTTCACAGAGGCCCGAACCTTTTATCTGGCGGTTGTCGGGAGGGAACAGTGTGGAACGGAAGATACTGTTCTTCAGGGAGCTCAGCTCCTTGTTATAGCGTTTGGTATCCGGTATTCGTGACTCCAGCAGGCGTAACTCCGCTTTTTGTATGACGCGATTCCAGGACTCGTAGCTTTCTGTCCGTTCACGCTTGTCGACCATGTTCCAGAAAAGATAGATGCCTTTCAGGTTACAGTTGTGCCTGGCAATCAGTTCTTCCTCCACCACCTCGGCAAACTGGAGGGAACTCTGCATGACGACATTATCTGCCTTTAGGGGGATGAAAATGTAATCTATTGCGGAAATGGTATGGACAACCCCTTCGCTGCGGAGGGTTCCCGGAAGGTCGAACAGTACGACATCAAAGACGGCATCCTGCTCTTCGATGTAGCGGTACAGGTCTTCTATAGCTTTCTCCGGATTGCTTTTGATTACTGGATAGGAACGTTTCCGGATTTGTTCATGCTGCCGGTAGAGGGCCACTTTGAGAAAATCACTTTCCTGCACGCTTTCTATGTCCCGGTCACGCATCCGGGAGATGCTGTGCTGGGGGGAGTCGCAATCCACGACACCCACCTTCAGACCTTTCTGGTAGTGAAGGATACTGGCCACCAGAACTGTGAAGGCAGACTTTCCGACTCCTCCTTTCTGGCTGGCAAAGGCAATTAATAACGGTTCTTTTTTCATACGCTTTCTTTATATAATCAGATAAAAATATAATGCTGTAAAACTGTAATGCTTATAATTGTATATCGTTCTACACTGCAAAAGAAAGGAATGCCGGGAAAAGATGAAATACCCTGTCACGGATAGTCATGGATAGTCATGGATAGTCATGGATAGTCAGGAATTGACAGGAGGAAATGCCGTCAGGCAGACAGGAAAGGTTGCAATGAAAAAAGAAAAATCCCTGCCTCATCTTTGAAGCAGGGACTAATAATAAAGGAGCGATACCGGTTACCGGACGTAACCGGCGGCTTGCAAGTCCGTCAGGAAATGTTCAGGGGTATCGGTGGCAACTGACACGCCATGCAGCTCCCCGTAACGCCGGGCAAAGTTCTCCATATACTCCTGATCCGTGCAATCATAGTCGAACCGGCTCCCCTCACGGAGCAGCCGGACGAACTCTTCCGGGCTGGCGGCGGTTATCTGACCGCCATCCAGCAAATGATAAGTCTGTATCATACCGCTAACTTTTTAGTTCTAAGTTTAAAAAATAATTTCTGTTTCCCGTCCAGGAAGGGTAACCCCTCCAGTGTCATCCGGCTGGGAAGGCTGGAGCTTTTCGCAAAGGTAATCAATCCGTTCAAGAACCGGATCCAATTCTCCATCTTTGTGAAATTAGTCGTACCGGAATGCTGGCGGAACTCAACGGTCCGGTGCCTGGAATAAGCCTCAAAATTGACCTTGTGGTACCGATCATTATTAAAGACCTCCCGCAGGCCGTCTATCGTCCTTACCGATTTGATTCTCTCGTCGGAAACACCGGAGAGGGTTTTGCAGTAGGTATTGTTCCGGCGTGTCCTTGGCATAAAGGCATCAATCAGGTGTTCGAGATGCTTGTAGGTCAAAGCCAGATTCTTCCAAGTGTCCAGATTGAAACCAGCCGCATCCATATGGACATGGAACCCGCAACTGTCATTCACTTTTGCATTACAGATGTCAAGCACCCAGCATACCGTTTCCAGCTCTTTCAGGCCATTCTCACCCACCAGTATCGGGCTGACCAGCTCGAAAGTATTATTTCCCTGCAGGCTGCTGTCCGTCACCAGCTTCCAATGATCCCTGGTCGTGTGATTATAACCCTCAACGGCAACATGGATGCCGGCCTCCCTCAATTCGCGTGCCAGTCTTTCCATATTACAGTTATAGGCTTCAATCTCAATACCGAACTTGTGGGTGAAGGTGTAATCCATCAGGGTGGTTGCTGCCCTGTTCAGCAAGACTCCACCTTCTCTTTCAAGCATTTTCTTCTCAACATTATATACAAAACCATAGTTGCCGCGTGTCACCAAATCGGCAATTTCCCTGCGCGTCAGGCCCAGATGGAGCAGCTGCTCAATCTTGCTCGTCTTGGTGGTACTCTGTTCTAAGATATTTCTAACTTGTTCGTTCATAGCTTTTTATCCTTTATTATTATACCACTAAGGTAGCATAATAAACCCACATATCATAGTATTAGAATCCTTATTGTCAGACTGTTAGCTTAGTTTAGCTAAGGCTAAATACCCTTATTTTATGTATCCGATTATAACATTGCAGCAATCTACAAGGACAGCAATACAGCAATCTACAGTTCAGGGAACCTGTCTTTTTTCTCATCGTTTCCCCAGTTAGGGAGATTAGATAATTATGCTTATTTTTGTGATGCGAAAACTTAACCTATAACGAATAGATTATGATGAAATACCTGATTGTGTCCGACATACATGGCTCGTTACCGGCACTGGAACAAGTGCTGGCATTTTATCGGGAGCAACAATGCGGAATGCTTTGTATTTTGGGAGATATCCTGAATTATGGTCCCCGGAACGGGATACCTCAAGGACTTGACCCGAAAGGGATCGCAGAACGTCTCAATGCGATGGCCGGTGAGATTGTCGCCATCCGTGGAAACTGTGATTCGGAGGTGGACCAGATGCTGCTGGACTTTCCCATCCTGTCCGATTACACCCTGTTGGTGGATAATGGAAAACGTTTCTTTCTCATCCACGGACATATCTACAATGAGGACAGACTGCCGAAGGGAAGGTTCGATTGTCTTTTTTATGGTCACACCCACCGGTGGAAACTTGAACGGACTGAGCATACAGCGGTCTGCAATACCGGCTCCATCACTTTCCCGAAGGACGGGAACATGCCAACATTCGCTATTTACTGTGACGGTACGGTATCCGTTCACCGGCTGGACGGCAGCAGGCTCAAGGAACTTTCTCTCTGATGGGGAATGTATAATAACAGCCTTTTATAATTGCTTATCCATTATACAAATATAGCAATATCCAAAACGCCAATTATTCAGTTGTCACTGTGTAATATTCCAAGAGACTACAGATATAATAGTATTCGGATTATCCGATTATCAAAATATTCAGTTTTCTAAATATTCAATTATCACGAAAAAGAAGCCATCTGATGTGTCGGATAATCGTAGAATGCTCTACTATTACAGGAAGCTACAGCCTATTCCGCCTCCGGAATATTGGTAAAAAACACCAACTTTCCTGGAGAAGCAGACCGAAATCGGGAGAGGTTGCCATCGGGAGGGAGGCACCAATCGGGGCAATCTACAGTTCTACTTAAAAACGTTGTCCCCGTAGAGGGGACAGCAAGTTGTGTTTTCGTTAAACGAAAACCATACGGTTTAACGGCGAAAGCCATTAAACCGTCAGTAATAAAGTTCCGAAGATCGCTTTTCAAATAATAATAAAGCTATTGATATATTTCACTTCTATCATCCGTGCTAGGTATTTATATCTCCAATAATATTTTCTTTAATTGATGCAGAACATCATTATACTTACACAGCGGATAGAGAACAAGAAAAGATACCATTTTATGGAAGATACAATATATGTATCTGAGGAATATTGATAAATGTTTATCCTTTAACAAATACAAGAACAATAACTCAAATAATAAATTCTGCGATATTCATACATTATAAAACATCTATTCATGTAAGATCCGAAATCTAAATTAAATAGTAAAATCCTTATATAGACAGTTAGTAATCACACAAATTCAAAACAACATTATCAAAGCAGAGCTTAGGTAAACTAATTTTCCAGAGCCTTTATTTATACTTTCCGCCTGATAATTCCTCCTCTTTGCATGTTTTTTCTAAGATTCGGTCTTCACACATTTCATTTTCCTTTCAGATATTTCCATAAAGTAAATTCCTTACTTTAAACCTTTAAAGCATTGTGATAAAATTGAAGTGGCATTATAACAAAAGAACATATTTTTACCAGAAACATTGCCCATTAGCCAATGTATTGAAATGAAGGGAAATTAAAAACAAATAAAATCTATATAAATATTAATTATCAATGTGTTATTAAGTAATGATGATTTCTGTTGTATTCTGTTGTATTCCTTAAAATCTTTATTATTCGCCGTTTTTGTTACCTAAAACGATACTTATATTCGGATTATTTGTCACCTTTGTATATGGATATAAATCATTGATATACAATGGGAAGGAAAAAGAAATCATTAATAGAGAAATCTCCGTTCAAGTTACGTCACCGTAAACTGGCGGACGGACGTTTATCCCTGTTTCTTGACCGTAGCGTAGACGGCGGGCATGAGTACGAGTTTCTGCAACTCTATCTCATGCCGGAAACATCTGCCAAAGCAAGGCGGCAAAATGCGCAGACACTTCGCAAGGCGGAAGATATTCAGCGAGAACGGACAGAAGCCCTGCTCAATGCGAAGGTGGAAACAGTACCGGAAAGCAAATCTTCCGATATGCTGCTGTCCGACTGGATGCCCATTGTCCGCAAGAACCACGAACACCGGGGAGCACGCGACCTGAACGGAATCGACAACGCCCGCAAGAACCTGCTGAAATTCCGTGCAGATGTCAGGCTCTGTGATGTGGACAGACAATTCTATCTTGATTATATCGACTGGCTTCGCTCTTCCTGCAAGACCGCATGGGGAAAACAGGTTACTCCCAAGACGGCTCATTCCTATTATACCACTTTGCGTACCGCTTTGAACGAGGCTGTGCGTGAGAGACTGATTGAATCAAATCCTTGGTACAAACTGGAGATGACCGAGAAAATCAAAGTTCCCGAAAGCAAACGGGATTTTCTGACCATCGAGGAGATAAAGAAAATGATAGCCACGCCATTCTTTAACGAGCAGGTACGGCGAGCATACCTGTTTTCCTGTTTTTGCGGACTTCGTATCAGTGACATACGGAAATTGCGTTGGCGTGACATCTCCACATCAGACGGGCAATGGCTCGTGTCTGTAGTAATGACAAAGACCACAAATCCCGTTTATATCCCCCTTTCGTCCCAAGCGGTAAAATGGTTGCCGAAACATAATGGCTGCACGCCGGATGATCTTGTCTTTGGAGGGCTGCCCAATGCAAGCAATCTCTGCATCAGTCTCAAGAACTGAGCTGATAAGTCAGGTGTAAAGAAGAACGTGACATTCCACACGAGGAAACACAATGTATTTGTTATCTAATTGAAATTTAGATGGTTACCATATTATTTTCATTTAATAGGTAACGATTTAGAAACGAGCGAGATTCAACGGTTTGTTCTATCTTGCATACATTCAAAGAACGATTATCGTAGTGCAAATATAAGATTTGCGGGTGAGAAAAGCAAGATTATAGCCTTTCTGTATCCTAAAAATCATCAGAAACAGGAGGCCTGTTTTCACGTCCCTCCCCTGTTTTCTCGTTGGTTATATGATTCCGTATTTGCGCAACTTTTCATACAGGGTGGTCCGGCTGATGTCCAGCATCCTGGCTGTCCTCGCCCGGTTGTATGGGCTTGCAGAGATAGTTCACGGCGTCCAGTTGCATGGCTTCCACAGCGTTCTCCACCTGTCCGTAGTTCGTCATGATCAGGAACGGGACGGCAAGGCATTTCTCATGCGTCCAGCGCAGCAGCTCCGTGCTGTTCCCGTCCGGCAGGCGCAGGTCGGCAAGGACGAGGTCGAACTCCTCCGAGGCGA
>NZ_JAHQUN010000085.1:0-10156 GCF_019052485.1 Bacteroides sp. MSK.20.82
CTCAATACCAAACACTTACTTTATTTATCCAAATTTTGCCGTTTTTTTGCGAGTTCTTGCTATCTTTGTGCCAGCAAGATACTGGAACAGACTGTTTTTATACATAAAAATGCTATTTTTTTGCTATTCGTTGAAAGGATTATCTTATCAAATTCTATTCCTTTTTTAATTACTCAGTCTGTCAATAATCATTTTATTAATTATTTCGGGATTCATTGTTATTTGTCCCGTATTTAAATCAGAACTTTATACGATATAAAGAAAGATTCCTGTTATCGTTTGTTCTTGTCTTGCTGTGTATATTATTTTAATAACCTAAACCATTTTATTGTATGAGTAAAATAGAAATTAAAGATCTCTATCTGGTTTTTGGCAATGAGAAGCAGAAGGCTTTGAAGATGTTGAAAGAAGGTAAAACTAAAAGTGAAATATTGAAAGCGACCGGATGTACGGTTGCGGTGAAAGATGCGAATCTTTCCATTAATGAAGGCGAAATATTCGTCATTATGGGGTTGTCCGGTAGTGGAAAGTCCACTTTACTCCGCTGCATCAACCGTTTGATACGCCCTACTTCCGGAGAAGTGATTATCAATGGAACAGACATAGCCAAAGTGTCGGATAAAGAACTGTTGCAGATTCGCCGGAAAGAACTGGCTATGGTCTTTCAGAACTTCGGTCTGCTTCCTCACCGTTCTGTCTTGCATAATATAGCTTTCGGACTCGAACTACAGGGAGTTAAAAAGGAAGAACGGGAGAAGAAAGCGATGGAAAGTATGCAACTGGTGGGGCTGAAAGGCTACGAGAATCAGATGGTAAGTGAACTGTCGGGTGGGATGCAGCAGCGTGTCGGGCTGGCGCGGGCTTTGGCCAATAATCCCGAAGTCCTGTTGATGGATGAGGCCTTCTCGGCACTCGATCCTTTGATCCGTGTGCAGATGCAGGATGAACTGCTGACTTTGCAGTCGAAGATGAAAAAAACGATTGTCTTTATTACTCACGACCTGAGTGAAGCGATTAAATTGGGTGACCGGATTGCTATCATGAAGGATGGAGAAATTGTACAAATCGGTACATCGGAAGAAATCCTGACCGAACCTGCCAACGCTTATGTAGAACGATTTGTGGAGAATGTAGATCGAAGCAAGATTATAACAGCTTCCTCTGTTATGGTAGATAAACCCATAGTGGCACGTTTGAAGAAAGAAGGCCCGGAGGTGCTGATCCGTAAGATGCGCGAACGGAATCTGACCGTTCTTCCGGTAGTCGATTCCAATAATCTGTTAGTAGGAGAGGTGCGGTTGAATGACTTGCTGAAACTACGAAAAGAGCAAATCCGCTCCATCGAGTCCGTAGTAAGGCATGAAGTTCATTCAGTGCTGGGTGATACGGTGCTGGAAGATATTCTTCCGTTGATGACAAAAACGAACTCGCCAATCTGGGTCGTAAATGAGAATCGGGAGTTTGAAGGCGTAGTGCCACTTTCCTCATTGATCATCGAAGTAACGGGAAAAGATAAAGAAGAAATTAATGAAATCATTCAAAACGCAATAGAATTATGATAAATATCGGACAATATATAGAAACTGCCATTAATTGGCTCACAGAACATTTTGCTTCCTTTTTTGATGCTCTCAGCATGGGGATCGGAGGATTCATAGACGGTTTTCAGCACGTACTGTTTGGAATACCTTTTTATATCACAATTGCAGTGCTGGCTGCGCTCGCCTGGTTTAAGTCGGGTAAGGGGACAGCCGTATTTACCCTCTTGGGCTTATTGCTTATTTACGGCATGGGCTTTTGGGAAGAAACGATGCAGACATTGGCGTTAGTACTTTCTTCCACTTGTCTGGCATTGCTTTTAGGCGTTCCGCTGGGAATCTGGACTGCCAACAGTGATCGTTGTAACAAGATAATGCGCCCTGTCCTCGACTTTATGCAGACAATGCCTGCCTTTGTCTATCTGATTCCTGCCGTTCTATTCTTCGGATTGGGAACTGTGCCGGGAGCTTTTGCCACCATCATCTTTGCAATGCCTCCTGTGGTTCGTCTGACCGGCCTGGGCATTCGTCAGGTTCCTAAAAACGTAGTAGAAGCCTCCCGCTCTTTTGGAGCTACTCCCTGGCAGCTTCTTTATAAGGTACAATTGCCTTTGGCGTTGCCTACTATTCTGACGGGAATCAACCAGACGATCATGATGTCACTTTCGATGGTAGTGATTGCCGCCATGATTTCTGCCGGAGGATTGGGAGAAATCGTGCTGAAAGGTATCACCCAAATGAAAATCGGACTCGGATTTGAAGGCGGTATCGCAGTCGTGATATTGGCGATCGTGCTGGACCGCATCACTCAGGGCATGGCAGATAACAGAAAAAGTAAAAAGAAATAAGAATCACACCAAAGAAAGGAATAATCAATGAATAAGATAAAAATGATTGCGGCAATGTTTATTGCCGGCATACTCTTAACCTTCGTTTCCTGCGGAGACAACGGAAAGAGTAAGAAGATAAGTATCGCTTATGCCAACTGGTCGGAAGGGATTGCCATGACAAACCTTGCCAAAGCGATTTTTGAAGATCAGGGATACGATGTAAAGTTGCTGAATGCCGACCTTGCACCTATATTTACCTCTATCTCCCGTAAGAAAGCAGACGTATTTATGGATGTCTGGATGCCTGTCACTATGGAAGATTATATGAAACAATACGGGGATAAACTCGAAGTTATCGGGGATATTTATGATGGTGCCCGTATCGGGCTGGTGGTTCCGGATTACGTTACGATCAACTCGATCGAAGAACTGAACGCGGAAAAGGAACGTTTCTCCGGTCAGATTGTCGGTATTGATGCCGGAGCCGGTATTATGAAAGCTACCGATCAGGCCATCAAAGACTATGGATTGGATTATAAACTGATGACTTCGAGCGGACCTGCCATGACTGCTTCCCTAAAGAAAGCGATTGATAAGAAAGACTGGATTGTCGTGACGGGATGGACGCCTCACTGGATGTTCGACCGTTTCAAACTGAAAGTTCTTCAGGACCCGAAGCTGATATATGGAAATGCGGAAACCATTCATACCATAGCGTGGAAAGGTTTTAGCGAGAAAGATCCTTTTGCTGCCGAACTTCTGGGCAATATTCGTCTGACTGATGCGGAAATCAGCTCTTTAATGACTGCTCTGGAAGAGGCGCAGACGACGGAAAGACAGGCTGCCCGTCAATGGATGGAAGAACATCAGGAACTGGTAAACAGTTGGATTCCTAAGAAAGATTGATAAGCAAACACTACTTCAACCATCCCGCCATTCTTTCTTTACCATAGAAGTAGTAGAAAAGTAGTCCCAGCCAGCTGGTAAGAACGATTAATACAATCGCTATAAGCCTTTTCTCTACAGCCGCATTTATATTCCAAATCTCTATGGCAGCTCTGAAAGTCAGTATCAAACCGACAATCCAAATAACAAATCCGATCATATCTTTAGAGTTTTAATGAATATCTTCGTGAGAAGTAATCGTTACTTCTAATATATAAACAAAAAAGGCAGGAATCTGTTTCCAGGATTCCTGCCTTTTATTATGTACAAAGTATTTCTACTTATTATTCAGCTGTATCAGCTCCCCAGTTTTCTCTGGCAAGACGTTTGTAGCTGTTGTAACGCCATTTAGCGTTTTCTTCAGCAGCTTTAAACAGTTCTTCAGCTTCAGCAGGGTATTGTTTCATTACAGAAGCGTAACGAACTTCACCCTTCAAGAAACCTTGGAAGTCTTCCCAGTTAGGTTCTTTGCTATCCAGCTGGAACGGATTCTTGCCTTCTTCTTCCAAAGCAGGGTTGTAACGCCACAAGTGCCAGTAACCGCACTTAACAGCCTTTTCTTCTTCTTCCTGGCTCTTACCCATACCGGCTTTCAGACCGTGGTTGATACATGGAGCGTAAGCGATGATCAGTGATGGTCCCGGATATGCTTCAGCTTCGCGGATGGCTTTCAGAGTCTGAGCCTGGTCAGCACCCATAGCAATCTGAGCAACATATACATAACCGTAAGTAGTAGCCATCAGACCGAGGTCTTTCTTACGTACACGCTTACCTGCAGCAGCAAACTTAGCGATAGCGCCTACCGGAGTAGCTTTAGAAGACTGACCACCTGTGTTAGAGTAAACCTCAGTATCCAATACAAGGATGTTAACGTCCTTACCGGAAGCGATTACATGGTCAAGACCACCGTAACCGATATCGTAAGAAGCACCGTCACCACCGATGATCCATTGGCTACGTTTAACAAGATATTGTTGCAGATCAGCGATTTGCTTGCAGTGGTTGCATTTATCTTTAGCAGCTTCTACCATCGGAATGATCTTTTCAGCCAGTTCCTTAGTCTTTTCTGCATCCAGCATATTGTTGATCCATTCAGCGAATACTTCTTTGTATTCAGCTGGGCAGCAATCAGAAGCGATAGCTTCGTTCATTACTTTCACCAGACGGGCACGCATTTTTTCGTTAGCCAGTTCCATACCCAGACCAAATTCACAGAAGTCTTCGAACAAGGAGTTAGCCCATGCAGGACCGTGACCCTTTTCGTTCATAGTGTACGGAGTAGAAGGAACTGAACCTGAGTAGATAGAAGAACATCCTGTAGCGTTAGCAACCATTTCACGGTCACCGAACAACTGAGAAATCAGTTTCACGTACGGAGTTTCACCACAACCGGAGCAAGCGCCTGAGAACTCAAACAACGGAGTTGCGAACTGAGAGTTCTTCACGTTAGCCTTGATGTCTACCAGGTGTTGTTTGCTCTTCACGTTTTCAGCGCAGTAAGTCCAGTTATCAGCTTCGGCCAACTGGCTTTCAAGGTGTTTCATGGTCAATGCCTTGCCACCCTTCTTCGGATTACCCGGACAGATGTCGGCACAGTTACCGCAACCCAGACAGTCGAGAACGTCTACCTGAATACGGAATGTCATACCATCGAATGCTTTACCTACAGCTTTCAGTTGCTCGAACTTAGCACCCTTCTGCTCTTCAGCATCGAGTACGAACGGACGGATAGAAGCGTGAGGACAAACGTAAGCACACTTGTTACACTGAATACAGTTTTCAGCATTCCATTCGGGAACGAATGCAGCTACACCACGTTTTTCGTATTTGGAAGTACCTTGATACCAAGTACCGTCTTCGATACCCTTGAATGCAGATACCGGCAGCAAGTCACCGTCCTGTGCATTGATCGGACGAACTACTTCGTTGATGAAAGCAGGATCATTGTTTTCTGCTTTTGCATCATCCGGCAGGTTAGCCCAAGCAGGATCGACAGTCAGAGTCTTGTATTCACCACCGCGGTCTACAGCAGCGTAGTTCTTGTTAACAACGTCTTCACCCTTCTTGCCGTAAGACTTAACGATGAATTTCTTCATCTGTTCAACAGCTTGATCTACAGGAATAACGCCTGTGATACGGAAGAATGCAGACTGAAGGATTGTATTGGTACGGTTGCCCAGACCAATTTCCATTGCAATCTGAGTTGCGTTGATATAGTATACAGAGATGTTGTTCTGTGCAAAGTATTTCTTCACCTTGTTAGGCAGGTTCTTAGCCAGTTCTTCGCCTTCCCAGATGGTGTTCAGCAAGAAAGAACCGTTCTTACGCAAACCACGTGTTACATCGTACATGTGCAGGTAAGCCTGAACGTGACAAGCAACGAAGTTCGGAGTATTTACCAAGTAAGTAGAACGGATCGGAGTATCACCGAAACGCAGGTGAGAACAAGTGAAACCACCCGACTTCTTGGAGTCGTAAGAGAAGTAAGCCTGACAGTGTTTGTCGGTGTTGTCACCGATAATCTTAACAGAGTTCTTGTTGGCACCTACTGTACCGTCAGCACCCAGACCGTAGAATTTAGCTTCGAACATACCTTCACCGCCCAGAGCGATTTCTTCTTTCTGAGGAAGAGAAGTGAACGTAACGTCGTCTACGATACCGATAGTGAAGTGGTTCTTCGGCATTGGCATAGCCAAGTTTTCGAATACAGAGATGATCTGTGCCGGAGTGGTATCTTTTGAACCCAGACCGTAGCGACCGCCAACGATAACAGGAGCATTTTCTGCGCCATAGAAGCAGTCTTTAACGTCAAGGTAAAGAGGTTCGCCGTTAGCACCCGGTTCTTTTGTACGGTCAAGCACTGCGATGCTCTTTGCAGTCTTGGGTACAGCAGCCAGGAAGTGTTTAGCAGAGAACGGACGATACAAGTGTACGGCAACCATACCTACTTTTTCGCCGTTTGCTACCAAGTGGTCGATAGCTTCGCGGGCAGCTTCAGTTACAGAACCCATTGCGATAATTACGCGTTCTGCATCTTCTGCACCGTAGTAATCGAACAAACCGTATTTGCGGCCTGTGATCTTGGAAATTTCGTTCATGTATTCTTCTACGATAGCAGGAACTGCTTCATAGTAGTTATTGCATGATTCACGATGTTGGAAGAAGTGGTCGGGGTTTTCAGCCATACCACGGGCAACCGGCTTCATCGGATTCAGTGCACGGGCACGGAATTCAGCCAAAGCTTCCTGGTCGATCAGCGGAGCGAGGTCGTCGTTTTCCAACATTTCGATCTTCTGGATTTCGTGAGAAGTACGGAAACCATCGAAGAAGTTCATGAACGGAACGCGTGATTTGATAGTAGCCAGATGAGCAACACCTGCCAAATCCATAACTTCCTGTACAGAACCTTCTGCCAACATAGCGAAGCCGGTTTGACGAGCTGACATTACGTCCTGATGGTCACCGAAGATACACAATGCGTGAGAAGCCAGTGTACGAGCAGAAACGTGGAATACACAAGGCAAGAATTCACCGGCAATCTTGTACATGTTAGGGATCATCAAAAGAAGACCCTGAGAAGCAGTGTAAGTAGTAGTCAATGCACCAGCCTGAAGAGAACCGTGAACTGCACCGGCAGCACCACCTTCAGATTGCATTTCCTGTACCAATACTGTTTCGCCGAAGATGTTCTTACGTCCTGCGGCAGCCCATTCGTCTACGTACTCAGCCATAGTCGAAGAAGGAGTGATGGGGTAGATAGCTGCTACTTCAGAGAACATATACGAGATATGTGCTGCAGCTTGGTTACCATCACATGTGATGAATTTCTTCTGTTTAGTCATAACTAAATTAAATATTTAAGTAAATAAATCTTTTTAGTATAAGAATCCGAACATCCAAAGAGGTATTTGGTTGCCGCGGCCTATCTCAGCCTTTTGCAACGCATACGTCACGTCCGGGTTATTCTTTATTTTTGTACCTTCCGCACAAATTTTGAACGGCATCACTTCGTCTACCATGAAAGAGACGTTTTTATCTCCTTTATGTACCTTATGGTCTTTCCATAAAGTGTTAACGAAGAACGTGTCGAGTACATCCTGTTCTTCCACTTTCACCGGATAAATGGAGTACATCAGGTTAGAGTTGTGCATCATAATCTTTGACGGTTTCTTTGGGAATTCTTCTCCTTTCGGGTAAACCAGATTAATCAGACGCGCGTCTGCCAGATACTTGATATAGTTCATTACCGTAGCGCGGGATGTCTGTACGTCACTTGCCAGTTGGCTCACGTTCGGAGCTTTCGGTCCGTCCACAGCCAACAAATATAGTAATTTTTTTATCTTTGAAAGATATTTCAGCTCAATTTGTTTGATCAGCAAGATATCCACTTCTACCATCATGTTCATTGTTTTCAGCAGATTCTCCGAGAAATTACGTTTTTCAAGGAAGAAAGGGTAGAAACCATGATGCAGGTAATCCTGAAAATAATCCAGCGGTCGTACTTTGGAAAGTACTCCTTTGGCTATCTGTTCATGTGTACTGAGGATTTCTTCGAGGCTGTATGCCCGGAATTTCATTCCTGTCTGCAGGTTCAGAAATTCACGGAAAGAGAATCCGCGCAGGTTATAACTTTTCGCAATGTCACGCAATTCGAGGTTTTCCTCTTTGAGTCGCATGACGGAAGAACCGGTGAAGACAATCTTCAGGCTGGGGAAACGGTCATAGCACATTCGTAGCTCTTTGCTCCATTCGGGATGTTTGAACACCTGGTCGATCAGCAGTACTTTTCCGCCACGTTTCTGAAACTCGTTGGCGAAGTCAACAAGGCTGTGACCGGAGAAATAAAAGTTGTTCATATTGATGAACAGACAGGAACGGTCGGTGCCGAATTTCTCTTTGGCGTACTGCAGGAGGAAAGTGGTTTTTCCTACGCCACGTGTCCCTTTGATACCAATCAGACGGTCACTCCAGTCGATCTCGTCCATAAGATCGCGGCGAACGGGGGCATTGGTGTGCTCAACGAGGTAGGCGTGTGTGCGATAGAATGATTCCATTTCGTTTCTTTGTTTTTCGGCTGGCAAATATAGTGCTTTTTTTAGGATTTGCAAAGTAGAGATAGCAAAAATGTGCTTTAATTTATAAGTTTCTCTTTATTGTGTAAGTTCCTGATTATTTCCTGTATATATTTGCAGAATAATGTGTTGAATCCATCTTTGACATGACGAAAAGACCTGTTTATATATTCAATCCGGAGCATGATATGGCGTTGGCAAGCGGTGAGACGAACTATATGGCGCCGGCTTCCGCCCGACAGATGGCGAGTGACCTGGCGTTGCTTCCTATGTGGTATGCCGAAGCGGGAAGTGCGGTGCTTGCACCGTCTGCTTATAATGCGGACTTCCTGAAAACAAAGAGTGAACTTTTGGGCATGGATGTGGCCTTGTTGACGGAACCGGAAGTGGCTGACGGTAAAGACCGGAAGTTCTCTCCGTGGGGGTGGGACCCTGCTTTGCGGAAGCGTTTGATGACATTGGGGGCAGATCAGACGGAGCTGCCTTCTGCGGATTATATGAATATTCTGAGAGAGCATTCGCATCGTCTGCAGGCGGTAAAGTTGTTGCCTGGGTTGCGGTTGAATGAATACTTCTGTGGAGAATCTTTTTATTTGAGTACTTTGGCGGAGTGCAGTGCGTTCGTCGAAGGGCGGGAAGCGTGCTTGTTAAAAGCTCCGCTTTCCGGAAGCGGGAAAGGATTGAATTGGTGTAAAGGCATATTTACTACTTTTATTTCCGGTTGGTGTGCCCGTGTCGCTGCTTCTCAGGGTGGGGTGGTAGGCGAACCTATATATAATAAGGTGGAAGATTTCGCTATGGAGTTTTATGCTGACGGGAGAGGAAGGGTTGTTTTTGCCGGATATTCGGTCTTCCACACGGGTGGGAGTGGGATGTATGCAGGGAATGACTTGCTGTCTGACGAGAAGATTCTGCAGAAACTATCGGCTTATGTGCCACAAGAAGAATTTATCAGGCTGCGGACTCGTTTGGAAGAAGAATTGTCAGCTTTGTTCGGTGGCTTTTATCATGGATACTTGGGAGTGGATATGATGATTTGTCATTTTCCGGATGAAGCGCCTGTTTACCGGATTCATCCTTGTGTCGAAATTAATCTGCGAATGAATATGGGGGTGGTGGCATGGCTCTTGACGGATCGTTATTTGGCTGCGGATGCGGAAGGAGCTTTTCGGATTGATTATTATCCTTTAGCCGGTCAGGCTTTGGAGGAACATCGGCAGATGTCGGCTTCGTTCCCTTTGTCCGTAGAGAATAATCGGGTGTGTGCCGGATATTTGCCGTTAGTACCGGTGACGCCTCAAAGCCGGTATCGTGCGTTTCTTTTGCTTACTCTCCCCCAGTGAAAAAGATAGTGCTTTTGCTCTCATGCTCTAACAGTTCGTCTGTATCCCTTTATTCATCGATGTTTTAGCTGTTAGAGATCCAGTGGTAGCAGAGTGAGAGCAAGGACTTGCTCTCACTCTGCATCGTCCTGATAAATACCGTTTTTACTGTGTTATTCTTTGATTTACAGGATGTTAATATCTGATATCTCAACTGTTAACGTTTGATTTCTCAGATATTAATAATTGAGAAATCAAGTATTAAGGACTGATAATTTATGTATTATTGACTGATATATGATTTAATGTTTTCAGAGAGAGCAGTACTATTGAAGTAGCTGATGCGTTCAATGTGATTGGAACATGCGGTTAAGTCAATCAAATCAACAGTAGTTGTCTTACCCTGGATTTGGTTGACTACTATAAGTATCAACTAAAATGAATAAAAG
>NZ_JAHQUN010000086.1:0-9949 GCF_019052485.1 Bacteroides sp. MSK.20.82
GTAATACCCGTTTCCAAGTATCACGACATAAACATAAGAAAGTCATGGAAACGATAAAAAGAGAGGGGTTCATGGCTTTCTTATTACAGAACCGGCAGATTATACGTTTTTTTATTTTGGAATCATATATCGGTCAGCATTTCTATTTCTTACATGTAAAGGTAGCCTTTTGCTTCTGATGCGCAAGGCGGTCCTTCGGACTGGTTGGCTGAAAAAATCATCCTCGCTTCGCTGCGGTATTTTTTCGCCAAGCCTTGCACTATCAGAGCAAAAGACAAATGTCTGACATGTAAGAGATAGAAATACCGGCTTTGCCAAAGCCGGAAATGTTTAATCACAAAATAAGAAAATTATGATTCAGACAACAAACAAGTATAGCAAAGAAACTTTCATCCGCCTGAACTACTGGTATGATCGGATACACGGACTTGTACAGGAAGATATAGATAAAGTGAATACCATGGTGGAACACATCGAAAAGACACGCTCCGGCCGGTATCCACGAACAGGAGACAACCTGTTCTTTGTTTCCGGTTATGGTGAGCGTTCCCGGCTGTTCTTTATAGATGCCGTATATGGAGATAACATTATACTCCGGGATTTTTCCCGTGTTCCATTCGTGTCCCGTGACAAAGAGGGTATCAAATGCGATATGCATGGCGGTGAGTGTCTGTTGGTAAAGGCAGGCGATGTAAGGTTCAAGGCATGGACTACCGGCCGTTTCAAGCATTGGGGGCATTACGGGGCATGTGAAAACGGGGAGGTTTACTACGATGCGAAAATAGCCCTGTGGGAGTGTGGCGCATCTGAACAGCCGGAAAGCCGGGAATGGTTCAAAATCCATATCCGCAAAAACACCCGGCCGGGCGAGGATATGTACGTCGGAGAAATATCCTGTAAGGATGAGGATGGACTCAAACAGTTTGTCAACGACCATGAAGGTACCATATTCGCAGAAGAGGATTCTCAGGAAATGGTCATGCTGTGTTTCAGGCATTCCGACATGAGGATTTCCCCGGAAGAATGGGAAAAGATGGATTGTCCGGTATCCATGCGTGAGATATACGGACAGATGCAGGAAGTAAAGATTGTAAAAGACCATAAAACGCATCTGACCACATTCTACTATTAACACAGTATCGCCACATGAAAAATCACCCTTGTTTCCTCCTGCCACATATGACAGGAAGGAAACAAGGGTATATCATCAGGCAGTCTTTTCAAAACTTCTATTAGATATGGAGCAGATTGTTCTTCCCGCACAAATATTCATTCAGATCCTTATATCCGGAATATTCATGCGAAAGATCGCATATACGGATTCCGTATTTGTCCTTTAATGCCTGCACCGCATTTTTCCCGGCGGTATCATTATCCAGACAGCAACGGATGCCGTCATATTGTGAAAGGAAAGAAAAAGCCTTCTGTAAGTTACTGACAGAATTCAACACTATATAATCCCCCTCTTCCAAAGATGGAAAAGCCGGTCTGAAAGACAGAAAATCCATAAACCCCTCAAAAATATAGCAAATCCTGCTTTCCGGCGTGCTAATGATGCGACTGATGTCCTTGGGAGCAATACAAGCCTTGAAATACCTGTTCCTGATTTCGTACCCTCCGGAAATATTAGGGAAAGCGATGGCAAAATAATTCTTCCCATTCCGTTTAAAATGAGCTTCCCTGCATATTTTTCGGGCAGTTTCCAGATCGATGCACCGTTCCTTCAGATAAGTAAGCAGTATCCGGTTGGCAAGAGGAATGATTTTCAGATCTTGAAAGGCGGGATATGCCTTTTCAAACGGACAGGAAACAGTAACCGGTTTCAGTACGGCTCTTTTATCCCCAATACACTGTAGTACATAACCTATATCTTGTGTCCGATAAATCTCCTTGGCCAACGTTATAATATCCCCTCCCTTCCCCAAACCGAAATCATACCACAATTCCTTATGGAGGTCAACCTTGAAAGAGGCCTCCTTTTCCGTCCTGAAGGGCGATTTGTACCATACGCTGTTCCCACGCTGTATTACCGGTTCGTATCCGAATCCGGCTAAAAAATCAACAAGTCTAATGTTCTTTGCTTCTTGTATGTTCATGGCATCTCATTTTCAAGGGTTAGTTCACTATTAATACACGACAAAGAACCGCTTTATACCCGAAACATAAAAAGCAATGTCATCAGATGTCATTAAAAGTCATCAGATGACAACTTGTTCCATCAATCAATGCGTAAATACTCCCATCTTCTTGCATGGATACTTGATAGATAAAATTTTCCTTTGTTTATTCATGCAGACATAAGTATAGAGCAGATTCCCACTTGCTTTGTCGATAAAAAGCATCCTTATCTCTCCTCCTTTATTCTTATTGCGACGTTATACAACGTTAAAAAAGAAAATATCTGTGACATTTCGATGTTTTTAATGAGGAATTCACTATTTTTATACTCAAATATAGATTTATCATGGATAAGGAACGATATTTTATGCATTTCAAAGGCGGATTATATAAATTGATAGGGTATGCTTATCATAGTGAAACGCAAGAGGAGATGGTAATCTACCAAGCTTTGTATGGTATGCATAAAATATGGGTACGTCCTAAAACTTTGTTTTTTGACAAAGTAATCCGTGATGGTATTGAAATAAATCGTTTCACTGAGATTGCAGAAAAAGAAATGTCATGCCTATTAGCCCTCAAGAAAAAAAATATCTGAAGAACAAACATAAAGGTGGCAATAATAACAGTAAAGGGAATATTTATGAAAGTTTTTACACTATTTACTGTATTGCTCTTTTTATGAATAGCCATATAACGCAACTGGATTCTGTCTATTTTACGTCCCAATTAGAAGAGTGTTTTGTAGATGATCTTCTTATAGAAGAATCAAATACGGCTCATCGGATATATCATCAAATCAAGGATGTGAAAAATTTATCATGGCAAACAAAACAGCTGAAACATGATTTTGAACGGCAGATGGATATATCATCTGAAATGGGAGAAAATTTTGAACTGAAGTTAGTTCATTCAAATTCCCCCACGATGGTTACTCCTATTCCGGAGGAGATAGTTTCAAGTACTTCAGTCTCATTTTTTCCGGCTGAGAAAAGTCTTAACCAATTGATATTGTCTTATCCTCCTTTCAAGAATGCTATTCAAAATATTACAGTATTGGGAGAAGCAAAAGATGATGAATTGCTGGGTATTGCAGAAGCAATCTTGGGAGTATGGACTGGCTTGGAGCAAAAGAATATTTCTTTGAAGGCAATATCTGATGAAGTAAAAAGAATAGGTAAGGGACTTATTAATATAAAAACCTATCCGAATATCCAAATAGCAGATAGCAGTCAAGAAATATTAAGACGTTTTGATCTCTGTTTTTATACTTGCGGAAATAACCTGCATTGGCATACAAGTAATCAAAAACTGTCAGGCAAAATAATATGGACTCCAGAAATAGAGCAAAAGTTAGAAAATGTACAACCTTCTGATCTTTGGGAATTAATAGAATTATTAAGTTAGATATGAGAACTTATGTAAATTTGACATATGAAGCGAACAGCGAAACGATTCAACAGATACAGGCTTTATCAAAACCTGATATTTCTGTTGACGATTATCGTCATTCCTTTTACTTAGTAGGAAAAGCTTTAGGTAAACTCTTGAATGAACGTACACATGGTGAGTATGGCAATACAATGTTGGCTTGTGCTTCAGAAGATGCTGATTGGTTGGCTCGTGGAGTTTTGGAGAGCTTGTCTCAAAAGGAAGTATCTTTAGCTGTCTTTTGGAATGAAAGAATAACATTAAATGCCTCTACCGGATTAGAATATAGTCCTATTATCAAATCCTATATAGAGCCAATTGACAAATGCCGGACTTTGGTTGTTGTCAAATCCATTATTAGTACATCTTGTGTTGTACGAACACAGTTAACTCGTTTGATTAATGATATTTATCCTCAAGAGATTTACATCGTAGCTCCTGTGATGTATAAAGATGCCCAAGCTAATTTGAAAAAAGAATTTCCTGCTTCCATATCAGATAAGTTCAATTTCTTAACATTTGCAATTGACACCCTTAAAGATAAAGAAAAAGGTATCATTCCTGGAATTGGTGGCATGGTATATCCTAAATTAGGATTAGGAGATATGCATGAAAAAAATAAATACATACCAAATCTTGTCAAAGAACGTATGATGTAATATGGATATATTTTATTGCATATCATATTTTCTAATACTAAATCTGCGTTCACCTTTCAATATCTCACGTTCCATTATAAGCTATTAAAAATGCAGGTGATATTCGTTGCAACAAACTGAGTATTTATGAAAATATAGATAAAGGGGGCGTCTTATTTTTTGAGACAGCCTCCTAAAGATACAAAAAACCAACTAATTCGCAAGACTTTAAGTATGAATTGGCTGGCTGATTTAAAACTTGAATATCCCTAAGGATATTCAAGTTTTAAATCAAAAAAAGCTCATTTGGACTAAAATTGAGTTTTGACACTTCTTACTTATTAGTTACATATTGGTCCTCGCTCTTTCCAATATATCCAATTTAAATTTACTGAAAGGATATTTACAAATCTCATCTCTTCTCAAATAGAATCCCCAATCATCAAATTCTTTTTTTATCAAATCTGCTGGTATAGGTAACATGTTCAAATAATCAAAATAAGTGGGAGGATATCTATTCAATTTTCGAATTATGGAAATTACATTCTCCCGATTCTGTATTGTATCATATCGACAACCCAGGTTTAACAATGCATTATAACCATCTTTTTTATCTCCACCTGTTAATATATACACATCACCGTTTTCTGCATTTTCCCAGTGAGACTTCAAATTATAATCAAAGAAAAAATGACTATCTTGATACTCGTATGGATTGATTATCTTCATTGGAGTTAAGCTCGCATCCTCTTTATCTGATGTGATATCCCAATTATTCTTATGCTGAAAATCGTTACAAGAAGGACAGCTTGGTATCAAATTATAAAAAGACAATCCCAACATTGGATACTTTTCTTTAGGATAAAAATGATCCAATTCTCCTTTCTCCGTCTTAGAGAATACTGTTGCGGGAGTATAATGGATATCTACCATATTACAATAGGGACAGGTCCCCACTTGGCTTTGTCGATAAAAATCATCTTTATTAAAACACTTATCATTATATCCAAAGACAATGAAAATATGATAAAGAATACGATTTAAAATCTTACTAGAATCAAAAGCATCTGAATGCAATTTTGAAATTATACTCCTTAGCTTATCTGGATGGGACACTATAAGTTCCTTCAAGTTTTCCTCTTTAGATAAATACCTCAACAAATCTTCACTAGGTTTATCTCTAAGAATAGATATTTTTTCTTTATTCATTATTCTATTCTTACCAGAAAGAAAGTAATTAATATCATCTAACAAACGCCCCTTTACATTATTGAAATGCTGTAACGCTAAGGCATCTGTGTTTTTAGTTATTTTCAGTTGATACATTATTTCCTAATTTTTTATCAAGAATATTTTTAAGAAAGGTGTCGCCGACCAGTTTGACGTATTTGTCAAGATTTCCATGATTGATTTGAGTTTGTTCATAGAAATAGGATACATCAAAAGAGGTATCATTCATTATCTTGGTCATTAAACTATTAATAACCTCATAAGACACTTTTCCAATAGCACTCTCCTTTAGAAAGAAACTGAAACGAAGGAGATCATACATATTAGCTCCAAAAGATTCTGTCAGTTCCTTTTTTACTTTTGATGTGACAGGCTTTCCTTGTTCTAAAAAAAGGATATTTTCCATTGGAATATCACTAAGCACAAATGGTGAATGAGTAACAAGCAATATGTCTATCCTAAAATTCTTATCGATATTAAGTTTGTTCAAATATTCAATTAAAGTAGCTATTAAAATACGTTGATATTCTGGATGATAATATTGTTCTATTTCTTCCAAAACAATCTGTACACAATTATATGATTTTCGATTTTCGGCATTTTTTATGGTATATATATTATGCACATGATACAATATTGAACTCATTGAGTAAACCAATTGTCTTTCCCCCGAACTCAAATCAGTTATATTAACAACTCCAAGTTGTCCTTTATCCGTTCTATAAGATAAATAAAAACTGGTCTTGAAGATCGGTGGAGGTAACAAATACATAATTTTATC
Organism: Bacteroides sp. MSK.20.82; assembly: GCF_019052485.1. NCBI lineage: Bacteria > Pseudomonadati > Bacteroidota > Bacteroidia > Bacteroidales > Bacteroidaceae > Bacteroides > Bacteroides sp. MSK.20.82. The sequence continues at coordinate 6,199 of NZ_JAHQUN010000086.1, forward strand.
TATCTGAACAGATGAATCCGATCTTTTCTTTAAGAAAGGTTCCAAATCGCTCCAATAATATCTCCCTTCATGATAATAAGGTTCTTCCAAGTAATAAAGAATCTGATGAATTTTCAATGTTATATGACTTCTATCCTTTTTTAACATATCCACAGCCTTACCAAATGGGTTTTCTTGTTTAGAACCTTCTTTGAAATAGACTTGAAAAAAAGAGTACTTAACAAGGATAGACATTGTTTTATAGATAAGATATTGATAACAATATTCTGAATATTCATTATTGCCATTAAGAAATGGAAATCTTTTTATCCAAGCCTCCTTGATTAGTTTTTCCATATCCTCCTTGCTCATATCCTTTATTTTAGCCAAACAAGGATAATAGTTTTTCATCGCATGTTTGACTTTTTGTGATACACCATCTTTATCTAGTTTGATTACAAAAGATTTAATGTCATAATCGGGATGAAAACTAATAGAGTGGTAAAGCTTAAAATAAGAAAAAAAAGCGATAGAACGTTGTTCTGCCAATTCTGTTTCCACATTGATATCAATATTGCCTCGTTCTCTGAAGGGATTCAAAACAATGGGTGTTCTATAACCGTCATTCTTATGAAAAAGAGCTTCTATCCAAAACTTTTTCTTATATCTCCCCATAATTTCGGACTGATATTCCAATGAGTTATAGGCATAATGTGAATAATTGATGACGATCGTATAAAACAGCGATTGCAAATCATCACTATTGTGTCCCATTATATTACCATACTCGTCTGTCCATGAAAAGCCTTCGTTGGAAATAGCGATCTTATAAATGACATTATCTTTTTCATAATACAATTCTGCCTTCAAGCGTTTTACTGGAACCAATGGCTCAGCAGCGTATGTTCCAGATTGCTCTCCTAAGATATAAAAAGACAAATTATTTATAATCCGGATAATTAATTCTACGATTGTACTTTTTCCACTACCGTTCATTCCAACAATAGCGTGCAGGCTAATATTGGATGCATACAAATTATCCGGAACTTGTTGTTCGCCTTTTATCACTTTCCCATCTTTAAGCTCATAATTATTATAAAATGCATAAAAAACATCAGGTCTCAAGTTTTTTATTACATGTTTATTACATCCCTTCAATGGTCGTACACCAATGATTTTAAAGGTTTCCATACGCTCTTTTGTCATTTGTTTTAATAAATTTATACGATAAATGGTTATAAATAGACAATTAGTTCTTGTCATGTAGAAAATATCTGAATCTAAATCCGCATAGCTTTTATATTAAATACAATCACTGGTGTCATTCTTGCCTTCACACCTCCTAATCGCTTTAGTCAAAGCCTCTTTCAACCTTATAAAGGCAAGCCTGTCCACACTCTTTAATACACTGATTTTCTTACTAACCAAATCATTCAATTGGAGTAAACAAGGAATATCTGCCTTATATCTATCCCCCACATCTTGTAGGTGATAATCAAAATTATAATGATAAGAAAGAAATTGCGTAAAAGAATTTCTGCTTTTATTACTTAGTTTACAAATAGCATCAAAAAGAGTATTTGCATCTTCCGATGCAAATATAGTACGATATTCGTATGTGCAACTTTTATCCGGATAAGGTTGCCTATCTATAATTATGAGCTCCTCGACAGTTTCTTCTGTCAAATTACGTAGTGCTTTTTGCATTTGATCTGGTAAATCATTAATCTTTGATTTCATCTTCTGCAAAAAATAGGACACAATATCATCTGTTATTAGAGTCTTGGAATCTGTGGTTACATAATTACATCCACTAATAAAAAGCCCTTTTAGCCGATAAAGTTCTTCTAAACTGGTTTGATTATTAATCATTTCTGCTATTCTCTCTTTTATTGAAGAGACAGTATCCTTTTCCAAATAGACAGCATCAATAGCAGCAAAATATGATAGATATGCAATACTATAACCAAGTTGATAAGCGTCTTTTATTTCTTTATCCAATATGGCATTTATAGTAGCTTGACAAATACTTTCAAGTTCTTGCTGTTCCATATCGAAAAAACCAGATAACCTTTCCCAAGGTTTTAGCTCTCTTTGATTACCCTTTATTTCCATAGCAATGAATTCTACAAGTGGAGCACCTGTAATAATATAGTTTATAATAGCCGTAACATACCCTGGATTTAAAACATTATATACCAAGCTTTTATTTAAGGAATCATATTTTTCTCTCAAATGCTGCATTCTTTGCTTATCCTCATTATCATCTTGGTGTAGCAAGAATTTACATTCTTCACTCCATTTGCAAATTAACTCTTTGCTTTCACCATTGCTATACTCTGCATACACTGCAATAAATGAACCAAGAATATTTTTAAGAAAGATATTATCCTTTTCAATCAGTTCGGAAGGAAGTTTGTTTAAGTGGCTTTTAAAATCATATAAGCATTGTCTCAAAACCCGTAAGTTATCGGATTTTGTACATATAAAACAGTCAATAATGAAATCACGCATTTCTTTCAAATAATCGGATGTCGGAACTTCGTCAAGGAAGTATTCGATGGCTTCTTTTATATTGGGTTGTATTTCAAATTCCTTGCCTATAGTCTTTTCCTTAAACTCATCCAATACAGCCTTAGGCAGTTCTTCAAGGTGGTTCTCATCTCCAATTACAACAACATGACAATTACAGTGCTCTACAAAATAATTGATAAAACCTAACAATTCTTTCATTTCTATCAGACACCTTTCGATGTCATCGAATATCAGAAATTTTACACCTTTTATACTATCGTCTTCCACTTGTAGTAACGACAATGAATCCAGTGTTGCGGAAAATGAACCATCCTCTTTAGAATCTTCATTAAAATCCATACTTGTTTTGAAGACTATCTTACCGGCTAATTTCAAAGCTCCTTTTATGAAGCGCCCTGTTTTCGAATAAAAGAAAGGATTTAATTCTCTATCTATAGCAGTCTTAATATCATTCACGCTATCCATTCCATAGGTCGAAATATAGATGGGCTTTAGTGTAATTTCCTCATTGGTATCTGAGGTCTTATCAAACTTCTTCTTCCATTGCTTTATAAGATGAGTTTTACCACATCCCCATTTTCCTTTCAGCATCACGGCATACTGAGGATTAGGATTACCAGCATAACTGTCTAAAAAATCAAGAATTAAACTGTTCATACTTTTGTTATTAACATAATTCTATTTTAACTCCATTGGAAAATAAGAATGTAGCAATAAGAACATTAAATATGAAATAGTAAATGACGCTGCAAATCCATTATCGCCACATCCACAACAAACAAAGTTAGTGAAATTTCTTAAATACAATAACATCCATACAACTAAATTTCAGGTTTCTTCTCACGGCTCTTTCATTTAAAAACGAAAAAATATTAGGCTGATTTTCAATACACCTAACCTTGCTGTTTGGGCTGTTAAACAAACAAAAAGAATTAAAAGTTAAGCACATAGTAAATAAAAATACTAACAATCAACATATTAACAAAATCGCTCGTTTCTTGAGATAAAGAGCCATAGTTCTTCGTTTAAAAATCTAATAAAGGCTTGCAGAAATCGAACCTTTTGCTTATCTTCGCATCGTCAAAAAGATAATGATTGTTGAATTGATAAAGAAAAGCGATGAATTTAGTGTAAAGCTAATTCGATGGTTTTCATAAGAAATAAAGCAAAAAGGTGCTGTCAATCAAGGGATTAGAGTAAACCAAACTAAAAGGTTCGATTCCTGGTGGCACCACCT
>NZ_JAHQUN010000087.1:0-9386 GCF_019052485.1 Bacteroides sp. MSK.20.82
CTTACATTTGTTAATTTTTAATTTTTGAATCAGAAAGCCAACTGCTGATTCGCATTAATAACTAAAGAATTTATAATAGCAATCAAAACAAGGACGGTATATCGAACGGTTCGCTTCATTATATATTCATATTAGTTTAAGTGTCACAAAAATAATCAATATTATAACAGAAAGGCGAAGCAAATGATAAAAAAAGCAATTTTGAATGAAAAGATATACATGGATGAATAAAAGCATATGCTCCTGATTCCTTGAAATCCCCTAAGTTTGTATCCTGAAAACCGAACGGAAAGTGTGCTTCACAATTATATATAGCCATTTACACCTTTGAATCTGTAATATTTAAAACAATTAATCACATGAGAGAAAAAGCCAAAAGCCCTTAAGTCAAATTGAAATCAATTAGAATCTATTAAACCTTATTTAAATAGAAAGCCTAAAAAGACCTTTTTTCAAACTAATAAAATCTTATAGAAAAACATGCGTAAATCATTTAATCTAATCTGGATGGTTTTCGGCTTCCTGCTACTAATAGTAGGTTGTAATGAAGACAAGAAAAGCACAGCTTTCGATCCTAATCAACCAGTCAAGTTTACAGAGTTTATGCCCGATTCCGGTGGCATACGAACCAAATTCATTGTTAAAGGTTCCAATTTCGGAGAAGACAAAAGCCAAGTGAAAGTTTACTTCAAGGATGAAGTAGGTAATGAACGGGAGGCATTGGTTTTAGGTGTCAAGCCTGATGTTATTTATGCCCAAGTGCCCAAGCAAGCCGGAGGGGAAAGCCATGTACGGGTGGAGATTGCCGGAAAAGAAGCTGAACTCAGCAATGCTGAAAAAACATTCAAATATATTGTAACTTCTTCCGTATCTACAGTAGTAGGAAAAGCCAAAGAAGGTGGCAATAAAGACGGAACTCTCGGCGAGACCACATTCAATACTCCAAGGTATGTAGCTGTAGACAATGATGACAATGTATTCATATTCGACTCTGATGGAAGAACGCGTTTATCATCCATCGAACAAAATAAAACGATCACTTTACTGGATGGCATGGTAATCGACCAACCTTTATTTATCGATAAAGAAAAGAAACAACTATTTGGTCCATGCGATAATGCCAACTTCGGTTGTTTCTTATTCGATGCTAATGTGAGCTGGGTGGCTGATAAAATGGGACAGCTTTTAGCCAACGGAGGATGGATGCATAGTGTTGTTCTCGACCCTGTAGATTCTACTTTTGTGATATACCGCCAAAACACAGGACAATTGTGGACACAACCTTTTGATAAGAATAAAAGAACCTTAAATCCCAACAAAGCAAAACGAATCGGTACACTCTATAATGTAGGCTCCAATGGTTTATGTGCTTACAATCCGGTTGATAAGTATGTTTATTGTGTGTTGCATAGTAAAAGTGCAGTTTATCGCTTTAAGCTCACACGCGATACGGACGGTTGGCCAGCTCTAGACGGAGACATTGAAGAATATATTCCCGGTGCAGGCGCAGGCTTCCGGGACGGAGATGTACAAGAAGCACAATTCAATGAGCCGCGTGGAATTGCTATTGATAAAGAAGGCAATTTATATATAGCGGATGTTAATAACCATCGGATTCGTAAAGTTGACACCAAGTTAAATATCGTGACCACGATAGCAGGTAGCGGGAAAGGATACAAAGACGGGGATCCTTTGGAAGCCCAATTCGATCAGCCTTGGGGTGTCTATTTGGACAAAAATGAATTTCTTTACATTGCAGATCAAAACAACCACTGCATCAGAAAACTTGCTATTGAATAATTAATAAGGAATAGAAATGAAAACACTATATTTTAAATTAACCCTGTGTTTCTTTCTGCTATTGGCAGGAAATGCAACACAAGGGATATGGGCCCAACAAGAACCAATTCAAATTGCCGGAATCGTGTTAGATGAACATGGTGATCCGCTCCCGGGTGCAAACATATCTGTTAAAGGGAAAGAAAAAACCGGAACTATAACAGATATGGATGGTAACTTCAGTATGAAATCATTAGCTCCAAAAACAACGCTGATTGTTTCATTTATGGGATATAAGAGCAAAGAAATAGTGGTTGCTCAAACCGATAAGAAGATGCGTATATCTCTGGAGCCCGACTCAGAATCATTGGACGAAGTAGTTGTTGTAGGTATGGGAACACAACGTAAAGTCAGCGTGGTAGGTGCTGTCACCAGTGTCAATCCGGCTGCCATCAGTGCTCCGTCAACTTCCGTAGCCAATATGCTGGGAGGTGTGGTTCCCGGTATTATAGCCGTTGACCGAAGCGGCGAACCGGGGCAGGATGTTTCTGAGTTCTGGATTCGCGGTATCAGCACATTTGGTGCCAACCAGTCTGCGCTGGTTTTGATTGACGGTATTGAAGGAAACCTCAACGACCTCGACCCGTCGGATATTGAGAGCTTCTCTATCTTGAAAGATGCTTCGGCAACAGCCGTTTATGGTGTACGTGGTGCAAATGGCGTTGTTTTGGTAACGACCCGTTCCGGTCAGGAAGGTCGAACCAAGGTAACCTGGAAAAGCAGTATGACTCTCTCTTATTCCCCCCGTATGCCCGAATATCTGGAAGCATACGATTATGCCAGCTTGGCAAACGAAGCCCGAGTGGTAAGCAATATGGACCCTCTTTATAGCCCGACAGAACTGGAGATTATTAAAGCAGGACTGGATAATGACTTATATCCAAACGTTAACTGGCAAAAAGAGATACTGAAAGATGTAACTATTAATCATCAGCACTATTTAAATGTATCCGGTGGTGGAAAAGTTGCCAGATATTTTGTCAGTGTAGGAGGTACATTCAAAGATGCTATCTTCAAGCAAGACAAAGTTAACAAATACAACACGAATGTCAAATGGGCTAAATATAATTTCCGCGCAAAGGTAGACATGAACCTAACTTCATCAACAATCATGGGATTGGCTATGGACGGAGCTATTGTAGAAGACAGAGCACCGGGATTCGGAACTAACAATGACGCACTCTGGGCCGCACAAGCCTATCTGACTCCCCTGACGGTGCCTTTACGTTATTCCAATGGAATGCTTCCTGCTTATGGTAAAAACGGAGAACAGATCTCACCATATATCTTGTTGAACCATACCGGATTTAAAAAGGGAAACCGGACCACTATGAACATCAATTTCACCTTACGTCAAGACTTCGGAAAATGGATCAAGGGTTTGACTGCCAGAGGAATGTTCTCGTATAACAATAACAATATACACAACGTAGTCCGCTCCAAAATGCCGGACCTATACAAGGCCTTTGGCCGTTACAATGACGGTTCATTAATGACACAACGTACGGTATCAGCCAGTAACATTCAATTCGCCAAGAGTGCTGCCAGTGACCGGAGATATTACTTCGAATCGCAACTTGCCTATGAAAGACTTTTCAATCAGGAACATCGTGTAACCGGTTTGATACATTACTATATGCAAAGCACCGAAACCACCGAAGCAAATGATGAAATTTCATCTATTCCCAAACGTTATCAAGCGTTATCTGCCAGAGCCACTTACTCTTATAAAGATGCTTATCTGATAGAAGGAAACGTAGGATACACCGGTTCCGAAAACTTTGAACCGGGCAAACAATTCGGTTTGTTCCCTGCAATAGCCTTAGGATGGATCCCGACCCAATACGAATTTATGCAGAATCATGCAGGATGGCTCAACTTTTTGAAGATCAGAGCTTCTTATGGTGAAGTTGGTAACGATCAGATCGGTGGTGGACGTCGGTTCCCATATCTGACGTTGATTAACTTTGGAGGTGGTAGTCGTTGGGGTTCCAATGGATTGACAGAAAAACAAATCGGAGCCAACAACTTACACTGGGAGGTAGCCAAGAAATATAACCTGGGTATCGACTTCCAATTTCTCAATGATAAAATAGGTGGAACGGTAGATATCTTCAGAGACACTCGTGATAATATCTTCCAGGAAAGAAAAATGATGCCTTCGGAAGTAGGCGTCGTGACCAACCCATATACCAACGTAGGACGTATGCGCAGTAGTGGTATAGATGGTAACATTTACCTGAACCAGAAAATAAACGAAGACAACTCTTTCACGGTGCGTGCCAACATGACATATGCTGTCAGCAAAGTTGTACATTGGGACCAGGATGCGGTGCGCTACCCTTACCAATCGTATAGCGATGTAAATTATGGTGTTATGCGCGGTTTGGTTGCATTAGGCTTATTTCAAAATCAGGATGAAATCAACCGAAGCCCGAAACAGACATACGGCGAAGTACGCCCCGGAGATATCCGCTATAAAGACGTGAACGCTGACGGAAAAATTGACGATGACGATATTGTTCCTATTGCACACTCCAATGTACCGCAAATTCAATACGGTTTTGCACTGGAATACAGATATAAAAGATGGACTATCAGTGCTTTATTCACTGGAGCAGCCAAAGTTAACTTCTTATACGGCGGTTCCGGATTCTATCCCTTCTCAGGCGGAGAAGTCGGCAACATTCTATCCATCGTAAACGACCCGAAGAATCGTTGGACACCGGCATGGTATTCAGGGGATCCTTCTACAGAAAACCCGAATGCACGTTTCCCGCGCCTGACTTACGGAGAGAATAAGAACAATAACCGTGCTTCTACTTTCTGGCTGGCAGATGGTTCTTACCTGCGTTGGAAATCATTGGATATTTCCTATCGTATCGGAACGAATAAAGTACTAAGGACAGTGGGCATCAGTGATATGAATCTGCAATTTGTCGGACAGAATCTGGCAGTATGGGATTCAGTGAAACTATGGGATCCGGGACAGGCATCTAAAAACGGCGCCGTATATCCGCTACAGCGTACTTTCTCTTTACAGTTAACAGCTACGTTCTAATTGAAAACTATTATGAAAAAGATATTAAAGAAAAGCCTTCATATTCTATGCACGACACTGGGAATCATCCCGTTCATGCTGACTTCATGCAACTATCTGGCAGTTGATGAATACTTTAACGACCTGACTCCACTCGACTCCATCTTTGCCAGACAAGATTATCTGGAGCGTTATGTGTGGGGAACTGCGGCATTAATGCCCGCTCAAGGCAACTTGTTTTCCGGTTCCTACGGTCCTTACGAGACTGCGGTAGATGAAGTTCTTCTGTCATGGCAGAAAGCTGAGTACGCCGGTACCTACTTGTATGCAGACAAAATTACGCAGAACGATTCTTACTACAACATGTGGGGACAATACTACAAAGGTATCCGTAAGTGTAACACTATCTTCACCCGCATCGATGAATGCAAAGACCTGAAAGGATTGGACAGACGTGAAATTATGGGTTTGACTCATTTCATGAGAGCTTCCTTCTATTTCTATCTGTTGGAACTTTACGGACCGGCAGTCATCCTTCCCGAAGAGCCGCTGTCGGTAGATGAAAACATTGAAAACTTGTCATTCGAACGTAACACGTACGATGAATGTGTGGAATATATCTGCAAAGACCTCGAAGAAGCTTACAGTCTACTGGACCCGACGCGCCCGAGCACTCAATTCGAACGTCCTACCAAATATGCGGCAGCCGCCCTCATGTCACGTGTCCGGCTTTATCAAGCTTCCAAGTGGTACAACGGCAATCAATATTATGCCGACTGGACCACTTCCGACGGACGAAACATGATAGCCCAGCAATATGACCCGGTGAAATGGGCGAAATCAGCTGCTGCCTCCAAGAGAATTATCGATAGCGGTATTTACTCATTATACACTGTACCCAGCGATGAAAACACGTATGCATCCTCTCAGGCGTCACAAGCGGAATTTCCGTTAGGAGTAGGAGGAATCGATCCTTACCATTCGTATATAGACATGTTCAATGGAGAAGCACTGGCTGTGAAAAACCCTGAACTTATTTATGCTACTCCCTTGAACAACAACATCATTTCAATCGCCTTCCCGTTGAAACTGGGAGGATGGAACGGCTTAGGAATCACTCAGAAACTCATAGATGCCTACTACATGAAAGATGGAGAAGATTATGTGCAACAACCTGATTATTATGAAGAAGCGGGTACTGTACCTACCATCGCCACAGGATATGAGCTGAGACCAACCGTTGCCAAAATGTATCTGGACCGCGAACCGCGTTTCTACGCATCTATCGGATTCTGTGAATGTTTCTGGCCCGCAACTTCGGTAACAGGAACCGAAGCTCCCAACGTGACTAACTTTACAGCAGGATATTACGTGAATGGCAACTGTGCAAAACAGGCTGCCAATCCAGAAGACTATAACTTAACGGGATATACTCTAAAGAAATATATCCATCCGGAAGATAACTGTACCAGTCATACAGGTGCTAAAATAAAACCAAAAACATTCCCTGTATTCAGATATGCGGAAATACTGTTGAACTATGTAGAAGCATTGAATGAACTGAAAGGAGAACCGGAATATACGGAAGCGGCAGATAACACCACTTATCATGTTTTGTATAATCCGGAGGAAATCATGTACTACTTCAACATGATTCGTTACCGTGCCGGATTGCCGGGCATCACCCTTGCCGATGCCAGCGATCAAGTGAAGATGCGTCAGTTAATCATCCGCGAACGCATGATCGAATTTGCGTGCGAAGGAAGAAGATATCATGACCTGCGTCGTTGGGGACTAGCAGAAACAGAAGAAAACAAACCGGTACAAGGTATGGACGTTACCAAGAAGACAACCGAAAGAGACCAATTCTATACTGTTGTCAATGTAGTTCATAAGTATGCATTACGCAGCTTTGACAGGAAGATGTACTTCTATCCTATTCCGAGAGCCGTATTGGATAAAAATGCCAAACTGAAACAAAATCCAGGATGGGACGGATTCGGAGATTGGTAACTTTCCCCTTTCTATCATATAACTGATTATTAATCATATAAAATTGAACATATAATGAGATCAATATACAAAATAGTGGTCTGTTCTTTGTTAACGCTCTCCATCACTTCTTGTGAAAAAGACCTGCTTGAAAAAGAACAATATCAGAAAGAAATCTACCTGATCGGTGCTTACAACCGAGTATGGACCACAGAAGTAAGCTACAGTAACGAAGAAGTGAAAACTTATTTCACGGTCAGCAGTTCCGGTACATTAGCATTAGACCGAGATGTGAACGTAAAAATGAAGATCAACGAAGAGTTGGTAGATATTTACAATAAAAAATACTGGACCGTTCTGAATGAGGACAAATATTATAAATCACTGGATACTGATTTATATTCCATTCCTTCTTTGGAGAATACGGTAATCAAGCACGCTGAAGGTATTTCCGCCGAAGTTCCTGTGTTGATAAAGACAGCAAGTCTGAAGATTGACCAGTCATACGTCATCCCCGTCGAAATAGAAAGTACAACAGGATATCCGATAAGTGAATCCGGATATAAAATGTTGATTCTATTAAAATTAAAGAATGACTATTCGGGCAGTTACCAGATGAGTGGGCATACCACCTTAGAAGGAGAAACTCCGAAGACGATTCAGAAGCCTAAAACGATTAAGCCTACCGGAGTCAACACTGTCAGACTATTCTATGCCATGAACAACGAGAGCGACGAGAAAGCTGATATCCAAACGGGTACAATAGAACTGACCATCACGGATCAGATAGTGGAAGGCACTAATGATGTAAAGAAAGTTTTGATCAAAGCATGGGATGCTGAAAACGGACCGGTAATTATCGACTCAGGAGAAAGTACCTACAACACAACCGCCAAAAAGTTCAGCCTCAAATATACGATCGGTAACACGCTATATGAAGAGCAACTGACCAAAGAAAAAGAAGTTTTATAATACACGACAAATGAGGAGAAGAGGAGATTTCACGGCATTGCAAAAATGCCGCTGAAATCTCCTCTTCGTTTTTTCAACGGAGGACTTGTTTTTACATGATTCCTTGTTTTCCTTCTGCTAAATTCGTAATTTTACCGCCGATTCACGCAATAGGGGTGCCCTAACATGACAGGCTGAGAACATACCCATAGAATCTGATCCGGGTAATGCCGGCGTAGAGAACGAATAAATAAGCAAATATGGAAATGAATTATCTGGAGATATTCGGTACGTTTATCGGTATTATCTACCTGTGGCTGGAGTATCGCGCCAGTATCTATCTGTGGCTGGCGGGCATCATCATGCCGGCCATTTATATCTTTGTTTATTACGACGCGGGGTTGTATGCCGACTTCGGCATCAACATCTACTATCTGATAGCTGCCATCTACGGATGGTTCTTCTGGATGTGGGGACACGGGGAAAAGAAAAGTCTCCCCATTATACATACCCCGTGGAAATGCTATCTGCCACTATTCCTTGTGTTTATCGTGTCTTTCGTCGGCATCGCCCGGATACTTATCGAATACACAGACAGTAACGTTCCGTGGCTGGACAGTTTCACAACGGCGTTGAGCATTGTCGGAATGTGGATGCTGGCACGCAAATACATCGAGCAATGGTTTGCCTGGATTCTTGTCGACATCGTCTGTTGCGGACTTTATATCTATAAAGATCTCTATTTCACCTCCGCATTGTACGGACTTTACTCCATTATAGCTATCTTTGGCTACTTCAAATGGAAAAAAATAATGAACATGCAATGATAAACGAACACTATATACCCCAAGCCGTCATACTTGCCAACGGTGAATATCCTGCGCACGAACTTCCCCTGCGTCTTTTGGCAGAAGCCCAATTCGTCGTTTGTTGCGACGGGGCCGCCAATGAATATATTTCCCGCGGACATACTCCCGACGTGATTATAGGCGATGGAGACTCGCTCCTGCCGGAATATAAAAAGCGTTTTTCCTCTATTATCCTTCAAATTTCGGATCAGGAGACGAATGATCAGACCAAAGCTGTCCATTATCTGCAAAGTAAAGGGATACGGAAAATCGCCATCGTAGGTGCTACCGGCAAACGGGAAGATCATACGTTAGGAAACATCAGCCTGCTCATGGAGTATATGAGAAGTGGCATGGAAGTACGGACAGTCACTGATTACGGGACATTTATTCCTGTGAGTGATACGCAAAGTTTTGCCTCACATCCCGGTCAGCAGGTCTCTATCATCAATTTTGGAGCTGAAGGATTAAAAGGAGAAGGATTGTTTTATCCGCTAAGCGACTTCAGCAACTGGTGGCAGGGAACACTTAATGAAGCAACAGCAGATGAGTTTACCATTCATTGTACAGGAGAATATTTAGTATTCCTTGCTTATTAAATCCCTGTTCCGGAAAAATATTCTTTCATCTGCCTTACTACTGATAGTTTCCTACTGTGGAATGTCTTACCCTGGATTTGGTTGACTACTATAAGTATCAACTAAAATGAATAAAAG